>JBNKGC010000012.1:0-55648 GCA_050289625.1 Polyangiaceae bacterium | reverse complement strand
ACGACTGTACCGGAAGACTAGTCGGGGCAACCGATAACCAAACTGGGCTGCTCCTCAGCGAGCATCGCAGACTTGCTCTTCCTGCCCAGAATCCACCGCTCAGCCCGCCTCAAGTCATCCTCCGTGTCCACTCCATGGGTTGGTGCTTCGTCGACAACCGTGACGTGGACCCGGATCCCCGCGTACAAGGCACGCAATTGTTCGAGGGATTCAGCGCACTCGACAGGCGGCTGTGGAAGTTTGCTCAGTGCGGTGAGAGCCCGGGCCCGGTACGCGTAGAGTCCTACGTGGCGGAGGAACGAGATACCCTCGGGAAGAACTCGGGGTTCACCCAATCCGAAGGAGTCACGCACCCAGGGGATCGCCGCACGGCTGAAGTAGCAGGCCATTCCTTCGGCGTCCGTGACCACCTTGACGACGTTCGGGTTGAACAGCTCGGCCGGGTCGGCGATGGGACAGGCGAGCGTGGCGATGCCGGCCTGGGGATTCTCTTCCAGGGCTCGGGCCACGAGCTGAATGAGCTTCGCATCGAGCAGCGGCTCGTCTCCCTGCACGTTGACGACGATGGTTTCCTCGGGCACTTCGCGCGCCTCGACCACCTCGGCAAGACGATCCGTGCCCGTTGCGTGGTCAGAGGACGTCAGCATCGCATTGCCCCCAAAGGCTCTTACAGCCTCGAGAATGCGCTCGTCGTCGGTCGCGACCCAGACGAAGTCGGCGCCTGCGCACCCGGCGTTCTCACAAACCCACTGAATCATCGGACGCCCAGCGATGTCGCGGAGGGGTTTCCCGGGGAGGCGACTCGAGCCAAACCGAGCCGGCACGATGATACCGAATGCCGTCATGCCGGAGGCGCCGCTTGGAGGGTGTCTTCGCAGTAGGGCGAGGCTTTGACGGCACGGTCGAGTTCGAGGAGAACTTTCAAGAGCGCTTCCAAGCGCCCGAGAGGCCACATGTTCGGACCGTCGCTGGGGGCCTCGTCCGGGTTCGGATGAGTCTCCATGAAGAGACCCGCCACACCTGCCGCAACTGCGGCTCTTGCGAGAACGGGCACCATGTCGCGCTGGCCCCCCGAGGCCCCCCCGAGGCCGCCGGGTTGCTGCACAGAATGCGTGGCGTCGAACACGACCGGGCACCCCGTACGCCGCATCACAGCGAGCCCGCGCATATCGCTGATGAGGGTGTTGTACCCGAAGCTTGCACCGCGCTCGCAGAGAAGCACCTGGTCGTTGCCGACGGCTCGACACTTCTCGACGACGTGCGCCATGTCCCAGGGGGCTTGGAACTGCCCCTTCTTGATGTTCACGGGCTTGCCGTGTCGCGCGACCGCCTGAATGAAGTTCGTTTGACGCACCAAGAACGCCGGCGTCTGAAGGACATCCACCACGGAGGCCACCTCGGCAAGCGGCGTGTCCTCATGCACGTCTGTCAACACGGGGACCCCGAATTGGCCTCGAATCTTCTCCAGAACTTGGAGCCCCTTCTCCATGCCCGGTCCCCGGTAGGAAGTCGCAGACGTTCGGTTTGCCTTGTCGAAGCTCGACTTGAAAACGAACGGGATCCCGAGTCGACCAGCGATGTCCGCCAAAGACCCGGCAACATCCAGCATGAATCCCGGTTCCTCGATGACACACGGGCCCGCGATCAGAAACAGGGGATGTTGGTTTCCAACGGGCCTGCCGGCGATCTGCAAAGTCATGAACCTGGCCTACTGAACGAGGAAAAGAATGAAGGCCGCGCCCACGGCAACCTGGTAAACGATCTGCGTCATATCCAAGACCAGCTGCGTGGTCTTCGTATCGACCTTGGGGGGAACGAGGATCTCGTCACCCGGGTAGACCACAGTGTCGAGGTCTCCCATGATGACCTGGGCATTCGGGCGGTGGATGACGACCTGCGCTTCGTTCGCTCGATCCGTATAGCCCCCCGCTTGATCGACGTAGTAGCCGACGTCGGTTCCCGGCGCGTACATGACGGCCTGCGCCATGAAAACCTCGCCAGAAACGCGTACGATGTTCGTCTTCGGAGGAATGACAATCGTGTCACCCTCCTCGAGAAGCACGTTCATCTGACGATTGTCCCGCGCTGTCACCACGCGGCCGAGCGGTTGAACGTTTCGCGCGCGCTCGACGAAGTTCTGCACCAACTCGGCCTCCTTGACGCGAATGTTCGTCTCACCATCCGAGTCGGAAAGCGCCAAGAGAGCACTTCGCTCCAAACGGAACAGAGCGTCGTCAATGGCGTCCTTCTGCGCCTCCGCGATCGAAACGCGCCTCAAGTGAATACCGTTCAGGTTCGCAAGCTTCGTATCGACTGGGACGTAGTGGAGCACATCCACTAGGCGAGCGCCTCTCCGCACGGCCAACACGGAGGGACCTTCGTACTCGCCCTCCAAGTGAATCAAGATCGAACCGGCTCGTCCGTCGTCCCGAAGAGCGATTCGATCGCCGTCTTCGAGGCGAAAGTGCCGGAACTCGTTCACCGAAAAGGATTGGCTGATCGGTATCCCCTGACGGATTCCGGTGACGGTCACTTCGGTGGCTCGAGCCGCCTTGGGGATCAACGCCAATGCTTGGGTCCCGCTGAGCTCGTCGCCCTTTAACTCGAGGAGTGCCGGACTCGCAACACTCCCGGCCATCTCGACGACAGGACCGCGTTGCCGCACCAGAATCGTGTCCCCGTCCTTGAACTGCGGATCGCCGATCTGGCCGCCGAGAATGAAGTCGTAGAGGTCAATCTGCGCAATCGGTTGGCCACCGCGAAGCACTTGAATGTCCCGGTAGCTACCGAAGTCCGCATCGATACCGCCTGCCTGATCGAGGAAGAACAGGCTCGAGTCCGAGGGGATCCCCGCGTAGCGCCCCGGACGCACGACACCGCCCGTGACGAACACGGACACGGGTTTAGCGGTGATCAGATTCGTGTAGACGTCGAAGTACCGCGTATACACCCGAGAGAGACCCTCTCGCACGACATCGGTTAGGTTGGCATTTTTGACCCCCTGAAGATGGACTGGTCCCACCTGGGGCACGAAAATGTTTCCCTGACCGTCGACCACGAAGACTTCGTTCACTTCGACGGCGCCCCAGACGTTCATTGCCACGTGGTCGCCGGGCATGATGGAGTACTCGGGATTCAGCCCGTCCTCACGTGAGCGCATGAAGTTGCCCATGAACAAGTTCGCACCGAAAGGCCGGAGCTTTCGCACCGCCTCATGGGTCGGAACCCGTTCGAGACCTTCCTCGTTCTTCGGAACGGGCTTGTGAGGCTTAGGTCGGACCGAGGCGGAGGACGTCGACTTGTTCAGAGTCGGCAACTTGCTTGGCGGTGCTGCCGGAGGTGCCTGTGCCGCCGCGTGCTGAATCACGAAGATCGAGCACAGCAATAGCGCGAGAAAGGTGCGAAGTCGTGTATGCATCGAGAAGCTCATAAGCGCGCATGCTCCTTGATCGCCGCCAGGCTGAGGGAACCGATGCCGAAGAGCACCAAGCTAGCGACGAAAGTCGTGAACACGAGCAAGATGCGACGCGGAAAGTTTGCCTCGTCTGGCGTGCTGGGGCTCGCGATCATCGCGAGGTATCGGTGCTGACGGGAAGCCTCTGCCCGGGCAACTTCGAGCGAAGACAGCGCCGACTTGTAGGCGTGAGTAGCGAATTCCTTCTCCAGATGAACGGATTCGAACTCCAGGTACGAGCGATTCAAGCCTTCATCCTGCTTCGGGTTCACCAGCCGTCGAGTCTCGCTCACCGCTTGGGCCGAGAGTGACTTGATCCTCTCTTGCGCCGCGATGACCTGGGGAGAATCCTTTGCCATGTACGAAGAAAGAGTCGCGTATTCCGCCCGCGCCCGCGCGAGCTCTCCCTCGAGCTCGGTGCGGATCGAGAGGGCCGCTTGCGCCGTTTGCGCGGGACTGAACTCACCGTACTTCTGCTGCAGCTCGACGAGACGCTGACGCGACTCGGACAGTCGCTTTTCGACCTTGTCAACCTCATCCTGGGCGTGGCGGATTTGATCCTGCCTTGCCTTTTCAGAGAGCTGGTTCACCTTCTCCTCACATGCCTTCAGGATCGCTTCGGCAGTTTGGCGAGCGACGTCGGGGTCGTAGGCGAGGACGCGAAGTGTCAGGACCGACGAGTTGCTGTCGAAGCTGACTTCGACTCGATCCCGGTAGTACTCGTAGGCGTCTTCGCGACTGGCGTCGGCCGCAAGTCGCGAAAAGTAGTCTCGCTCCGTCGACCGGTAGTGGTCGAGAAGATCGAGTTTTCGATCCAGCACATCGAGCATCTCGCGCGAGAGCACGTAGTCGCGCGCGGCCAGGGTATCGCGACTGGCCGACGACACCCCTGCAATTCCAATCAACGACTCCATCGCCAAGGACGGTCGATTCTCTGCTGCTTGGATGGAAAATAGGGCGACGGATTCGTACGCGTCGCTGGCCCAGCACGCGTAGTACGCAGCAGCAGTCAATGTGGGCCCCAACACGAACACAGCGAGCTTGAGCGCAAGCAGCCTGGCGCGCCGATGCCGAAGCGCGCGAATGGACTGCTCGGCAGTGGGCTTCCTCACGCCGCTCGGCCGTGCCTCTTCCGGGGGCTTCTGAGCCTTCCCGGAAGGGACCTCGCCAGCCGATTTCCGAGGGTTGTCTGAGCGCTTTTCGGCGTTGCTTGGGTCAACCTTCGCGGAAGCCTTTTCGACCTTGCCCGACCGGGCCTCGCCGGACTCCGCCCGTCCTTTGGCTTCAACGTTCGTATTCACGGGCGGCCTCCTCGAGGTCGTCAAAAAACGTCAGGCTTCCGGAACGGAGGACCGCGCAACAGTCGCAGTAGTCTCGAATGGTGTTCATCTGGTGGGACACGATGATGACGGACGAGCGCGTGCTCCGATCTCGGAAAGCCTCTCGACAGCGCTGCTGAAAGCGCTTGTCGCCCACGGCGGTCACCTCGTCCACCAAGTAGTAGTCGAAGTCAATTGCCATACTGAGTCCGAACGCGAGGCGCGCTCGCATGCCCGAGGAGTAGGTGCGCACGGGCATGAAGAAGTATTCGCCGATCTCAGCAAAATCACGGGCAAACCCGACCACCCGATCCACCGACTGGCCATAGACCCGCGCGACGAATCGGCAGTTCTCTTCACCGGTTAGGGACCCGCTGAACCCTCCCGAAAAGCCGATGGGCCAGGAAACTCGGCCGATTCGCTCGATTCGACCCACGTCGGGCAGCTCGACTCCCGCCAGAATTCTGAGCAGGGTCGACTTTCCGGCGCCGTTCCCGCCCAAGATGCCAAGGTTCGAGCCTAAAGGAATCGAGCAGTTGATCGCGTCCAACACCACGTGGAGACCTGCCCTCGTGCGATACGCCTTCGTCACTTCCGAGAGCTGGATCATGTGAGCTCGATGCGAACGCGGCTCGCTCGCTCAAAGATCATTCCAAAGAGCGCGAGAACCAAACCCACCGCAACGGGGTATGTCACATCGACGTGGAGTGACGTGTATTCGGGAAACCATCCGTCGCGGACGAGTTCGATACAATGCAGCACCGGGTTGTACCGAATCACCTCGAGCATTTTCGGAGGGACGGCGTTCGCGGTGAAGAACACGCCCGAGAGCCAGAAGAGCGGCCGAATCAGCGCCCCTGAAAACTTCTCGATTGAAGGCAGGTAAAGGCTCAGGGCCCCGAGAATCATGCCCAGAGCTCCACCCAACCATGCACTAAGCCCGAAACCGAACAAGACCATCAGGAGATTGTCGACCCGAAGCGTTCCCCGGTAGAGCGCCTCTGCCGACACCAAAATGGCAAACACGGAAATCCAGGTGGCCGTTTCCAGCAGCACCCGCGCCACCGCGAGATCGAGGGGGCGCACCTGTGGGTAAAACAGCAGCCCTCGATTCGCGTTGACGGCCACGACCACTCGCGAAATCACCTCGCGAAAGAGCTGGTAGGGGATGAGCCCCGTCGCCAAGAAGGAAGCCACAGTCATTCCGGAAGGGGCACTCCGCTCAGCAAGTGAAAAGAGTGCGTAGAACGTTGCTATCCACAGGACAGGCTCGAGCAACGCCCAGAGATAACCCAACTGGTGAGCTCCGAAACGCGTGCGCGTCTCGCGCATGACCAGTGCATGCACGACCTGCAGCTGCACGAAGGCGCCACGCGCGAGACTCACGGGCGCTCTCCGTCCCCCACCCCCGTCGCGCCGTTCGCACCGGTTACGTCAGGCGCGAAAAACCACCCCTCTTCATCCCCGCAGGCCAAACGAACGTCCTGCTCCCCCGAGCGGTTCAGCATCACACGCCGGCACCGGTATCCGCTCGCAGAGTCGTAGGGGGGGAACGCGACCACCTCGAGCCCGCCTACCATCGTCGACCCGTTCGTAGGAAGTTCAGCAACCTTCCCCAGCAAGACCTCCTCCTCCTTGGTCATCGGGAGGCGACGCCCCTGCCCTTCCGTCATGGCGGCATCTGCAGGGGTCCGTGCGTCCCGTACGCGCGAACTGCAGGCTACGGAGAGCCCTCCCAAGACCATCAGCCCAACGAAAATGCAGCGCATCATTTGCTGAAGATCTCGACGATCCCTGTAACGAAACCGCCATCGTCCACCGCGAGGAGGGCCTTGATTCGACGCCTTCGCATCAGCTCTTCGGCCTCTCCAAAGATGGCATCCTGATGGATGACCACCGGCGCGGTCGTCATCACGTCGCGAGCCGTCAAGCCCATGGCGTCATCATACGCCTGAAACGCCCGACGCAAGTCGCCATCCGTCACGATGCCGAGGAGCTTGTCGCTCTCGTCCACGACGATGGCGACACCGCAACGCCCGACGGTCATCGTCACCACGAGCCCCTGCATGTTCTGGTCGGGGCGTACGAACGGGAGGTGCTTCGAATGCATCACATCGGAGACGCGCGTGCAGAGCCGCCGTCCGAGGGACCCGCCCGGATGAAACCTCGCGAAATCGTGTGGCTGAAAGCCGCGAGCCTGGCTGACCGCCATGGCGAGGGCATCACCGAGCGCCAAGGTGACCAACGTCGACGTCGTCGGCGCAAGGTTGAGCGGACAAGCTTCACGATCGACGCTGATGTCGAGGAACACCCCTGCAGAGCGCGCCAGCGTGCAGTCTTCCTTGCCCGCCATGCCGATGACGGGAACGCTCATGTCAGTGAGCAATCGGAGGATGCGCAGCACCTCGTCCGTTTCGCCACTGTTCGAGATCATGAGCACGGTGTCGTCGGAGGTCACCATTCCGAGATCGCCATGCAGCGCCTCGCTCGCGTGCAGGAAAAACGCCGGGGTGCCTGTCGACGACATGGTCGCAGCGATCTTGCGACCCACGAGCCCCGATTTGCCCATGCCCGACACCACGAGTCGCCCCCGACACGCCAAGATGGTGCTGACCGCCTCGGCGAAACGATGATCGAGACGCTCAGCCAGCTCGGCAATGGCACGCGTTTGCCCGAAGAGGAGGTTCTTGGCGTTGCTAATGACTTCGCTGTCGGGCTGCAGCGCCTTGGGAACGCACGACGGGCTGGGAACCGCGGCAAAGGAGTTCATGGTCAACGAGGGGGGTGAGGGGACGAACACAAACCCGATGGCCAACGTGACGCTTTCGCGCTAGCCGATTGCGAGTGTGCGAACGTAAGGGAAGGTAGGCGACGTTTTCGTACGCAGATGGTGCCTTTGTCAATAGGCCCATGGGCCCAGACACCTCCGTTTTTCGTCGAAGTTTCCGGACTCCGCGGATTGGCCATTGAACGAGCGAGGTGCGAACGGTTTACGCCACGGCTTGATTTCTGGCGCGCGCTGCAAGCTTCGCGCAGGGCACACCGCAAGCGCTGCGGCGGCCACTCCATCCGGCCGCGTCACCCCCGTTGGTCGCAAGCCGATACTCCTCGGCTGGGCAAGCCTGGACGGGAGGTGGAAACTCGCGCCTCCGCGGACCTTTGTCGAGCAGTTCCGAATGGTTCCGGTAGGACGCGATCGCGTCCTACCGCCTTCGAAATCCCCCCACTTTGCAGCAAGGGAGGCGAATTGCTGCCCCCTTTCCCGCGGGGCTCGGCCTCTGGCGAACTCACCGCTTCTTGCGTATTTCCCTTCGTCTCCCCCGTAGGCACTTCCCGTGGTTCGCCCGCCCTTCCCATTGACCGATCATCCCTCCCGGGTCCAACTGCCTTCGGAGGGTCTCACCGCTGCGGTGTTTTCGCGAGGCATTCAGCGGATTCCGTGCCTAAGGGAGTTTTTCGGGTTCACGAACGTCGCCTATCGACCTCGACGCCGTGACGCCGACCGCATCGACGTGGTTCTCGCATGGGGAAACAAGGAGACCGGTCGGACTGCCCAAGACTACGCGCACCGGAACGACAAGCCCCTGTGGCGACTGGAAGACGGCTTCCTGCGTTCCGTCGAGAGCGGGCCCCGGACCCCGCCGCTTTCGCTGGTACTGGACGATCGTGGAATCTACTACGACGCGAGCCAGCCCTCGCGATTGGAGGATCTCCTGAATGGGGAAGGGGTATCGCCTCCCCTGGCTTCGACGGAGATCCTCGCGCGAGCTGAGGAGGCCATCGATTTCGTCACCCGAGAGCGGCTCTCCAAATACAACGATGGCTCGACCGCGCCGGTGGAGCGCGGCGCACGCAGCCGCGTTCTGGTGATCGACCAAACGGTCGGTGACGCCTCTGTGAGCGGAGGCCTGGCGGGAGCGCCCACCTTCCGAACGATGCTTGGGTGGGCTCTCGACCAATTCCCGAACGCGCAGATCATCGTGAAGACCCATCCGGATGTGATCGCCGGGAGAAAGAAGGGATACCTCCCTCCAGGTATTTCGATCGATCCTCGCATCGAAGTGCGTGCCTGTCACGACAACCCCCTCGCCTTGCTCGAGTCGGTCGACCACGTCGTCACCGCCACTTCTCAGCTGGGATTCGAGGCACTCCTTCTCGGAAAGCCCGTGACGTGTTTCGGTGCTCCCTTCTACTCGGGCTGGGGGCTCACAGATGACCGAGTCCGCGTGGGACGACGCAAGGCGCGGCGCAGTCTCCACGAACTGGTCGCTGCGGCCTGGCTCCTCTACCCCCGCTATGTGCACCCCACGACCGGTCGACGTTGCGAGCTGGAAGACGTGCTCGAACATTTGGCGCTCCAAAGACGCCAGTTCGCACGGAATGCGGGGCGCACCTTCGCCGTGGGATTTTCCCCGTGGAAGAGGCAGAGCGTAGCCAAATTTCTGGGCGGACCGGACTCCCAAGTCTGCTTCTTGCAGGAGCGGAAGTTGCGGCGACAAAGGATGACTGGCGGCCGCGTGGTGGTCTGGGGGCAGCGTTCGTCCGCGACCCTCGAAGACGAGTGCACGAAGGCCGGTGCCGCTTTTCTGCGAATGGAGGACGGATTCCTTCGCTCCGTCGAGCTCGGTTCGGACCTGACCCCAGCGAGCTCCCTCGTCATCGACGGGGGGGGCATGTACTACGACCCAACTCGTCCTAGCGATCTCGAAAAGCTGCTCGAGACTCGCTCCTTCACGGAAGAAGAGCGAAACCGCGCTGCGCAGCTGCGGAATCGCATCGTGCGTGCGCGCGTCAGCAAGTACAACGTTCAACACGACGACGGGCTGCATCTCCCCTCCACCGACCGAAGGAAACTCCTCGTGATAGGCCAGGTCGACGACGACGCTTCGGTGCGCCTTGGCTCCCCACGGATTGGCGGAAACGCCTCCCTCGTTCGAAGGGTGCGCAACGCGTATCCGGAAGCCTTTCTCGTGTACAAGCCACACCCCGACGTGCTGTCGGGGAATCGACTTGGTGCTCTTTCCCGAGAAGAAATGCATCTCGTCGACCATGTGGAAACTCGCGCTTCGATCGTTGCCTGCCTAGACGCGGTCGACGAGGTGCACACGATGACCTCACTCGTCGGGTTCGAGGCTCTGCTCCGAAGCGTCCCCGTTTACACCTACGGGCTGCCCTTCTACGCGGGTTGGGGGCTCACTCACGACATGGAGAAGTGCTCACGCCGCACCCGACGCCTCACCCTCGACGAGCTGGCGTTCGCTACCCTGATCGAGTACCCGATCTACTATAGCCCCACACACGACTGCTTCGTGACGGCGGAGCAGGTCGTAGATGAACTGGAACGAGCCACGCGGATTCGTGGTCGTGACAGTGCGAGGAGCACGTTGGGTCGGAGTGTCCGGCGCCTGGGTCGCTACCTGAAAGGCCGCCTCCGTGCTTTCTGACCTTCGGGGCGCTCGGGTGCTCCTGCTCCAAGGACCCAACGGACCGTTTTTCCGGCGACTCTTCGACGAGCTCACCCAAGCCGGTGCGCAAGTCACCAAGGTGAATCTGAATGCCGCCGAGGAGCTGTACTTTCTCGGACGTCCTTCGCTGTCCTTTCGAGGCAAGCTCGAAGACTTTCGCGCCTATCTGAAATCTCTCACAGCCGAGCGTCAGTTCAACGCCTGCTTTCTCTTCGGAGACTGTCGCCCCTACCACGTGGCGGCCCGGCCGATCCTCGACGAGTTCGACGTCGAAACGTTCGTCTTCGAGGACGGCTATCTGCGCCCGGATTTCGTGACCATCGAGCGAGGTGGCGTCAATCGTCGCTCGTCGATTCGGCAGTGCCCCCCTCGCCTCGACACGCCGGCTTCCTCCGATCTTCCGCCGGAGCCCGTGCGAGGAGCCTTCGGTTGGTCCGTTTTCCACACCATCGTCAACTCACTCGGGGTCACCCTCGGCGCTCCACGCTTTCCAAACTACACACACCATCGCGACGTCAACACGGCCCGCCAAGCGCTCCTCTGGGCACGCTCGGGGCTCCGCCACATCTACTACGCGAGACGGGAGGCTCCCTTTCTCGACCAAGTGGCGGGACGACTGCGCGGGCGCTACTTTCTCGCGGGCCTGCAGGTGCACAACGACTCGCAAGTTCAGACTTCGCGCTTCGCGGACGTCCGGGACTTCATCGAAGTCGCCGTCGACTCCTTCGCTCGATGCGCGCCTTCTGACGATCTCCTGGTGTTCAAGCACCACCCTGCCGATCGCGCTTACCGAGACTACGGACACCTGCTAACCCGGCTGGCGCGCTCGTCCGGTTTGGGAAACCGACTCGTCTACGTGCACGATCTCCACCTGCCCACGCTGCTGCGCCACGCCAAGGGGACGGTCGTCATCAACAGCACCATCGGCTGGTCATCCTTGCACCACGGCACGCCCGTGTTCGCCCTCGACGAGACGATCTACGGCTACATGGGACTCGCCGCCCCAGGCACCCTCGACGAATTCTGGCAGACTCAGCCCAAAGTCGATCGCAAACGCGTCAGGGCCGCCGAGCTCTGGCTGTGTAGAAACAACCAAGCGAACGGGAGCGTCTGGGTCCCCATCGCGGGGCGAGGACCGACCGGTCTGCGCTGGCCCTCCGAGTTCGCCGTCAGGGTTCGGGAACCTTCCGATAAAGGAAGGCGTCGGTCTGAGTGAGGTTGAGGAGGAGCCGTCGGGATCCGCCTCGTAGTCGCACGAAAGGAGCGCGGGGAGGTTCAAAGTTGCGTCGGCGGCGATTCGTTCGGCCGCAGACTCGTACTGCTCCGCCAGCAACGTCGAAACGACCAACGCCTGGGCGTTGTTGTCGAATCCGAGAGCCTGCTCCTCGGGAACGAACTCGTCAGCGGGCCGGTCTCGGACGCCGAGCAGGTCCCGCACCGTGTTATTGTACTCGCGTCGAGTCAGACGTCGGAGGGGCGAGGGTCCGGGACTCGGTGTTTGGTCGAGTGCGGCGCACGCCGCCGCTTGCGTCGCGAGAAGTCCGTTCGACCCATCGAGGCGGGGAAGGTCGGGCCGATTTTCGCATGCCAGAAGGGCGCACGTGAGCCCGGCAACGCATACTGCCGTCGTCGCGCGCATGACTGCACACGAAGAACGAACTCGTCCCCGGTGAACTGAACCGCGGCGTCTCGAGCAGAGACACCCCCAGACAGCAGCGTCGCCTGCCTGAAGGCCTCGCGAACCCCGCAGGGGCCGCCCGCGCCGGGGGTTTGGGCGGTCGGACCTGAATCATCCCGCGGTGATCCGACCGGCTTCCGGTGCCGGTGCGCGTTCGGATGTTTTCTGTCATATCGCCCTCTGGCTGTCCGTCGATCCGTCAGGCACACTCGCCTTCACCTCATGGACGCGGCCAGCTTCAGCCTCCAGTGCCTCGATGCCGTCGAGTGGCTCCGGACCATGCCGGACGCTGCGGTCGACCTCGTGGTCACCGATCCGCCCTACGAGTCACTCGAGAAACACCGCGCCGTCGGAACCACCACACGCCTCAAAAATAGCAAGGCGTCGAGCAACCCCTGGTTCGAAATCTTTCCGAACGCACGCTTCGAGGAGCTGTTCTCGGAAGTGCACCGCGTCCTCCAGAAGAACAGCCACTTCTATCTGTTCTGCGATCAAGAGACGATGTTCATCGCCAAACCAATCGCCGAGAAGGTGGGCTTTCGCTTCTGGAAGCCCCTCGTTTGGGACAAGATGAAGATCGGCATGGGCTACCACTACCGGGCCCGCTACGAGTTCATCCTGTTCTTCGAGAAGGGAAAGCGAAAGCTGAACAACCTTGGCGTTCCGGACGTGATTACCGTGCCGCGCATCTTTCGCGGATACCCGACGGAGAAACCGGTCGAGGTGTCGGAGATCCTGATCGAGCAGAGTAGCGAGCCAGGCCAACTCGTGGTTGATCCGTTCATGGGTTCTGGCTCGGTCGGGATCGCCGCGGTCGGGCGCGGCCGACATTTCGCGGGCAATGACATCTGCCACCAGGCGGTCGAAGCGAGCCGCGAGCGCCTGATCGCTGCCGGGGCTCGCGAGGTGAAGCGTATCGAGAGGTCTTCGGGCGGCGACTCTCAGTTGGGCCTGGCGCTGTGAAGAGTCGAGCCTCCGAAGCGTTTGCTCCCACTTCGTCCACCCGGCGCAACGTGAAGCTCACGGGCAACGACTACGCGAATCTGATCGCCGCATACCTCACCAAGAACTACGGGCCCCACGGTCTCGTCGTCTATCGCGAGGTTTCGCTCGGCAAGAGCATCATCGGCAAGAACCGTCGTGTGGACGTGTTCGCCATGCACACAGCCTCTTCCCGTGCGATGGCGGTTGAGTGCAAGTACCAGTCGACGTCGGGAACCGCCGACGAGAAACTGCCGTACACTCTGAACGACCTGGCGGCGATGCACATTCCGGCCTTCGTCGTGTACGCCGGCACGGGTTTCTCGGATGGGGTGCTCCACATGCTGCGATCGAGTCCCGTCGCGGCCTACTGCATGCCCGAGTTCACCTTGGAACCGACGGCGGAAACTCTCGAGCTCGACCACCTGATTGCCATGACCTTCGGCTGGTGGGAGAAGGTGTTGGCGCGCAAGGTGCCGTTCGATCTCGATGGGTGGATTCCACCCCGCACGGAGTAGCGACAGCGACCCTCGCCGGTCCGGCTAGAATCAAGTTGGCTTCAGGAGGACTTCTGGTCTGCGCTCGCGACGCTTGACTTCACGGTCGTCGCAGGCGGTGCCCCTCCCCAGGAGGGGGCATCGAGATCACGAAGTTCGAGCTGCCCGCTGCGCCACCAGGGCCGCGATCAGTCCAGCTAGTTGCTCGGCTGCTTCGGCTTTGGAGATCACCGCGTCGGCGCCGGCCTCCGAACGGACCCGTCCCAGCTCCTCGGGCTCTTGACCGGAAACGACCACCACGATCAGTCCACTCAGCCTCGGATTCGTGCGCAGTAGCGAAACCAGGCGATCCCCCGAGAGACCAGGCATCCCGAGATCCACGATAACGACGCGAATCCGATTGCGGAGAATTAGGCGGGTTGCTCCGATTGCCGAGGGCAGCTGGAACACGGCGTGACCTGCATCGTTCAGGATCTGCGCCAGAGTCGCTCGGGCCGCCGGCGAGTCGTCGATCACGAGAATATTTAGACGTCGATTCAACACTGTTCCTTCCCCTTCAACCGAGCCCCTGACGACGACGGGATGTCGAGCGGACATCGCCTCCCGCGTGCCCGATCCGCCGCAAGACTTGGGCGATGCCGCACGGAGCCAACGAACCCTGGACGGCCCCCATCTCGTAAGCCGCCCGAGGCATGCCGTAGACCAGGCTGCTCGCTTCATCCTGAGCGAGGGTCAGACCTCCCGCATCGTGAATCTCGCTGAGCCCTTGCGCGCCGTCCTTGCCCATTCCCGTCAGGATGACCCCGACGGCATCGGCTCCGAAGTGTCTCGCAACCGAGCTGAACAAGACATCGACCGAAGGCCGTTGGAAATTCACCAACGGCCCCTGGTCCAGCCGGATCGTCGTTCGACTTCCCAGTGACATGTGAGCACCACCGGGCGCCACGTAGACCCGACCTGGGACCAAGAGGGCCCCGTTCGTTGCCATCTGCACCGGCAGGGAGACGGACGAGTCGAGCCACGACACAAACCCCGGCACGAAGTTCTCGGACATGTGCTGGGTCAACAGCACGGGCGGACAGGTCCGCGAGTTGAGCGAGTCCAGAATCGACCTGACGCAGGGCGGGCCCCCCGTCGATGCGCCCACGGCGATCACACCAGCCCGGCGGGTCTTTACCGCGGGGACCACCGAAGGGAGCTTCGAGCCCGGAGGGGGCTGATAGTGGTCGACGTCTCTCTTCGTCAGCACCCCCACGCGCGAGAGGCAGCGGAGAGCTCCAATGAATTGCTCGCGTTCGGGGGAGGGGCCACCGAACACTTCGTTGCCAGGCTTGGGCAGAACATCGACAGCCCCGGCTGCCATCGCCCGGAACGTCGTCTCCGTGCCCTTGCCAACCGGTTGCGCAGTCACGATCACGATGGGCACCGGGCAGGTGGACATGATCTGGCGGGTCGCCTCCACGCCATCCAAGCGGGGCATGGTGACATCCATCGTGATCAGATCGGGTCGCAGCTTTCGGGCTCGCTCGACAATCTGCGCGCCGTTGGATGCTTCACCGACGCACACCATGTCGGGCTCGCCGTCGATGAGCCGACCCATGAGTGTGCGAACGACCAGCGAGTCGTCCGCCACGAGAACTCGTATCAGTTTCGTGGGAGGTCGTGTCATCAAGTTCCCTCTCAAAGAAGCCGCTCCAACGTCTCGAGCAGGAGCTCTTGCCGGAACTCGTTCTTGCCCAGGTAGGCATCGGCGCCGGCTTCGAGTCCACGCCTGCGGTCGTCCTCGGTATCCAGCGAACTCATGAGAACGAACGGTGTATCGCGCAGGCCTTCCGTTCGCTTGAATCGACTCACCAGTTCAATCCCGTCCATCCGCGGCATCTGAACGTCGGAAAGCACGATGTCGAAGGACGCCCGCGAAAGCTTCTCGAGGGCGTCCTGACCATCGGTAGCCACCTCCACCACGTAGCCAACCGCCTCGAGGATGCTCTTCTCGAGAGTTCTCGTCGTGATCGAATCGTCGACGATGAGAACGCGCCTTTGAAGCCGGACCTCGCCTCGTTCGCTAGCGAAGAGGTCGTGTGGGGCGAGGGACGCGTTAGACCGCGCCACATCGGCCACGTTGATGACCGGAACGATCTCACCACTCGCCAAGATCGTCACCCCGGAAATCATGTCGACTCGAACGAGATGCTCGCCCAAACCCTTCATGATGAGCTCTCGCTCACCCAAGATGGCGTCGACGAGCAGGGCCATTCGCTCCCCACCCGAATTGATGACAAGACCGTGGCGGGCCGTGTCGGAGCCGCTACCGTCGACCCCCAGAAGCTGGCCCAGCCGTACGATGGGCACTGCGCGTCCGTCGAGCTCGAGCGCGTACCCCCTGTCAACCTTCTTGACCTCTTTCGGGTCGACCCGAACGATGCGAACCAGGGTCGCAAGGGGAACTGCGAAGAGCCTTCGGGCCACCTGAACGAGCATCAGGCGCACCGTCGACAAGCTCACCGGCAACGACAGGGTAAAACAGGTCCCCTGCCCGAAATTGGTCTCGAGTGCCACACTGCCTCCGGCGCCCTCGACCTTCTTACGGACGACGTCGAGGCCCACCCCCCGACCGGAAACCTCGTCCACCACTTCGGCCGTGCTGAAGCCATGAGCGAAAATCAACGTGCTGACGTCGCGATCGCTCAGCGAGGCAGCGTCGCTCTCAGCAACCAACCCCATCTGAACGGCGCGGGCACGCACTCGCTTGAGATCGAGCCCTCGGCCATCATCGGACACCGAAAGGCGAAACCCTCCCTCATGGCCCTCAGCTCTGAGGCGGACGATCGCAGCGGGCGACTTCCCGTGAGCATCCCTCTCCTCCGGAGATTCCACGCCGTGCGAAACGGCGTTTCTCAGAAGATGCATCACCGGGTCCTTGACGGCCTCCACCAGGTCGCGGTCGATCTCGACGTTCCCACCTTCGATCTCGAGGCTCACGCGCTTCCCGAGTTTCCGACCCACGTCGCGCACCATGCGCTGCATCGTTCCGAACGCGCTTTGCACCGGAACCATGCGCACAGCCCGGATGTCGTCCTGCAGACGGTCGGCCAGCGCCTGCAGGTTTTTCACCTGCACACGGGTCGACGCCTCCATGGAGTCGCTCGCTGCCGTAGCTTCTTCGACTTTGCCGCTCAGCACTTCGAGCGCAGCTTCGACTGCGCTCTCGGCTCCGTGGCTTCGAAGTGCACGCGTTTTTGTTCGCAGCTCGCCTACGACCAAACGCACTTCTTCGAGCAAGTGACCGAGGTCTCGAACGCTTTCCAAACGCTGGGGCCCGGCAGAACGAAGCTGCACCAGTTCCTCGACGTTGGCCATCAAACGATCGACCTTTGCGGTGGTGACTCGCAAGGTCGCCCCTCCCTCACCCGCAGAGGCAGGCTCGGAGACCTCCGCCTCCGCCTGTGCCTCCAGCTGGGACAGGTCCAGCTGGACTCCGAAGATCTCCAAGAGTTCCGCCGCCTTGGGAATGGGTTTCTCCAAGCCCGGACGCACTCCGACGACCGCTGCCTGCACCTCGCATTCCACGCCGTCCAGGAGGCGGTACAAGAGGTCGTAGGCACGAGGAGACGCAGTCACCTCGCCTCGGTCGAGCACCACGGCGCAAGACTCGAACGCGTGCATCAGGGTCTCGACCTGCACGAGACCCGCAGCCGCCGAGGTGCCCTTCAAACTGTGAGCGGCGCGCAGTACTTCTGCGAGATCGCCAGGTTGGGCGGCATCCGAACTCTCCAGGGCCAGTAGCCCCGAGTTCATGACCTCCAGGTGTTCGGCGGCCTCGGTCTGAATCAGGCCGAGAATATGCGGGTCGTGCTGAGGGGTCGTCATGGATCAAACGCGGTAGCGCGAAGCCGAAGCCTGAAGTTGGTCGGAGACGCTGGCGAGGTTCTGCGAGGTGGTTTCCGTCTGCTTGATGGCTTCGACGTTCTGTTGTGAGAACTGA
Organism: Polyangiaceae bacterium; assembly: GCA_050289625.1. GTDB lineage: Bacteria > Myxococcota_A > Polyangia > Polyangiales > Polyangiaceae > NIC37A-2. The sequence continues at coordinate 38,269 of JBNKGC010000012.1, read as the reverse complement.
TCGATCCCCGACATGGCGAGCGAGATTTGTTCGATCCCGTTGTTCTGTTGACGGGCCGCCGCCGCAATCTGCTTGGCTGAGTCCGCCGACTGGGCAATCGATTGACTGAGGTTGGTGATGATCCCGCCCGCGGTGGTGACGAGATCAACCCCTCGTTCGACGCGCTTGTTGCCTTCCTCGGTCACCATCACCGCGGTGTGCGTGGTCTGCTGAATGTCGTTCAGAATGGAGCGCACCTTTCCAGTCGCCAGCTGCGACTGTTCGGCGAGACTCTTCACTTCGGCCGCAACGACGGAGAACGCCTTGCCGTTTTCCCCGGCTCGGGCAGCCTCGATGCTGGCGTTCAGTGCCAGCAGGCTCGATTGCTCCGCGAAGTCGTCGACCGTGGCGATAATGGTCCCGATCTGCTGCGTCTTTTCGCTCAGTTCGAGAATGGTTCGGGCGATGTTCTGCACTTGTTCCCGAACATCCGCCATGCCGTTGACACTCTGCTGAATGGCCTCCGCGCCATTCTTCGTGGTGGTCATCGAATTGCTCGCGGTATCGAGTACGAGGTTCGCGATCTCGGAGACCTGCTCGGCCGACCGTGCCAATTCGTCGACCGTGGCCACCGTTTCGCTGACGGAGGCGGCCTGCTGCTGCATGGAGGCTCCCTGCTCGGACACGGTGGCCTGGAGTTCCTTGACCATGTCGTTCAGCGAAGCACTTGCAGTGCCGACGTTGGACGTCATGTCCCGGAGCGAGTCGCTCATCCCGTTCAGGGCGTTCGCCAGGACGCCGAGCTCGTCACGGGAGTCAACGGCGACCTTCGAGGTCAGATCACCACTGCCGATGCGCTCCGTCCCAGCGATCAAGCGAGAGACGCCGGAGGAAATCTGGCGGGAGATCACTTGAGTTACACCAATGGCGCAAAGCAGCGTTATCCCAAAGACCAACGCGACGACGAGTTCCATCGTCGAGCGGACTTGGTCGTTCCTCTCGCCAATCTCCTTCGCCTTCGCATGAGCAAGCTCTGCGAGCTCCTCGATGCTCTCCTCGACTTTGTACGTCGCTGCGCCCAACTCGGCCTGACGAGCCTCGAGGTCGCTCGTTGCTGCGACGACCCCTTCGAATTTCTGTTGGTATTCGGAAAGGAGCCCGACCAGGCGAGCACGGTCCCTTTCGGCAGTCCCTTTCACGTGTTCGCGCGCCGCCTTCACATACTCCACCAGGTTCGCCCGGTACTTGTCTCCACCACGCATCAAGAAGTCCTTCTCGGCTCGTCGCGCCTGAAGCATAAGAACCGTGAGGCGTTCGTCATCGAGTGCCTGAGCGGCTTCCTCGAGCTCCCGAGCCGCCCTGCGAACCTCCCCCTGAAGGCCCGTGTTCATGGTTCCGCGGAGCTGATAGGCCTTGACTGCCTCGACGAAGGCCGCCTTGTAGATGGCCCAGCCCTGGGTCACCTCCTGCAGCTTGGACGCCAGCTCAGAGGATTCTCCGAACGCCGCTTCGAGTTTCCCAACTGTTTCGACGAACTCACGCCCCGACGTCTCGTGAAGGTCGAGGTACTTCTGCTGACCGTCGCGCGTGAAGTAGTCCTTCTCGTAACGGCGCAGCTCCAGCATCGCCGTGTGCGCCTTTTGTGCGTCGATCGCGTCATCCTGAAACTGCGCCTGTTCGTCTTCGAGTTTCTTGATCTCACGAATGCCGTAGTAGGTCGCCGCGGCCGAGATCGCGACCAAGGCGATGATCGCCCCGAACGCTGCAAACAGTTTCTTCCTCAAAGCCCAGTTGATCATCTGCTTCTCCTGGATCTTCACGCCTTTGCCTGATCCCCGAAGCGCAGCTCCGAAGTCATGCGAAGAACGTCCAAGACCAATGTCATGTCTGCGGCGATGCCTGACAAAAGCCCTGCGGCATCGCTCATGTGAGAGGTGGCCTGTGATAGGTCGTCCGTGTCGATCAGGACGATCCCTTCTAGTTCGGACGCCATGAGTCCCATGAGAGACCTCCCGGCTCGAACGAAAACGATGCGGTTCGGGTCCTTGGACCCGTCGCCGGGAGACATCCCGAGCAGAGGTCGCAAGTCGACTAGCGAGACGACGCGGCCACCGATCTGAACGACCCGGGAGAGGTGCTCGGGCACGCGAGGGATCGTCCCCACGCGAGTCGCCGCGGTGATGCTCTCGACGGACGAGAGCGCCACTGCCAACCGGACCCCCTCGAGGGCGAACACCAAGTGCCGGATCCCAACGGCGTCGTCGCCCTCGTCGGGTGGCGTTGCGAGCAAGCGGGCGCGTTCTCGGAACGTGAGTGCCAGGTCCTCGTCGGTTCGAGACCAGTCGAAGGCGCTCTCCAGGCGCCCGAGCGCGCTACTGAAGTCGAACTTTCCACGGTTTTCGGTATCCTTCACTTCAAGACCCCTGTTTCTTCAGAGCGCGCATGAGCTGCCGGCCAGCGACCTTTCGGAAGTCGGAGTCGGCATCGCCCACCACGAGCGCATTGCGCAGCGCCTTGACGGCCGCATCGACTTCACCTGTGCGCTGGAGCAGGAGGCCCAGGCGCAGGTATGCCTCGCCATGCGCGGGGGCGAGGTAAATGACGCGCCTCAGGGATTCCAGTGCACCAGAGACATTGCCAAGGGACTCCCGAAGCATGGCTTGCAAGAGATACCCTTCGACGTCCATCGGATCGGACGCGAGCGCCGCATTGACCGCTGCAAGCGCTTCCTCCAAACGCCCGCCGTCGGCAAGTCGTCGGGCTTCGTCGAGGGGGTTCGCCTCGCGAGGGCTCAACCGTGGACCTGGGTCGCTGGGGGCGGCAATCGAAGGGGCACTATCGGAACTCGCCGGAACGGGCGAGCGGCGCCTCCAAACTTCGGAGTCCCCCACCCCCACCCCCGCCTCGATCGGCGGGAGAGCGAAGAGGGCACGGGGGAGGGAGGGAGCCGGGATGGGAGCAACGGGCGCGGTCCCCCGCGGCGGTTCGGGTCGAAGGACCGCGAACGGTGTTGGCGGCTCGACGGGCGAAGAACTCGACCGGCGCTTCTTCCGCGGGACGTTCGCCAAAGAATGGTCGAGCAACCCGGGACGGACCACCGTGTCGAAACCGCCCTCTGGAACCGGGTCCGAGGGACCCGCGATCCAGCGGCCCTGGGGTACGAGTGCTGTTGCGATCTTCTTGCGGAGCGCCTCGCGCGCGCGAGCGTGCAGATAAATGCTCACGTTGCGGCACAAGACGAGGTCGAACGCGCCGGGAGTGGGCGGTTGGCTAGAGGCGTCGGCCAAGTTGTGGAGGTGGAAGCTCACGCCACGTCGGTAGCGTTCCCTCAGCCTGAAGCGCGACCCATCCGGGCTGGCCTCGAAGTGTCGCGCGCGCTGCTGAACGTCGGTCGCTCGGAGTGACCACGTCTTGTACTCGGCGCGTCGTGCCCGTTCGAGGGCCGCAGCGTCCACGTCCGTCCCCACGAGGGACAACTCCCAGAAGTCGATATCGGGAACGAGCTCTCTCAGCAGAATGGCAACCGAGTAGAGCTCCTCCCCACCGGAACACCCCGCACTCCAGATTCTGAGATGCCGACGACTAGCGGTCCGCTCGATGATCTCCGGCAGGACCTGATCGCGGAGACTCGCCATGCTGGTCGAGTCGCGAAAGAAGTAGGACTCGTTGTTCGTGCCGATCTGGAGCAGAGCCTGGAGGAGTGGCGCGTCGATCGGAAGGGTTCTGAGGTGCCCAAGGTATTGCTCGACCGTTCCAAAACCGCCACGCCGAGCGATGTCGCATGCCGCAGCTTCGAGCTGACCGATCTTTCGCTCGGAAAGCTGATGCCCGAATCGTTCTTCGAACAGTCCCTGCAAAGGTTCTCGAAGGTGTTCGGCACCGAAGTCATTCTGGCCCGTCAAGCGCCCTCCTCCGCGTCGGCATCCTGCTCACCGACATCCCGGAGCGCGCTTTCCACCTCCGTCCAGCCTCGTACGCTGAGCATTCGCTCGAGATCGAGAATCTGCAGGACTCCGTCCCCCGCGGTCGAAATCGCCGCGACGCAGCGAGTCGAAGACAGAGCGCCAGTCGGCTCGCTCAGGGATCTCGTGGTGACAGAAACCACTTCGACGACCCGGTCGACCACCAACCCTGCCCGCTTTCCACCCGCCTCGGTCAGAACAATCGTGGTCCCCTGACCAGGCTTTCGAGACGCGTGCCCAAGACGCAAGCGCGCATCGATCACGGGAACGATCTCACCGCGTACGTTGATGGCCCCGAGCACCGCGGGAGGCACATCGGTGACCTGCGTAAGCTCGACGTAGCGCACGATTTCGCGCACGGAGACGATCGGAATCCCATAGCTGTCGTCTCCGACCAAGAAGCGCAGAGCTAGGAAGTCACTCCCCGGGATACCGGAAGTCGCCCGCGTGGATTCGCCCAGCTCTCGGCGCAAAGTAGAGAGCTCGGTTTCGAGAACTGCGAGGCGCCCCAAGAGGTCGTCGGTCATCGGCAAGTCGTCGCGGGTGGACACGGTTCGGTCTTCGCTTCAAAGGCGCAAATCACTCGAACGCCGGTGAGTCGCGCAGCGGATTTGCACGGAGCAAGATTGGGACCAACAACAGTTGCGCTGGAAGTCGCGCGAGATTGCGAGGTGAATCGTGCAAAAAAGCCATCCAGCGAGGCAAACGTAACGCGCCGCGAGGTTGCGGGGTCCGGCGTTCAGCTGTACGGACAATCGTCCGCCGGCAAAGAACGCCAGAACATCAGTTACGCAGGCTGCTGTGCAGTTTGCGCATGTCGATCAAGAGCGACACTCCCGTTCAGAGGCGCGGACCCGTGTCCGTGGCGAGGCGCGGGACCATCGGAAGCGATGGTCCCTATGGGCCACCTGTTCGGCGGGCTCTGGTTCCGTTCGCCGCGGCCTCGCCGGCGAGCTACCTTCAGTCACGAAGGTCCTAGTTCCTGCGGGGGAATCGATGCTCGGATCGCATGTCGCGCTGAACCTCAGCCGAGAGTACTTCGACGCGGTGCTCTTCGACCTGGATGGCGTGCTCACGCAGACGGCGAAGGTGCACGCTCGCTGCTGGAAGGAGACCTTCGACGGCTACCTTGCGAAGCGAGGGGAGAAACGGGGAGAGCGGTTTGAACCGTTCGACATCGACGCTGACTACCGAAAGTACGTCGACGGGAGGCCACGCTACGATGGTTGTCGCGCCTTCCTCGCGTCGCGCGCCATTCAGCTGCCCGAAGGAACCCCCAAATCCCCGCCCTCGGAAGAGAGCGTGTGCGGGCTAGCCAACAGAAAGAGCGGTCTGTTCCAGGCCCTTTTGCGACGGGACGGAGTGGACGCCTACGGGGGATCGGTGCGTTTCGCACAACACGTCCTCGACCAAGGACTTCACTCGGCCGTGGTCTCCTCGAGTCACAATTGCGAGGCCATCCTCGAGGCAGCCCACCTGCGCGATCTGTTCGAGCTGGTGGTCGACGGCAACCTCGTCGCTCGTGAGCACCTGCGCGGGAAACCGGCGCCCGACGCGTTCATCGAGGCCACTCGACTGATGCACGTCGAGCCGCGCCGGAGCGTGGTGGTGGAAGATGCGATCTCGGGAGTCGAAGCGGGGCAATCGGGGGGCTTTGGCCTCGTGATCGGAGTCGATCGCCGCGGCGATCCGAGATCCCTGCTCGACCACGGAGCAGACGTCGTGGTGGGCGATCTCGACGAGCTCTTGCCCCGGGGGAGGCACTAGTCGTCATGCGCGTCCGAAAGGCGGAGTTTCCGCCACTCTCGGTCTATCCACTGGAACCCTGGCGCTTCGTCGAGCGAGGCTACCACCCAGAGAACCTCGCACAGGACGAGACTCTCTTCGCCTTATCCAACGGCTACATCGGAATGCGAGGAGCCCTCGACGAAAGCCGCCCGACCTTGATCCGCGGCACCCTGGTGAACGGGTTCCACGACACCTGGCCCATCGTTCACGGAGAAACAGCTTTCGGCTTCGCCACCACGGGGCAGACCATCGTCAACGTCCCCGATCTTCACACGGTGCGCCTTTACGTCGACGAGGAGCCCTTGTTTCTCCCGTCAGCCGATCTCGAGGAGCTCGAGCGAGCCCTCGACATGCGGCGCGGTACGCTGGATCGCTCGCTCGTGTGGAGAACGCCCTCGGGCAAGCGCGTTCAGGTGCGCTCGCGCAGGTTGGCCTCGCTGGAACACCGGCACCTGATTGCTGTCAGCTACGACGTGCGGCTCCTCGATGGCGACGCGTCGATCGATCTGGTTTCGATGGTCATCGACCACCCGCCCGGAGCCGGCGAGACCAAAGACCCCCGGAAAGCCAAGTCTTTCGCCGATCGTCCGCTCGAGCTCCAGGTCGAGAAGGTCGAGGGGAGCCGAATTCTTCTCGGTTACCAGGCGCGCCACAGCGGGATGTCCCTCGGCTGCGGCGTCTCCCACCACCTCGACTGCGACTGTGACTTCGTCGTCAAGAGCGAGTTCAACGACCACGAGGGACGGGTGCACTACGCCGTCCAGGGCCAGACGTCGCGCCCCATCCGACTCGTGAAATACGGAGCCCTGCACTCATCCCAGAGCGTACCTGCAGAGGAGCTCGTGCACCGGGCTTCACAAACCCTGGACCGAGGAGAGAAGACCGGCTTCGTTCACCTGCTCGCCGAACAGGAGCGCCACACCAGCGCCTTCTGGCGACGCTCCGACGTGGAGCTGGTCGGAGACTTCGCGCCACGCGCTCAGCAGTGCATCCGCTGGAACCTGTTTCAGCTCATGCAAGCCTCGGAGCGGGTCACCGGAGCCGGGATCGCCGCCCGGGCTCTGACCGGAACGAGCTACGACGGACACTATTTCTGGGACACCGAGATCTACATTCTGCCGTTCCTCATTTACACGGCTCCGCACCTCGCACGCGACATCTTGCGGTTTCGCTACCAGCAGCTCGACAAGGCGCGAGCGCGGGCGCGCGAAGTGAACCACCGCGGAGCGAAGTTCGCTTGGAGAACCATCAGCGGGGACGAAGCGTCCGCCTATTACGCTGCCGGCACCGCGCAGTACCACATCAACGCAGACATCATGTACGCGCTCCGGAAGTACGTCTTCGTGACCGGCGACGAGGAGTTTCTCCTCGACTACGGCGCAGAGATGCTCGTCGAAACGGCGCGCCTTTGGGTGGATCTGGGGCACTATTCGCCACGCAAGGGCGGCAAATTCTGCATCCACTCCGTCACGGGTCCAGACGAATACAACGCCGTCGTCGACAACAACGCCTTCACCAATTTGATGGCGCGCGAAAACCTCCGGTACGCCGTCGCAACCGTCGATTGGATGTACTCCAAACACCGCCTCGCGTTCCACGAGCTGAGGCGAAAGACCGGCCTGAAGCGCGATGAGTTCGAGAGTTGGAAGCGCGCCGCCGAAGCCATGTACGTCCCCTTCGACGAGGAGCTCGGTGTACATCTCCAAGACGAGGCCTTCCTCGACAAGAAGGACTGGGACTTCGAAAACACTCCGGAGAACAAGTATCCCCTGCTCCTGAACTATCACCCGCTCGTCATCTACCGACACAAGGTGATCAAACAAGCGGACCTCGTATTGGCGATGCTGCTTCTGGATCGAGAATTCTCCCAAGCCCAAAAGCGAGCGAACTTCGACTACTACGACCCTCTGACGACAGGTGACTCGTCCCTCTCGGCGAGCATCCAATCCATCATGGCCGCCGAGCTCGGCAACCACGACAAGGCGCTCGAATACTTCCGCGCCGCTCTCCTCATGGACATCGCCAACGTGAGCGGTAGCGTCGCCGATGGGGTGCACATCGCCAGCGCCGGTGGCACCTGGATGGCTCTCGTGTACGGTTTCGCCGGCTTGCGCGACTCGGGCGGCGAGCTCCGCTTCTGGCCCTCGGTTCCCAAGGTGGAGGGGTACATGCGGTTTCGGCTGACGTTCCGGGGTCACGGCCTCGAAGTCACGGTCGACCCGCAGCGCACGCGCTACGTCCTGGAGGGAGGTCCTCCTCTGGCGATCCAGCACTGTGACGAGCCGCTGCAGCTCGAGGTCGGCAAGCCCGTCGACAAGGAGAACGTCCCGCGCCTGTGACAGTAGGCTTGCGCTCACCCACCCGGGTCCCGATGCTCCGCCCATGACCGACACACCGGAAGAGCAAGACGAACTGCTCGAGATTCTCGGGGAGCTCGACGAGCTGGTCGCCGAAGACCCGGCGGCCGCCCTCGAGTTGTATCGTGCCCTCTCCCCCGAGTTTCGCGAGATGCCCGAGGTTCTTCTGGCTCGGGCTGCCGCCGTGGCGTCAGTCGACGATCTCCCCGCCGCCCTCCCGCTACTCCAAGGGCTCGTGAAAGAGCACCCGGACTACGCCGACGCGCACCACGCCCTCGCCCTGGTTCACGAGGAGCTCGGAGACGAACGCGCCATGAGGCGACATTTCCTCCAAACCTGGGAAATCGACGCCCACGACGACGAACGAGAAGGACTCGTGTCCGACGAAGCTCGCGACCACATCATCGCGGTCGCAGCGGGAGTTCTCGAGTCACTGCCCGACGAGTTTCGGCAGCGGCTCGGCCACGTACCCGTCGTCGTCGACGACCGCCCAGACCGAAGCCTCGTCGAAGAGGGGTTCGACCCGCGCGCCTACGGCTTGTTCGAGGGACTGCAGCATGCTCGGGATCTCAGCGTGGAGGCGGGAGATCGAGTGACCCGAGTGGTGATCTTTGCGGCCAACCTGCTCGCCGATTTCGAGCCCGGAGAGGAGCTCGACGAAGAAGTTCGGATCACCGTTCTCCACGAAGTAGGCCATTTCTTCGGCCTCGAAGAAGACGACATGCATCGCCTCGGCCTCGAGTAGCGGGGCGTCGAGATAGACCCAACTTCCGGGGAGGCGACTATGCTCCACCGAGTGGAGGCACTTTGTCAGAATGCTTCACGACCGGCCGAGGCCCGGTGGAGGCTCGGGTGATTGACTCGTCGCCATCGGTCGCCCGCTCGACCGTCAGTGGCCCCGGGTCGATCTCTTCGAGTGACTCGTTTCGACCGGAGACCCGCTCGATCGCTCGCGGTTGCGGTTCCGCTCTCTCGAGCGCTGCGTTCTGATCGGAGACCCGCTCGATGCTGCGAGGCGTCGCGTTCCCCTTCTCGAGTGACTCCTTTCGGTCCGCAACCCGCTCGATGGCCTCGGGCTTCGATTCGTCTCGCGTCGACTCGTCGAAACCGTCCAGGACCGAGCTCGACAGGTCGTAGAATTTCTTTCGCGCCTTCCGGTACCAGGCGCGCGCCCAGGCGAACTCAGTAGCGAGCACCGCCAGCCCAAGAACGATCGTGAGGATCCCGGGCCCGGGCAGCAAGAGTAGGGCCGCGCCGACGAGCAACAATGTCGTCCCGAAGAGGAAGATCAGAACCCGTCGCATGGCCTCAGCACCCTTCAAACCTGAAGGCGCCAACGCTCGCTGTCTACTCCCGCTCCAGAATGGGTCCCGCGACCGCTCAATATCCCCCCGTGCAAACCTGGTAGGTGGCACGCTTCGTGTCGACGCCGAGGAAACTGATGTGTCCCTCGGCGCAGGTCCCGCTGTTGAGGAAGAGGCACGAATCGTGATCGCGTCGCCCCGGCACGTGGGTGTGACCGGTCACGACCACGTCGGCGCGACGATGGAGAGCCTCCAGAACTGCCCAGCGTTGGATTGCGCACTTTTCCGTGAGCTGACTGCGCTCGAGGTCCATCCGACTGAAGTACGAGTAGAGGGAGGAGAGTCGAAGCCTGCGGAGCCACCCGCCCAACCAAACACCGAACTCCGACAGCCAACGAGCGCGATGGATGAGCGGATCTCCTTGGTGTCCGTGCCCGAAGAAGAGGCGCGTGCCGTCCACTTGTAGCACGAGCTCGCTCGGCGCTCCCTCGACGTCTCGCGTCACGTAGTCGTGGTTTCCGTGCACGTAGGTGTATTGAGGCCGACGGAATCGCTCGGCGATCTCCCGATGATGAGCTCTCGCAGCGTGAAGCTCGGCGACCCGCTTGCCCCAGTCCGCACCGGTCAAGGTCTCCCAGACGTCACCGAGGAGGATGATCCGCTCGAAGTTGGATTCCAAAAATTGCAAGAAGCGTAAGAACTCTTCGTCGTCATGACCGAAGAGGTCGGTCGGCCCACCCCGTCCGAGGTGGAGATCGGAAATCACTGCTATCTGCATCTCGATGCTCCCAATCTCGGGCGCATCCTGACGCCCGTTCAGTGGCCCCGAGGATGGAGGACCTGGATGACGGGCGCGTGAGAAGTCTGCAAACGCCTCGAGTCCGAGAGGTCACTGCCACCGGCTTTTTGCCGGTGTGTCACCGAGTCGCCGCGATGCCTTGCGATCGTCAGCACCTGACTCCGGGAGAAGGCCCGTGCACAGAAACGTCCTCGATCGATATCGCATCATCGCCCGGCTGGGGCGCGGCGGCATGGCCGACGTCTTCCTCGCTGCCACCCAGGCACCTGGTGGGTTCAACAAGTTGTTCGTGCTCAAGGTGCTGCAAGAGAGTTTGGCGCGCGACGAGCAGTTCTTGGTGATGTTCCGAGACGAGGCTCGCCTCGCGGCGCGCCTGAACCACCCGAACGTCGTCCAGACGTACGAAGTGGGTCAAGCGGCGGGGCTTCACTACTTGGCAATGGAGTACCTCGAAGGTCAGTCTCTCCAGCGCGTTAGCGAGCGTTTCTCCGGACGCGGGGGCCTCTCCCCGTCAATGGCACTGCGCGTTGCGATCGACATGCTGGGGGGGCTGCACTACGCGCATGAGCTGGTCGACTTCGACGGCACTCCGCTCGGTGTGGTGCATCGAGACATCACGCCACAGAACGTCTTTTTGACCTATCAGGGGCAGGTCAAGCTCGTCGACTTCGGCATCGCCAAAGCTTTCGATTCGACTTCCGAAACGAGGATCGGAACCGTCAAGGGCAAGGTCGCCTACATGGCTCCCGAGCAAGCGCGCGGAGAACGAGTCGACCGGCGCGCCGATCTGTTCTCGGTCGGTGTCGTCCTGTGGGAGCTACTATCTGGTCGGCGCCTTTGGGAAGGACTCACCGACATCGCAGTCATCGGGCGACTGGTTCAGGGCGACGTTCCGGATCTGCAGGCGCTGCGCCCGGATCTTCCCCCAGGCGTCTGCCGCGTGTGCATGCGAGCCTTGAGCCCCGAACCGGAGAATCGTCCGCAGTCCGCGGTGGAGTTCCGCCAGCAGCTCGAAGCGCAACTGGAACAGCTGAGCGTGCGCGTCGATGCCCGTCGCATCGGCGAGCTGGTGGCCGATGCCTTCGCGCGCGAACGCGAGCAGGTCGCGCAGGTCATCCAGAAACAGTTGCAGCGTCTCAATCGAGAAGCGGTTCCGCGTCTCGCCCCGCAGCCGACCCTTCTGCCTCATGCGGGCGACATGCCAATCCTCGGTGAGGGAAGCGACGTGCACGACGCAGTCACTGCACTGCACACGCCCACGAGTCTGCGCACGGCAGAAACCTCGATGCCGACCGCACTCCCGCCGCAACTCGGCACCTCGAGCTGGCGTCATTTCCCCTGGGTCGTTGCAGCCAGTGTGGGCCTCGCGGGTCTGTGGGTGGGGGTCGCGCGCCCCTGGGAATCCGGCGAGGCCGCAGCCGCCGACGGGGAGCAGAGCACCTCGTCCCCGTCGGACGGCGAGAGCGCACGATCGCGAGCCGCATCCCACTCGACACCGTCAGTGGGGGGGTGTGATGCCAAAGACAAGCCTTTGGTGGAGCTCACCGGCGAAATCAGCGAAGACGCGGAGCTCACCTGCGACAAGGAATATTTGCTCAGGTTCACGACCTACGTGTCGCCGGGGGCCACTCTAACCATCGAACCCGGAACCGTACTCCGAGGCGATCTCGACACGCACGGGACGTTGGTGGTTCAGCCCGGTGGACGCATCGAGGCCTCCGGGACGCCCGAACGACCCATCGTCTTCACGAGCGCTGCTCCCCCAGGTCAGCGAAAGCCCGGCGACTGGGGTGGTGTGATCATCCTCGGAGAAGCGCCCATCAATCTGCACGACGCGAGCGGCCGATCCGAGACCGGAAAGATCGAAGGCATCACCAAAGGCGGGGACTACGGGGGCAGCGACCCGAACGACTCCAGCGGCACTCTTCGGTACGTCCGCATCGAGTACAGTGGCACCGAGATCGCGCCGAACAACGAGATCAACGGACTCACCCTCGGTGGAGTCGGCCGCGGAACGCGGCTCGACCACGTGCAGGTCAGGCACACCGCAGACGATTGCTTCGAATTCTTCGGCGGTACGGTCGACGGAAAGTACCTCCTCTGCCAGCACCCCGGCGACGACGGGTTCGACTGGGACTACGGCTATCAGGGCCGCCTGCAATTCTTGGTCGTGCAGTCGGCACCTTCGGTGCAGGGCGACAGCAACGGCTTCGAAGGCGACAACGACCCGAACGGCAGCAGCAATCCGCCCATCAGCTCGCCGCAGATCTACAACGCGACCCTGTGCGGCAAGAACCGGCGGATGCCGGAAGAGCACTACGGCCTTTTGTTGCGGCGCGGAACGCGCGCGACCGTGCGAAACACCTTGGTTCTCGGGTTTGGCGCGGCGCTCGACGTGCGCGACGAGCGCACGCGGCCCAACATCGCGTCGAGCATTTTCTATGGCAATACCGAGCACAATCTGGCCTATCCGGAAACGTCGAAGAAGGCGCGACAGCGCGACGAACGGCCCTTCGTGGACGACGACGCAGGCTTCGACGAAGCCGGCTATCTTCGCGTGAAGGGGCTCCGCAACGAGGAAACCGATCCTCACCTGGGCGGCTGTTTCGAACGACTCGAGCCCGACTTCAAACCCGAGGCCGCGCTCGTGCGAAACGCTTCGACGCCACCGGACGACGGCTTCTTCGATGCGAGTGCTCGCTACATCGGTGCGTTTCGCGATCGCGGGGACACCTGGGATGCAGGAGGCTGGATCGTTTGGGCGAAGTAGTCGTCCACTCGCCTCCAGGACGAGCCTGCGTCACGTGAGCCCGGCCCCAACCCGATCGACAATTCGCTCCACCGCCGTTCGAACGGACTTTTCGGCGTCGCGCACGGTGAGGTCGGCGCACGTCGGTTCCTCGAACGCAGCGTCCGCGGCGGGCACCTCGGCCACTTCGCCGCGCGCTTCCGCTTCGTAGAGGCCCTTGGCATCACGCCGGCGACATTCTTCGGCAGGCGTGTCCACGTAGATCTCCAAGTAGTCGGGAGCGATGCTGCGCGCGTAACTTCGAAAGGCCTCCCGGTGCGCCGTCGCCGGCACCAAGACGACGAGTCCTTGTTCAGCGAGCGTCTTCGCGAGGCGTGCGAGGGTCGCGTAAAAGTTCTCCCGCTCGGTCGCGCCGTATCCCGGCGGGGGAACCAAGCAGGTTCGCACGACGTCACCGTCAAGCACGCAGTGCGCAAGGTGCTTCTCCTCGAGCGCCGCGGAAATCGCTTTGGCGAGCGTCGACTTGCCCGACGAAGGTCTCCCCGTGATCCACACGACGAGTCCGTCGGTAACTGACGGACCGCTCATGCGGTCCACCTTCGAGGCGCATCGAGATCCAATCGACCTTCCGTGAGAAATTGCTCCGACAGGTCGAGCAGCATCCGGCGGAGCGCGGGTCGCGCGTTCGGGTACCAAACGGGACTGGCCAAGACGAGCGCCCGAAAGGTGAAGAAAAGCGGTGCGGCCTCGAGCACTTCTCGGTCGCCCGTGATTTCGAGGTAGGTGCCCCAAAACTCGTCCCACAGCTCGGCGCAGGCGTCCATCCAACGACCCTCCTCGCTCATCCCGAAGAAGAGGTAGTTCACAGCAAGGGCCGTGAGATCCATCGCCGGGTCTCCGAGGCAACCTTGACTGGCATCGAGCAGCGAAAGCTCCGTCGTTCCCTCCGAGAAGAGAATGTTGAACGGGTGAAAGTCACCGTGCACCCGTCGCAAACGCTCCCGGCGAACACGGAGCTTCCAGCGATATTCGACGCACGCAGCCTCGAGGCGCCGCACCCGGTCGAGCGCGGCACCTTCGGTTCCCTCGGGAAAGGCATCGACGATTCCAAAAATGCCCTCGCCGTGACCGATCACGTCCCGCACCGAACGAGCGTACGCCGTCGGGTTGTCGATGGGTTCCGCGTGGAGCTCGGCCAGATACTGCCCGAGCCGACGTGCCCGCGAGACGTCGAGAGGCTCGAATGCATCGTCCGACGCGATGCGCCGCAGATCCTGCGCATAAGGCACCCCCTCGACGTATTCCGTCAGAAGGTACAGCTCCCCGGCGTGCCCCAAGGAGACCACCCGACCCCCCTCGCGAAACGCGCCCACGTCGAGCGCTCGACAGTGCCGAGGAATGGTGCAGTAGGTGTCGAAAGCAAGTAGCTGCGCGGCCGCGCGATCCGAGCGCCGATCGTGCCCGAATGCATTGTGTGCGGCGACGTGAAAGACGAGCTTCCGCTGAGAGCCGTCGGGGCCTTCGACCCGCACGAGTCGAGGGCGACCATACCCCCCCGCTTTCTCGGTTTCGTCCCCATCGCTCCCGTCGTCGACACCGAAGACGCGAACTTCCACGATGCGATGATCCGGAAGTGCCTGTCGGATGGCATCCGCAAGCGCGGACCTCGAAAGCGATTCCTCCGTCATCGTTCCTCCGTGGTGCCCCTCACGAGTCGGAACCGTATCACGGTCACGCGGCCCGCGTGGAGGCCGGTACGAAGCGACTCCGGGCGTGGGGGAAGACGCAACGAGCTGCGACTGGACGGCGGCATCCTACGGAGTGATGTTGGAATTTCGTTCGATGAAACGCCTCCTGCACGAGCCGCTCCTCCATTTTCTCGCCCTCGGTGGGGCACTGTTTGCGCTGTACGGTTTCGTGCGTCGAGACACCCCGCCGCCGCGCGACGTCATCGTCGTCGATCAAGCACAGGTAAGCGCCCTGGTGAGCGAGCATGAGCGAGTTTGGCGCCGCCCTCCGAACGAACGAGAACTCCAACACCTGATCGACGGTTGGGTGCGCGACCAGGTGCTGTACCGCGAAGGGCTTGCCACGGGCCTCGACCGCGACGATCCGGTGGTGCGTCGCCGCATCGTGCAGAAGATGACCTTCATCGCCGAGGGCATGGCGAGCGAGTTGCCGAGCGACGCGGAGGTGGAGCGTTGGTTTCGCGATCACGCCCAGGACTACCGACTCGATCCCGTCTACACGCTGCGCCAAGTGTATTTCGATCCCCAGCGGCACGCCCAGGACTTGGACGTGATCGTTCAGCAGGCCCGAACGGAGCTCGAATCGAGCGACCAGACCACCGCCGGGGATCGAACATTGCTTCCCGCTTCCCTCGACGAGTCGCCTGCACACGATGTCGCCCGAGTCTTCGGAGAGGAATTTGCAGGGGCCCTCGCCGCCCTTCCCACCGGAAAATGGTCGGGACCGGTCCGTTCGGGTTTCGGGGTGCACTTGGTGCTCGTGCGAGAGCGCAAAGCTGCCCGCGTTCCCCCTCTCCGCGAAGTTCGCAAGGCAGTCGAGCGAGACCTCAGTCACGCGCGCACGAACGAGGCCGTGGAAGCCTTCTACCGGAGCGCCCGAGCGCGCTACGACGTGCGTGTGGAGGCATCACGGGAGCACGGCAATCGGTCCGTAGCCGCACGGGATCCGAAAGACGCAGAGTGATCACCAGTCGTGGCCTTCCCGGGTTTCCGACCCCTGGGCAAAGAGCACGACGCTCTCGGTAAACCGCCGACGAAAGTGGCCGTCTCGGTCGCCATGAAACGGTTCCACCGCGAAGAATCCCACCCCGCCCCGCCCGACCGCGACGTTGCCCGCGGCTACTGGCCCGGACGATTTCTCGCGAGCGGCCTCTTCGTCAGCGTGGCTCTGACCGGCCTGTCCGGTTGCGGCAAGTCCGGATCCGGGGCTGCGCCCTCGGAAGCTCCGCCCGGCGGCGAGGCTCGAGAACCCACCGCCGTTCGCCCCGCCAAGAAAACCGAAGAGGTCGCCGAGCGACCTTCCCACGTCTTTTGGGGCGACGAACACGTCCACAGCGGTTGGTCGGTGGATGCCGGCCTCAACGGCACGACTCTCACTCCCGAAGACGCGGTCCGTTTCGCTCGGGGACAGAAAGTGAAGGCGACCAACGGACAGCCGGCACAACTCCACCGTGCTCTCGACTGGATCGCAGTCACCGATCACTCGGACGGGATGGGGACGATGGGCCTGATCGAGGCGGGCAACCCCGAAATGATGAAGGATCCGACCGTCAAGCGCTGGCACGACATGATGAAGCAGGGAGGCGAGGCCGCCGACAAGGCGACCTGGGAGCTCATTCGCGCGCAAGCGACGAGAACCTTGCCAAAAGTCCTGATGGACCCGAAATGGATGGAGTCGGCCTGGGAAAAGACGGTCGACATCATGGAGAAGTACAACGAGCCGGAGAAGTTCACTGCCTTCATCGCCTACGAGTGGACTTCGAACGGTGAGCGCGGCGAAAACCTCCATCGCAACGTCATCTTCCGTGACGGTGCGGAAAAGACGCGCTCCCGCCCCCCTCTCACGACCTTCGTCTCGGCCGCCCCGGGCCGAAAAAGCGTTGACCCGGAAAGCCTTTGGGCGTGGCTCGACCAGTACGAGTCGGAAACCGGAGGTCAGGTGCTCGCCATCCCCCACAACGGCAACTTGTCGAACGGATGGATGTTCCGCGAGGCGCGCTACGACGGCTCGCCTCTCACACCCGAATGGGCGAAGTCTCGCGCGCGCTGGGAGCCGCTGTACGAAGTCTTTCAGTACAAAGGATTCAGTGAGGCTCACCCCAAGCTTTCTCCCACCGACGAGTTTTCGGACGCGGAAATCTGGGACACGGGCGACCTCTCGGGGAACCCGAAGAAGCCTGGAAACATCGAGTACGAGTACCTGCGCCAAGCTCTGAGGGAGGGATTGAGGCTCCAGGCGAAGCTCGGGACGAACCCCTTCCACTACGGCATGGCCGCCGGCAGCGACACCCACAACGCCCTCCCTACGGGAAGCGAGGAGGACAATTTCTTGGGCAAGTTCCCCAAAGGGTGGCCGAGAAAAGGACGCTGGAACGAGGTCTTTTCGAAGGAGAAGAACTACGTCCGCAGGGAGTGGACAGAAGCCGCGGCGGGGATCATGGGCGTGTGGGCGCAAAAGAACACCCGCGAAGACCTCTTCGACGCGATGAAACGACGCGAGGTGTTCGCGTCGAGCGGTCCTCGGATGACTGCGCGGTTCTTCGGCGGATTCGATTTCCAAAAAGCGGACACGAAGGGAAATTTGGCCGCGACCGGTTACGCCAAGGGTGTGCCCATGGGCGCGAAGTTGAAAGGCACGGGCTCCAGCAAGACTCCCAGCTTTTTGATCGCCGCCCAGCGCGATCCCGAAGGAGCCAATCTGGATCGCGTCCAGGTCATCAAGGGTTGGGTCGACTCGTCGGGAGAGCCTCAGGAGAAGATCTACGACGTGATCTGGTCCGGGGATCGGAAGCTCGGCGACGACGGGAAGCTTCCGCCCGTCGGGAGCACTGTGGATCTGCAGAACGCGACCTACAAAAATAGCATCGGCGCACCAGAGCTCGTCGGCGTGTTCGAAGATCCCGACTTCGACCCTTCAGAGCGCGCGTTCTACTACGTGCGCGTCCTGGAGATCCCCACCCCACGCTGGACCGCCTACGACGCCGTTCGCTTCCAAGAAACCATGGCCAAGGACGTCCCCATGGTCATCCAAGAGCGCGTCGTCACCTCACCGATCTGGTACGAGCCGACGGAGCCATGAGGGGGCTTTTCGCGACTCTGGCCCCACCGGCCCGGCTTGTCGGGCTCCTCGTCGTCGTCGCTTTCTCACTGGCATCCCACGTCGCAGTCGCCGACGTGTTCCGGCCCGCCTATCTCGAGCTGCGCGAAGCGGGAGGAGAACGTTACGACGTCACTTGGAAAGTGCCCGCGCAAAGCCAAAACGTCGCCCTCGCGCTCAACGTCGTCTTTCCCGCGGGGACGCGGATCGTAGAGGCGCCCCGCACCGTGTTCACGGAGGGCGCGCTCCTCGAGCGTTGGTCGATCGAGCATCCGGGCGGACTCGTCGGTCAGGCGGTGCGCATCACGGGCAAGGCCGTCCGAGCCACCGACGTCATCGCGCGGGTGGAGCGCCTGGACGGCACGAGTCAGGTGGAGCGCCTGGCTTTGGAGCGCCCCGAGTTCACGGTGGAGGCGCCTAGCGGGACGGCGCAAATCGCCTGGTCGTACTTGGTGCTCGGGATCGAGCACATCCTCGGTGGCATCGACCACCTGTTGTTCGTCCTCGGGTTGCTCCTCGTCGTGCGCACGACGCGACGCCTGGTCACCACGATTACGGCGTTCACCCTCGCGCACAGCTTGACTCTGGTCGCCGCCGGCTTGGGCTGGGTGCACGTGCCGGGGCCTCCCGTGGAAGCCGTCATCGCCCTCAGCATCGTGTTCGTCGCGGCCGAAGCAATCCGCACGGCAATGGGTCGGCCAGGGCTTGCAGCTCGTGCGCCGTGGCTGGTCGCCTTCACGTTCGGCCTGCTGCACGGCTTTGGCTTCGCCGGCGCACTTTCCGAAGTGGGGCTCCCCGAGGTCGCGATCCCGGTCGCCCTCCTCACCTTCAACGTCGGGGTCGAACTCGGTCAACTGCTGTTCGTTGGGGCCTGCCTCGCCCTGACGCTGGCCGCTCGACGGCTTTCGACGTCGCTCCCTCGCATCGCCCAGTCGGTCGCGCCCTACTTCATCGGTGGTCTGGCGTCATTTTGGTTCATTGAACGGGTGACGGCGTTCTGGGAGTGAATCGACGCCCGGAATTCCGGCTCGCTTCGGCGACGCCTGGAGCGAAGCTCTGCGAGAATGGGGCCTCAAGCAACCACACGAGCGAGCAGGCGCAGCCATCGCGCCAGCTGATCGAAGATCAAGTACTCGTCCCAAACTCGGCGCTGCGCGTTGCGACCCAGCTGCTCACCTTCCTTCGCGCTCCGCATCGCCAAGCGGAGCGCTTCGGCTACGCAGTCGGGCTCCTCGGGGGAATCGACCAACCAACCGTCACAGCCGTCCCGGATCTGGTGGCGAAGACCGCACGCCTTGGAGCCAATCACCGGCACTCTTTTCCACATGGCCTCGGTCGCTGTGAGGCCGAAACCTTCCTGAAGGGAATTCTGAACGGCCACCGTAGCGGTGGTCTGCATCGCGTTGACGATGAGCGCGTTCTGCTTCCGCGACTTCATTGGCAGGCTGATGACCGCGATGTCCCGCTTGAGCTCCTCCGGCAGTTGGCGATATCGCTCCCGGATCCCGCGGAGCACCTCGACCGCTTCGGGATCGTCGGCAACGGCTGTTGGGTCGGGACCAGCCAAGACCAGGCGTGCAAACTGGCACCGCCATTTCGCTCGGGCGCTCATCTTCGCTTCGTGACGGCAAGCCTTGAACCGGACGAAGGCATCGAGGAGCGGCTCGAAACCCTTCAGGCGATCCCACCGCGAAATTTGAGCAAACACGGGACGGAACATGAACCCCACGTCCTCCACCGTGCCCGCGTCGACGAAGTCACCGTCCCCAGTGAGTCGCGCTGCCCGGTGTTTGAACGGCTCCGTGATGAGTGGATGCTGTGCGACCGCAAGGCCGGCATTGCAGAGGATGCCCATCAATTTGTGCGGGGAAAGGGTGCGATTCTTGTGGGACAGTGGATCGATCGCCGGGGTGATGACCTGGCTGCGATGCACCAAGTACGACGGAATGTACTCGGGCATGCTGAACACGGTCCGCACGTATCCGTCCGCGTACGGCTGCACGAAACGCCAAGCTGCGCGGGTTTCCGGCAGCCTTCGATCCAGACCGATATGGCATCGCCAGACCAGTCGGACATCGGATCGCTCCGAGAGAAGGTGTCCAGCCCCCATGGGTTGCGGGTCGTGAATCACCACGATGTCGCCAGGCCTCACCAGCTCGTCGAGCTCGCCTGCAAGCACGCTGCTCACACTGAAGTAGAGTTCCTTCGCAGAGTCGTCGAGCTCGGGATCACCCGCGCCGTGGAAGAGGTTGTGAAGGCGCTTCGTCAGACGGAAGAAGGACTCTGCTCGATCAGGCGGTGGGCAGACGACTCCCCAAGAAACGTTCACTCCCAGCTGCTGCAAGATGCCGAGCTGCCTCGGGAGCATCTCGGCCACACCGCCGCCGTACTCGGTGGAGTTGATCATCCACACGCGACGTCCCTCGAGTTTTGGCACGATGGTCCGCGCTTCGGCCTCCAGATCACGTACCTTCTGCGCCAACGTCGCACTGGCCCCGTAGGACTCCAAGCGCAAGCCGTCGTCTATCCTGACTCGCTGGATCGACATTCCCCTCCTCTGGGCGGAAGACCTCCGCCTCTGCCGTCAGTCTTGCCGGGCAGCGCGCTCAGCGCAAACGAACGAGTTCGTCGCTCGCACCACGGGGCTCGCGTAGTGGCTCACGACATCTCCAGTCGCCGTACGTGCGACCTGTCGGTGATGGGCACCGTTTTGGACCATCGAACGACGCAGTAGGCTCGACCCATGATCCGCTCTCGAGTGCTGGCCAGGACGGCCAATCACCGGATCACGAGGACGAAACCTTTCAGACATGTTTCTGCGGAGGAGCGACCCCTAGCCTGACCGGAGCTCGGAGGGCCGACCTTCGTCGTGCGGCTCGGCTCGAGAAGCCCCGCCATGGAACTCGCCGCACTGCAACATCTGGCCCTCAGCGTGGCCCAGGCCCGCTCGCCGGATCTCGTGCTGAAGGAGATGGTGAGCGGCCTCGGCATGACCGAAGGCGTGGCGCTGGCACGCGTGTGGCTCATCGAGAAGGACGAGGACGGTCAGCGCGTGCTGCGCCTGCGCGCCGGCGTAGGCTACAGCATCGCCGAGCCGAACGTGCGCTGGACGCGGACCGACGGCGGGCACCAGAAGATCCCGCTTTCGTACGGCAAGGTCGGCCAGATCGCGGCGACGGGTCACCCTCTGATCCTGCAGCGCGGACCGAAGGACTGGCTGGTGCAGCCCGATTGGGCCGAGAGGGAAGGGATCGAGAGCTTCGCGGGGCAGCCCCTGGTGTTCTCGGGCGAAACCCTGGGTGTCGTCGCCATCTTCAGCCGGAAGCCGATCGGAGGCCAGGAGCTCGGGTGGCTTCGGGTCTTCGCGGACCACGCCGCCGTCGCCATCGCCAATGCACGTGCGTTTCAGGAGATCCAGGAGCTCAAGGAGAGTCTGGAAAGGGAGAGAGACTACCTTCGAGCTGAGGTGCGGGAGGAGCGACATCCGACCGACTTGGTCGTTGCGAGCCCTACCCTGCGCAGCATTTTCGAGCAGGTTCGGGCCGTTGCTCGAGCCGACGTGAGCGTGCTGATCCAGGGGGAAAGTGGCGTGGGCAAGGAGCTCGTCGCCTCCGCCATTCATGACCACAGCGCTCGATCGCCGGGCCCCTTCGTGAAAGTGAACTGCGCGTCGATCCCCCGAGAGCTGTTCGAGAGCGAGTTCTTCGGACACGTGAAGGGAGCTTTCAGCGGAGCTGCCCGCGACCGCGCCGGACGCTTTCAGTTGGCACGCGGGGGCACCCTCTTTCTGGACGAGGTGGGCGAAATTCCTCTCGAACTTCAGGCCAAACTCCTGAGAGTATTGCAGGAAGGCGAGTTCGAACCGGTCGGAGACGACCGCACCCGAAAGGTCGACGTGCGGGTGATCGCAGCGACGAACCGAGACCTGCTCCTCGATGCCAAACGAGGACGGTTTCGCCTCGATCTCTACTACCGGCTCAGCGTCGTTCCCCTGCACATCCCGCCCCTCAGGGAGCGCACGGAGGACATCGTTCCCCTCGCCAAGCTCTTTCTGCAGGCGATCTCGAAACGCCTGAACATCCCGACTCCGGCCCTCCGCCCAGACGACGAAGAAGCGCTGCGCGCATACGACTTCCCGGGCAACGTTCGCGAACTCCGCAACGTGATGGAACGCGCGGTGGTCCTCAGCGCGACCAGCCCCGGGGAGCTCGATCTGCACCTGCCCCTCCGCGCTCCCGCGCGGGCGTCAACGCCACCCTCGGGTCCCCCGCGAGACGAAGAGGACGGGCGAGTCATTCCCGCCGACCAATGGCGTGAACTCGAACGGGAGAACATCCTGCGCGCGCTGCGAATGAGCCGCGGCAAGGTGTCGGGCGTCGACGGAGCGGCCGCGCTCCTGGGCCTCAAGCCGAGCACCCTGTCGTATCGGATGCAGACTCTGAGCATTCCACGACTCGCTCCGGAGGACTGAAGCGCGGGAGCCCATCCCACGCAGGGTCCGTCCCACGCGTGCGAGTTCGTCCCAGCTCCGAAACACGAAGTCGCGAATTTCCGAGAGGCGCTCACGAGTTTTCGCGATTCTCGAACATTCGTGAGTTTCACCCCGATGTCTCGTGCGAAACACGCGGCGAGCCTCGAGGGAGCTCCCCCACCGATCGCCCAGGCGTTTCGCAGAAACGCATGGGTTCGAGTTCAGCGGCGGATGCCACGACATCCGTCGGCACGCTTCTCGCAAAGGCAGGTGAGTTCTCACGCGACGAACCATCCCCACACGGCAGGGCAACTCCTCCCGACGGGGAACCGTCGCTCACCGTCGGCCTCGGCCGACCATGATCTTCCCTCACAAATCGCTCGTAGCAAAGGAGCCTGCACATGCCTGCCGTAGAACTCGAACCGCACAAGAAAGGCGACTTCCTCGTCGACTACGAGGAAAAAGTCTTCGAAGACGTCAAAGCGGAGCCCGGTGAAAAGGCGCTCATCACCTTCCACACCGTCGCTTTCGAGGGATCCATCGGTCTCGTCAATCTACTGCAGGCGGTTCGACTGCAGCGAAAGGGTTTCGACACCTCGGTCCTGCTCTACGGACCCGGAGTGACCCTCGGAGTCCAGCGCGGATTCCCTTGTCTCGGGGATGAAGCCTTCCCCGGGCACCTCGCCATGAACAACACCCTCGCCAAGTTCATGACCGAAGGAGGCAAGGTCTACGCCTGCCGTTTCGCACTTCAGGCGCTCTACGGTCACGGTGAGCCGTCGCTGATGGAGGGCATTCGACCCATCAATCCGCTCGACGTCCTCGATTTGATCCTGCTTCACCGCAAGGACAACGCATTCATGATCAACACCTGGACGATGTGATGTTCGCCGGACGCGAGCGCGCGGGGGGGCGCGCTCGCGTCTCGTTTTTCACCACGTGTAACGAACTCGAGCGAGGAAGCATGTCCCAAGGTTCGATCCGAGCGGCCGCCGTTCAGCTGAGCCCCGTTTTGGGCAGTCGGAAGGGCACGACCGAAAAAATCTGCACTGCGATTGCGGACGCGGCCAACAAGGGTGCGGAGCTCGTGGTGTTTCCCGAGACCGTCATTCCCCACTACCCATATTTTTCCTTCGTTCAGGCTCCCGCAGCCATGGGCGCCGACCACATGGCGCTCTACGAAGAGGCCGTCACCGTCCCCAGCGAAACCACCGAGGCCCTTTCGAAGGCCGCCAGACAGTCCGGGTGCGTGGTCGCCGTGGGAGTGAACGAGCGAGACCACGGAACCCTCTACAACGCCCAGCTCCTGTTCGACGCCGATGGTCGCCTGGTGCAGTCGCGTCGCAAGATCACTCCCACCTTCCACGAACGCATGGTGTGGGGGCGGGGGGACGGTTCAGGCCTCTGCGCCGTCGATACGCGAGTCGGACGCATCGGGCAGCTCGCCTGTTGGGAGCACTACAACCCCCTCGCGCGCTACGCACTCATGGCGGACCACGAGCAGATCCACGTGGCCATGTTCCCCGGTTCAATGGTCGGGAAGATCTTCGCCGAGCAGATCGAGGCCACGATCCGTCACCACGCACTGGAGTCGGGCTGCTTCGTCGTCAACGCGACGGGCTGGCTCGAACCACATCAAGTTGCCCAGATCGCGGGAAAGACGGGGCTCGACCGGGCCCTGTCAGGCGGTTGCTTCACCGCAATCGTGTCTCCCGAGGGCAACCTCCTCGCCGAGCCGCTGACCCAAGGCGAAGGCATGGTCGTCGCCGACCTCGACTTCAACCTGATCACCAAGCGCAAGCGCATGATGGACAGCGTCGGGCACTACAGCCGCCCCGAGCTGCTCTCGCTTCAGATGGACGATGCCCGTCACGCTCCTACGCGGCGTTCCGGCTCGCTCCAAACCGTTTCTCCTCCCGTCTCTCGCGAAAAGGAGCGATTCGATGAGCGCGAACCTTCGACTGCCAGTACTGTCGTCGCACAGCACGACGGCGGGTTTCCTGCCAGCTGATCCTGCCCCTCCGCCCGAAGAGGCCGCCGATCTGCTCTCGGATCTCCAGAGCCGGGGCATGCGCTTCCCCATGGCTCCCGGCCTGAGCCGCGTCGGGGGAGCAGGTCCGTCGGATCACAAGGCGATCCGTTTCGGAGGTCGCACGGTGATGGTGCCCATCTTCACCCACGCCGCGCAGGGTTCTCCCTTCGAAGCGCGCGAGGAAAGCGGCGCGATCGTCCTTTACCGAGCGGGCGAGCGCATCGGACCTCTCGAACTGCCACCCACCCCGCGGTTCTACGAGCGTACGACGGCCGACGGCATTCCCTACTTCAAGCTGGCCACCCTCCACTCCCACGACGTCCTCGCCACGACGGTGATGCAAAACTGCACGCGGTACGGGGACCGGCGAACCTCGTGTCAGTTCTGCGCCATCGGGCAATCCCTGCGAGCGAAAAACACAGTCACCCGAAAGACCCCAGAGCTGCTCGCCGAAGTCGCCCGAGCGGCCGTCGAGTTGGATGGAGTCACGCAAATGGTGATGACCACCGGCACGCCACCCACGCCCGACCGCGGGGCGGCGCTGCTCGCCGAGGCCGCCCGCGCGATCCGCGCCGTCGTGGACATCCCGATCCAGGCGCAGTGCGAGCCACCGGACGATCCAATCTGGTTCTCTCGGATGAAGGATGCAGGCGTGACGACGCTCGGGATGCACCTCGAGGCGGTCACGGAGACGGTGCGCAAGCGCATCATGCCGGGCAAGGCCGAAGTGTCGGTCGCGTCCTACTTGGAGGCGTTTACCGCAGCCGTGCAAGTCTTCGGGCGAGGGGAGGTCACGACCTACATCCTCGCGGGGCTCGGAGACAGTCACGCGGACATCGTGACCATGGCCGACCGTCTGAGTCGTCTCGGGGTTTACCCGTTCGTCGTGCCCTTCGTCCCCATCGTCGGAACTCCGCTGGAAAGCCACCCGCCACCGAGTCCGAGTTTCATGCGTGCTCTCCTCGACGACGTGGCGGAAGTCCTCGACCGCAACGGACTGGGGAGCCAAAATGCTTCAGCCGGCTGCGGACGCTGCGGCGCTTGCTCGACGCTGCGGAGTCGAGAGAAACCGGGCGGGGCGAAGCCCGCGAGAGCTCCGCTTCCCTCTCCGGAGGCGTCCCATGCTTGATCCGGTGCGCCCTTGGGGCGGAGTGATTCGGGCCTATCGCTCACGCGACGTGGTAACTCGGGTGTGCGACGCACCTTGGCAACTCGCAGGCTACTGGAAGCTTCGCTGCGACGTGTTCGTGCGTGAGCAGCGGCTCTTCGGTGTCTCCGACCGCGACGCACGAGACGCGGTCGCGTATCCCATCGTGGCTCTTGCCTCGACTGCGGGCATGCCCGACGAAGTCGTGGGGGTGGTCCGCATCTATCCCGAAGCACCCGGCATCTGGTACGGCGGTCGGCTGGGCGTCACCCACGCTTATCGACGTCACGGCATCGTCGGTGAAAAGCTGATCAAGACGGCCGTCGGCACGGCGCGCGCACTCGGATGCCAGCGCTTCCTGGCCACGGTGCAACAGGCCAACGTCCGGTACTTCGAGCACCACCGCTTCGACGTCCTCGAGGCAATCGAAATCTGCGGAACCCCTCACTGTCTGATGGCTGCTCGGGTGGAAGAGTTTGGGCCACTTCCGCTCCCGAACGGAGCCCTGGGGCCTCTGTCGGCGAACCCCGAGGAGGCAGCAGCATGAGTGCTCTGTCGCTGGGGCGCTGGCCTTCGGACGAGGCTCCCTCCTACCGAGCCCTCGAAAGCCTGGTGCAGGAGCTGCGCGCCGCCAAGAGCCTGCACGCCAAGCGAGACATCCAGCTCCCTGCGGCCTACTTTCCCCGGAGTTCCCCCTTGCGAGGGTCGTCCGAGCAGACGTCCGTGCTGAACGGGGACGACGCAGCGGCCATCGTCGACCCGACAGGCTACACCCTGATTGCCGCCGAAGGCATGCTGCCCCGCTTCGTCAGAGCCGACCCCTGGTTCGCTGGGTTTTGCTCGGTCATGGTCAACGTGAGCGACATCGCCGCCATGGGGGGGCGAGCCACCGCTATCGTCGACGTCTTGTTCGCTGGGGAGCAGGGTGACAATCACCGATTGCTCTCGGGGATGCGAGCCGCCAGCGACGCCTTCGGGGTACCCGTGGTCGGAGGCCATACGAGTCGTCTACCGGGTGATTCGCTGTTGGCGGTGGCCATCGTCGGGCGAGCACGGCGCCTGATCTCGAGCTTCGCGGCTCGCTCCGGACAGCGATTGCTCTATGCGGTCGATTTGAACGGAGCGTACCGCGGTCAGTTCAATTTCAACGCCGCAACGCACACCACGAGCACCCGCCTTCGTGCGAACCTGGAGCTTTTGCCAGAGCTCGCCGAGGCTGGTCTGCTCGTTGCGGGCAAAGACGTCAGCATGGCCGGTCTGATGGGTACCCTGGCCATGCTGTGCGAGAGCTCGCGCTGCGGGGCACGAGTCGATCTTGCGGCGATCCCCAGACCGCAGGGCGTGGTCGATGCGCGGTGGCTTCTCTCCTTTCCGAGCTTCGGATACCTGCTCACGGTTGCCCCCGAGGACGAGGCTCGCGTGTGCACCGCATTCAGCGAACAAGGCGTGGCTTGCGCCGGAATCGGGTCCATCGAGGCCGGAAGCCAGATCCACCTGCAGTCTGAGAACCACTCGGTCGTGTACTGGTCCGTCGACGAGGCTCTGACGGGCTACGCTCCCACCGACGAAGACGCGTCGCGTCCGGCGCTCCGCCCAATTCCGAATCCATCCGAACGCTCTTCCAAACCACCCGGCTCGGTGGGTCATGCTTGAGCACCAGGGCGTCGTCACCGGTCAAAGTCGTCGGCGAACACCTGGACGGCGCCTGTCGGTCGGCCTGTACACCTACTCCACGCGCCCGCGGGGTAGCGTGGTTTGCGCCGCCGCCTTGGCGGAAGCGCTCGTTCGGCGAGGCCACGACGTCGTCCTTTATGCCCTCGACAAGGGCGAGGGCGGGTTTTACCGATCCCTCCATTGCCCGCTCCGGCTGATGGAGGCCGCGCCGGCCACTCAGGGCAGTGACGGCCTGATCGCCCAACGCATCGAGGAGGTGCGCTCCTTCGTGCTCGGCGAGCAGCCCAACCACGACGTGCATCATGCCCAAGACTGCCTCGTCGCCAGTGGTCTTCTGAAAGCCCGCTCCAGTGGTACACCCCTGCGCGTTCTTCGAACCGTGCACCACGTCGATCGGTTCGAAAGTCCCTACCTCGACGCATGCCAAAGGCGCTCCATCATCGAAAGCGATGGGGTCGTTTCGGTGAGTCGATCCACCCAGCACGCCATTTTCGACGAGTTCGGAGTCCAGTCGACCCTCATCCACAATGGCATCGACATGCATCGCTTCGTTCGACCGGCCACTCCCCTCACCGACCTCGCCTGGGAAAGTCGAAGTCTGGGAAAGCGACCCTTCGTCCTCAGCGTGGGAGGCGTGGAACCCAGGAAGAACAGCCTCCGTCAGCTCGACGCCTTTCTCCGAGTCCATGCCAAGTACCCCGAGCTCAAGTGGGTGATCGCCGGTGGAGCCAGCATTTGGCACCAAGACGACTACGCGAGCGAGTTCTGGTCTCGGGTTCGGCGTGCCGCCGCAACGCAGGCCATCGTAAGAACGGGAGTTCTCTCGGACGCGGCGCTCACCTGGCTCTACCAGAACGCAGCAGCTTACTTGCACGCGGCAACCCACGAGGGGTGGGGGCTCAGCGTCCTCGAAGCGCTTTGTGCTCGGACGCCGGTCGTGGTGAGCGAAGGCGCCCCCTTCGACGAATACCTGGATGCCGAGTGCGCCGAGCTGGTCGACCCGCAATGTTCGTCGAGCATCGCAAGTGGCCTGGAGCGGGCTCTTCGGACGACGGAAGCGAAGCTCGACTCAGGAAGAGAGCGAGCGCAGCGCTTCGACTGGAGCCGGGCCGCGCGCGCGCACGAAACGATCTATCGGCAGCTCGTCGGCTGCCGTGACCAATCCCTCAAGACACCGTGAGGAGTGAGTGATGCCTGAAATGAAGTTCGACATTCGTTGGCCCGACGGGGCCACTACCCGTTGCTACTCGCCTTCGCTCATCGTCGGCGAACTACTCGAAGCCAAAGATTACCCTCTCTTCGAGTTCGTCGAGCGCGTGCGAGCCGCACTCAAGATCGGCTCCGAGCGAGTCCGCCTGAAGTTCGGCTTCTACTGCTCCGCTGCCGAAGACCAGCTTCTCGAGATCGAAACGAAAGCGGGCAATTTCTCGGGGGAGGCGGTCGTCTCCGTGACGGGTCTCTACCCGGCAGGAACCGCCCTGCCTCCCCTCCCGCACCCGACGGCCGCAGCTTCGAGCGTCGTTTCCGAGGTGAGCGAATGAAACCAGGGCATTACTCCGTCGTCGTCGTGGGTGGTGGGCAGGCGGGACTTTCCGTCAGCTACTACCTGAAGAAGAGAGGTCTCGACCACGTGGTGCTCGAGAAAGCTCGAATCGCCGAGGCCTGGCGGAGCGAGCGGTGGGACTCCTTTTGCCTGGTCACCCCGAACTGGCAATGTCGCCTTCCCGACTTTCCTTATTCTGGCCCCGACCCCGACGGCTTCATGAAGAAGGACGAGATCGTGGACTATGTCGAGGCCTTCGCTCGCTCCTTCGATCCACCCGTTCGACAAGGAGTCGAAGTCTACGCCGTGCGAAAAAACCACCTCCTCGGTTCGTTCGAGCTGAGTACCAGCGAAGGCGAATACACCGCGGACGAAGTGGTGATTGCCGTCGGGAGCTTCCACAAGCCGCGCGTCCCTTCCGGCGCGCACACGATCCCGCCCGACGTCCTGCAGCTGCACTCGTCCGAGTACCAGAATCCCGAGGCCCTTCCTCCGGGCGCCGTGTTGGTAGCGGGCTCGGGTCAGTCCGGTTGCCAGATTGCAGAAGACCTCCATTTGGCTGGACGTGAAGTGCACCTCTGTCTCGGCGATGCACCCCGCTCGCCGCGCATGTATCGGGGTCGAGACGTCGTGGCTTGGCTCGACGACTTCGGCTACTACGACACGCCGATCGACGCGCACCCGGACGTGGACATGGTGCGGAACAAGACCAACCATTACCTGACGGGGAGAGACGGGGGTCGCGAGATCGATCTGCGCCGCTTCGCCCTCGAGGGAATGAATCTCTACGGCTTCCTGACGGACGTTCAGGCCGGTGTGTTTCGCTTCGCACCCGACTTGAAAGAGCGGCTCGACGCCGCCGACGACGTCTATCGAGGGATCTGCCGCCTGATCGACGAGTTCATCGCGAAGAACGGGATCGAGGCGCCTGAAGCGCCCGCCTACGGGCCCTGTTGGGAGCCCCAGGTGTCACCCACTTCGCTCGATTTGCGAGCGGCAGGGATCACATCCGTCGTCTGGTGCATCGGTTTTCACCACGACTTCGCCTTCGTGAAGCTGCCCGTCTTCGACGCACGCGGATATCCTCGCTACGTGCGCGGGGTCACACGCGAGCCGGGACTCTACTTCCTGGGCCTTTCTTGGCTCTACACCTGGGGCTCAGCGCGCTTTTCTGGAGTGGCGCGCGATGCCGAACACATCGCCAGTCACATCGGAACGCGCCTCGCCGATCGGGTGCCGAGTTCGTCCCGCGCTCGAGTGGAGGCTCAATCGCCCCACGCGACCGCTGGCTGACCACACTGGTCGCGCGAGCGGCCCGTCCGCCCGCTGACCACACTGGTCGCGCGAGCCCGCACCGAACCACCGATGAACAAGACACGCATGGCGCATTCATGTGGAAGAGACCGCGCAAGCTTCAGCTTTTCGACCAAGCCTCGAACCATTCGAAGGTCCGATGTAGGCCGCTTTCGCTGTCGCGGAATCCGGCTCGCTCGAAGTCAGGCGTCCGGCCCCTAAGCTGAGCAATGGAAGCGCAGCGCCTAACCGCGGCGTTCAGCCCCGATTCGAAGACGCCCTTGACTCGACCCTGCCCGCGACACCAATTTGGTGACCGGCTCAGCCCCCCCTCCCCGGCATGCACGACCCCAGTCAGCCGCCCCCATCGTCCGGCTCGAGCTCCGCAGAGCCCGACCGCCGCACCCCGGCACCGCCTTCGCCGCGGGGTGCGGGGTACCCTGCCGAGCTGGACAGCAGCCCCCCTCCAGCGCCTGCGTCGATTCAGCGCCCCTACGCGACCCTCCCTCCCAGGTCGTCGGGGCAAGAGTCACCGGGGCCGGAGGAGGAGGCGGCCCGAGGCCGAGGGGTTTCGCCCTCCCCGAGCGTGCCTCCCCGAGCTTGGCGTCGTGGGCGGGTGTGCGATACCCACGGTCTCGCGCGGTCCCCCGACGGGACCTGCGTCGTGTGTCGCAGAGAAGCTCGTGAGAGGTCGTCCAGCAATCGCGGCCGCTGGCTGCTGCTCGGCAGTGCGCTGCTCATGTTGCTCGGCATCGCGGCGGTGGTTCTGTACCAGGGTGGCTGGTTCCAGCCCTAGCAAGCTGCTTTCCTCCCCGGCTGCGGCTGTGTGCGCGGGCACCGGTCTTGCTCATGGGCAGGGTGCTTTTTCAGCACCCTGCTCGAGCGCCGCTTCTTCCCCCGCGCCCATCGCGCGAAGAAACGCGCCCGACAAGGGGATCAGGCGGCGAGTGGATTGATCCATCAAGCCCACCGTGAAGAGCGCTTCCGAGGCCACCTCACCCCGTTCGTTGATCATCCTCTGCAGGAGCTTCCCGATTTTCGTCGACCGCGAGACGAGCTCGGTAACGATCCGCACGCGCTCTCGGTTCTTGAGCTCGCGTCGAAACTTGAGGTCGACCTCGAGAATGACCGGACCGGTGCCCGTTTCGCGGATGGTCTGGATGCCGAAGCCGCGCTCGGTAATGAGATCCCACCGGGCCTGTTCGTACAGCTCGAGGTAGGTGGCGTTGTTGACATGCCCGAACGTGTCCAAATGAGACTCACGGATCAGGATGGTTGCTTCGTGAGGCACGCCCATGTTCGAACGATGACCGACCGGTCACCCTGGTCAAGCAGAGACCATCGGCCTTCGTGAAAGCGGCGCCGAACCGCATGAATCGGGGAACTCCGACTCAACGGCTCGAATGAGCTGTGATAGGGTCGCCACCCTCCCGACGAACCCAAGGAGAACCATGTCCGACACAGTCCGCGCCTCTCACATTCTGCTCATGTATGCCGGATCCGCACGCTCCACCGCGACGCGCACGAAGGAGGAGGCTCTGTCCGAGATCCAGTCGCTCAAGGCTTCGATCGATGCAGGTGAGGACTTCGCCGAACTGGCGGGCGCCCATTCCGACTGCCCGTCGAAGCAGCGCGGAGGTGACCTCGGTGCGTTCGGGCGGGGAATGATGGTGGGGCCCTTCGAAGAAACTGCGTTCGGCCTGCCGGTAGGCGCCGTGAGCGACATCGTTGAAACCGACTTCGGCTACCACATCATCAAACGCACCGGATGATTCCAGCCCTCGACGACGTCGACGCCGTGATTTTCGATCTCGGCGGCGTGCTCTTGAACCTCGACTACGATCGGACGGTGCGCGCTCTGTCGGCACTCGGCGCAAACGATGCCCGGGAGCTGTACTCCCGCACCAAGCAGATCGATCTCTTCGACCGCTTCGAGCGCGGGGAGGTCAGCTCGCCTGATTTTCGACGGGAGCTGAAAGCCCACCTCGGAACGAATGCGCCCGACGCCGCGCTCGATGCCGCGTGGAATGCGCTTCTGCTCGACGTGCCAGACGAGACTGTCGCGCTGCTCAAACGACTGAAGAAGACGCGGCGCACCTTTCTTTTGAGCAATACGAACGAAATTCACCTGTCGGGGTTCCTGCGGGACTTCGCCCAACGCCATGGCAGCCGACATGGTGAGTTCGATGCCTTGTTCGAACGGGCCCACTATTCCCACCTCATGGGGATGCGGAAACCCGAAGCACGGATCTTCGAGCATCTCGTCGGGGAACATTCCCTCGAGCGCAAACGCACCCTCTTCATCGACGACAACGAGCACAACGTGAGGGCCGCGCGCGAGGTCGGGCTCCTGGCCCACCCGGTGGACCCCACTCCGGGGAGCGGGCCAGGGCAAGTCGTCGACTTCTTCCGCGACGTGTGAGCTCGCCCCGGGCTCGGCGACGACGTAAGCTACGCCCTCGAACGGGTTGCCTTTCGAAGGCGCTGCCTCGATGAAGTCACTTTGCCTCGCGTTGTTTCCTGCGCTTCTCTTCTTCGGGTGCAGCTCCGAAAATGATCGGCCGCCCCCGGCTGACACCTCGTTCTTCGAGACGACCCCGGAGATCCACGACGCGTGCAGCGCTTCCTGTGAAGCGGCCTGGGAGTGTGGCATCGACAGCCGAGTTTGCCGGCAAAACTGTGAGGAGTGGTTGGAGGGCTTCGACGGGGCGTGCCTCGAGGCCGCGATCGAAGAGACGCACTGCCGCGCCGAGCTCCCCTGCGAAGAAGCCCTCTTCTTCGGGCTGGTCTCTCCGAGCCACGCGGAGTGCGGCGGCGCCGTTGTCGACGTGCGCGCGGCCTGCGCCCCATCCAGCGACGTTGCGACGACGGCCTGTGCCAGTTTTTGCGGGAGTTCGGCGGCCTGTGAACCTCCGAATTTTCCCGACGAGGACTCTTGTCTGGCGGTTTGCGAGGTGAAGACCACCTGGCTGGCCGGCGCCGAAAGCAGTGCGTGCGCCGATGCAGTTGCCAACGTCTACGCGTGCCTGGCGGAGCTGCCGTGCGGTGACGTCGCGCTCTTCCTCAACACGGAGTACGAGCCCCCCGAATGTGAAGCGCAGCTCGCCGCGGTCACGTCGACGTGCGAGTGAGGCGTCGGGGGCGTGGCCGGCCTACCGAGGGTCAGTCGACCTGATCGCGAACGCGGCAGTGGATGCCTTGGGGTGACGGGAGCTTGCGCGTGATCGCGGCTCCTTCCGCCGCCTCCCGAACCGCCTGAGCGCGTCCGCCAGAATCGGGATGCGTCGACAGCAGCTCGGGGGGATTTACGGCGCTCTCTCGCTGGAGGCGCTCGAAGAACGTACCCAGACCCGATGGATCGATCCCCGCCCGCTCGAGAAGTGCCAAACCCGACAGATCGGCTTCGGTCTCTTGGTCCCGGTCGTAGCCCAAACTCGTCAAGCTACCGATCGACTGGGTGACGGCGTGCACGTCGGTGCCCCCGGTGATCGCCCAGAGAAGCGACCGCCCTCCCACCTGTCGAAGGATGCGTCGGGTCCCGTGGCGCTTGAGGACGTGTTGGAGCTCGTGGGCCAGCACGCCCGCGACCTCCTCCCCCGAATCAGCCGCTTCGAGCAACCCGCTGTTCACCGTAACGAAGCCACCGGGGAGCGCGAACGCGTTGATCGAATCGTCGCTCACAACGCGAAAGGTGAAATCGAAGGGAACCTCCCCAGCAGCTTCGACCAGCGGTCGCGCGAGCTCTTCCACGTAGTGCTGGGCCTCAGGGTTCGGGCACTCTTCGGCCACGGCGCCCATCTGCTCGAACGCAGCCGCGCCGATCTGCCGGTCGATGTCGGTCGAGATCCATGGGGTGAAGGCACTCGCAATCGAGCCTCCCGCCCACATGGCACCCACGCCGACGGCAACGATGACCGCGATGACCACGACGATCTCGGTGGCGATTCGGCGCGGGCTGTTTCCGAACCCGGCAGAGTCGTCGTAATCCTCGTCGTCGTCCTCCGAACGGGTCGCCTCGGATGCGCCTGGCTCACTCGAGCCCCCCGCACCCTCGGCACCGCCGGATGCGCCGGCGCTTTCGGAAGGTTCAGCCGCGAACGAGTCAGCACGCCTCGGGGAGACAGAATCCGTCGGAAGAGCTCGCTCGTTTCCCGAAGCGCCGTCTCGGGCGGCTTCGTCGTCGTCGGAATCGAGATGGTCCATCTGGCAAGTCGTGAATCGGGCAGTTCGTGAATCGGTAGAGGCCATGAAAGCGACGGCGCGCGGCTTCGCTCTCGGGCGAATCTAACTTGCAAGACGACGAGAGTCGTCACAAGGTCGCCATTGCCGCATTTTTCGCGCTCACCCGCGTTCCGCGGGGCGATTGTGGCATTCCTCCGAACGAACCCCATGCAATATCACATCGAACACGGACCGGCGTTTGCGTGGCTTCGCGTCGAGCTCGCGCCAGGCGAAAGCGTGCAGTCGGAAGCGGGCGCCATGGTGCGTCGCAGCCCCGAACTCGAGATGACCACTCACCTGAACGCCGGCTACAAGCCCGGTCTGTTCCGCCTCCTGTGGTCGTTCCTCGTTGCGCTGATGCGCAAGTTCCTGGGCGGCGAGACCATCTTCGTGAACCGCTTTCAGGGGGCTCGCGGAGGCGAAGTGGTCTTGGCTCCTGCCCTGAGCGGCCACATCGTGCACCGACGACTCGGCGGCAAGCGCAAGCTGTTCGTTCAGACGGGGAGCTACTTGGCCAGCACCGGCGCCGTGGACACGAAGGTCCGCTTCGGCGGGCTCCGCACGCTCTTCGGTGGTGAGGGTCTCGTACTGCTCGAGTGCAGCGGCGATGGAGATCTTTGGGTGAACTCCTACGGTGGGGTTCTCGAGATCCCCATCGACGGGCGTTTCGTGGTGGACACGGGGCACATCGTCGCGTTCGACGGAAGCCTCGACTTCAGAGTGCGAAGCGTTGGCGGGTTCAAATCTCTGCTGTTCTCCGGCGAAGGGCTCGTGTGTGAATTTTCCGGTCGAGGAACAATCTACGTCCAATCTCGCAACCTGGGCAGCCTGGTGGGCTGGGTGAGCCCGCTGCTCCCCGCCTGACGACGGAGAGGAACGCGCGATGCATTTCGAAATCGAATACCAACCGGCTCATTCTCTCGCGACGGCTCACCTCGCTCCTGGCGAATCCGTCCGCGGGGAAGCCAGCGCCATGGTCAGCATGACCAACAACATCGCCGTCGAGACGACTGCGACGCATCGTTCGGGCGGTGGTTTTCTCGGTGGGCTCAAGCGCAGCTTCTTGGGCGGTGAATCGTTCTTCACGAACAGGTTCACCGCACAGAGCGCGGGCGCGCACGTGACGTTCGCGCCGAACCTTTGCGGCAGCATGGTGGCGCACGAGCTCGACGGCACGGCTGCGCTCTACATTCAAGGATCGAGCTACGTCGCTTCTCCCGACTCGGTCCAGCTCGACACACAATTCCAAGGGTTCAAGGGCTTCTTCAGCGGGGAGTCCCTGTTTTTTCTCGAAGCGCGCGGCCACGGGCCTGTGCTCGTCAATGCCTTCGGTGCCATCGAGGCCATCGATCTCGACGGTGAGATCATCGTGGACACCGGGCACTTGGTCGCTTTCGAGAGCGGAATCGACTACCGAATTTCAAAAGCCGCCAAAGGCTGGATCAGCAGCTTCTTGAGCGGCGAAGGGCTGGTACTTCGCATGCAGGGACGGGGCCGCCTCTACGTCCAAACACGGAACCCGAGCGAATTCGGAAAGAGCGTCGGGAGCCGGCTACCCGCGAGGGAGGCCTGAACCATGCAGTACGAGATTCACGACGCCCCTGACTTCGCCCTGCTCGAGGTGCGCCTCGACGGAGGGGAGAAGATCGTTTCCGAGAGCGGCGCCATGGTCGCCATGGACCCCGAGCTCGAGATGGAAACAAGCATGCGCGGGGGCATCCTGGCCGCCGCCAAACGCAAGCTGATGGGCGGGGAGTCCCTCTTCCAGAACACGTACACCTCGAAGGCCCCAGGCCAGCGCATCTACTTC
This sequence comes from Polyangiaceae bacterium, assembly GCA_050289625.1. Lineage (GTDB taxonomy): Bacteria > Myxococcota_A > Polyangia > Polyangiales > Polyangiaceae > NIC37A-2. The sequence continues at coordinate 2,295 of JBNKGC010000012.1, read as the reverse complement.
GCTGCCCCGGCCGAAGGAGATCTCCGAGCCCGAGAGCTCGGCCCGGGGGAGACCTTCTTCCTGCAGAGCGGTGCCTATGTGGCCCACAGCGGCGACGAGCTCGTGCTCGACTCCAAGTGGGCTGGCGTCAAGTCCTTCTTCGGAGGTGTGGGCCTGTTCATGCTTCGTATCGTCGGACCGGGCACCGTCTTTTACGCGAGCTACGGAGCGATCCACGAAGTGGAGCTCGGCACCGGCGGCTACACCGTGGACACGGGGCACATCGTCGGGTTCACGCAGGGGGTCGATTTTCGAGTGCGGACCTTCGGCGGTTTCAAGGGGCTCTTCTTCAGCGGCGAAGGTCTCGTCTGCGACTTCTCGGGCCAGGGCCAGGTCTACCTACAGACGCGGAACGCGCAGAGTTTGGCAGCGTTTCTGCATCCATTCCGACCGGTCAAGTCGAGGGAGTAGCCCGGAGACGAAGTGGGCGGCAGCGACCTCAATAGCTGCCGCTGTCGCCTCCCAACCCGCCGATACCGCAACGTCCTGCGATGCACAAAGGTCCCGCGGGGTGCACTGCACAGTCCAAGGCGCTCGTGCATGCACCGCAGCGGCCCCCTTGGCAAACGTTGCCCGCGGAGTGACCAGCGCAGTCCCCTGCACTAGTGCACGCCACGCAAGCTCCGCCCTCGCAGAGATTCCCTCGCGAGCTCCCCGCGCAGTCGGCGTCGGAAGAGCACACCCCGCAGCGGCCTCCCTGACAAAGGGAACCGCTCGGATGACCTTCGCAGTCCGCGTCGCCCGAACAGCCCGCGCATCGACCATCGCGGCACAGGTTGCCTGCCGAATCACCGGCGCACTCACTGTCCTTGGTGCACCCGCGGCACTTCCCACCCTTACACGACGGGCCGTCGGGATGTCCGGTGCAGTCGCCGTCACTCGAGCAGGAACCACAAGAGCCGTCTTGGCAAACGTCACCTTCGGGGTGACCCGCGCAGTCACCGTGACCGGAGCACGCCACGCACTGACCGGTCCGACAAATTCGTCCCCCGCAGTCGCCGTCGTCCTGACATCCACTACAGACGCCCCCTGAGCAGGTGCCCCCGCGGGGATGGCCGGCGCAGTCCGCATCTTTGCTACAGGGAGCGCAACGTTGAAAGCTGCACACTTGGCCTCCGCACTCGGAATGGCTCATGCACCCGCCGGCGGTGCAGGCGCCACCGTCGCAGCTCGGTCCACGGGGATGTCCTTGACAGTCACCGTCGCTACGACACGCCTGGCAGACACCCCCCAAACAAGAGCTCGCGCCGCAGTCGTCGTGACCGTTGCACTCCGAGCATTTCCCGGCGAAGCACTCCTTGCCGTTCGGGTGACCCGAGCAATCCGCGTTGGTGCGGCAATGGATGCAGGCGTTCGCAACGCACGAGCGTTCACCGCAGTGCGCATGGGTTTTACACTGGACGCAATCGCCGGCGTGACAGTGGAGAGGCCCGCAGTCGCGATCGTTCCTGCAGGCCGCGCAGTCGCCGGAGTCGCAGACGCACCGCCGGCTGTCGCATCGGTCGGCTCCAGCGACGCTGCAGTCGACTCCACAGAACGCGCACTGGGTGTCGATGGACGTCGGCTGACATTCCGCCACGCCGTCGCGCTCGCAACAAAGCTCGTTCGAACCGCAACCCGAGTGATCGGCGAGGTTGCAGGCCGGTGGCTCGCCTCCCGTGCCACCGGTTCCACCCGCGGTGCCTCCCGTGCTGCCACCCGTACCGCCAGTGCCTCCCGAGCTGCCACCAGTGGAGGCTCCACCCGCCGCGGCTCCACCCGCCGCGGGTTTGTCCCCTCCGCTCCCGCCGCCAGACACCTGTGTCTTGGTGCCACCGGTTCCGCCGGAGGCACCAGTTCCGCCGGAGGCACCGGTTCCGCCGATGCCGCCACTTCCTCCGACCGAAGGCGCGGCGACGCTGAGTACGTCGTCTGCGTCGCCGCACGCCGACACGGAAACGAAAGCCGACACGACGAGGAGGCTCGCGAATTTGCGCATCTGACCTCGGGACGGCCCGCTTCCAAGGGACGCCCGATCGGCGTGAACGGACACCCTGGCCCCGCGAAACGCGGAATCTCGACCCGGGAACTCCCCGTAGGAACGAAAGCCGTCGAGGTCACCTCGTTTCGGGGGCGACCTCGACGGTCGGTTGACGCGGTCGCTGCGCAGGAAACAACCGAGGCACGCGAGGCCGAAGGTTTCCGAGGCGCGGAAAACCGCCGGCGAGCAAGCCCCTTTGCGAGCCGCCGGATTTTCCGGCGGAACGTGGGGTGAGG
>JBNKGC010000011.1:0-56016 GCA_050289625.1 Polyangiaceae bacterium | reverse complement strand
CTCCCCCTCGTCGCCCGAAGGATCGAAGTAAACGCAGTGCTCGCACGTGAACCGCAAGCGGAAGTGCGCCGCCTCCCGGCGCAAGCGGTCGTCGACGAGGCTCTTCATCGGGTTGCCGTCATCACGGGAAGGGTTGGGCGGGCTGGCCGCGCTCGAAGAAGAACCGAAAATTCCCCTCGACCAAGCTGAGCACCTCCGGGCGCTGCAGTCCGCCCGGCGTGAGCTCACGCGGGTCACCGAAGACGGCAGAAAACTCGGCTTCGGTCAGGCGATTGTCGGCGCTCTCCTCGGTGATGTCGCCACTGAAGAGGGCGGAGAAGCGAATGGTCCCCTCGAGGGCGTACACGGTCGACACCTGCGCATGACAGCTGTCGTTCAGGTAAAGGGCGATGCTCACGAGGGGCGGATCGGGGTCGAACTCGATGGGCACCCCCGGAGGAGCCACTCCGCGGGGCAGCCCGACGGAGATGTCCTGATCGAGCATCCCCGGGCCTCCGTCGTCCCCTCGAATCTTGGACACTTCGGTCACCAGTACGCTGATGCCGTCGGAGAGCTCCTGCAGCTGATCCCCGCGCTGGACGCGGATGATGAGCGTGTCGTCGCCCGGGTTGGCTCCGAAAAAGGTCGGTTGCAGGTCGAACGGACCATTGTGGCAATTTTCGACGAACAGGCGCTCGCTCGTGACGTCGCCCGTTCCTTCCCCCGTCGTGCACCCGAGCGCCGCGCAGGCCACCGCGCTAGCGGCAAGAGTGCGGACGAAGGGGAGTGTCATGGGGTCGATTCCAGCGTGCCGCTCGGTCGTTCCGAGGGCTCCGTTTCCACGACGGCAGCCCGCAGGGCCTCCTGAATGATGCCCCCGCCGAGCACGCGATCCCCATCGTAAAACACCGCGAATTGTCCCGGAACTACGGAATGCAGGTGCTCGTCGAAATGCACCTTGGCAGCGCCCGAGCCTTCGACTTCCGCATCGACCCGGGCGCGCACTGGCCGACCTCGGTAGCGCACGACGGCTTCGCAGACGACGGGGAGCTCGACCCGATCGCGGAGCGCGAGATCGACGAGGCGCGCGCCTCGACACAAAAGCTCATCCCGATCACCGAGCTGCACGGCGCCCGTCTCGACGTCGATGCCGACGACGTAGGTCCGCTTGCCGACCGCGACTCCGAGGTTGCGGCGCTGACCGACGGTGAAGCGATGCACACCTTCGTGCCGAGCGAGCACCTGCCCTGACTCACTCACGATGGGTCCCGGTCGCACTCGCTCCGGTGCACGCGCCTCCACGAGCTCGTCGTAGCGACCAGTTGGAACGAAGCAAAGCTCCTGACTTTCCCCTTTTTTCGCACCCGGGAGGTCGAGGTCGAGGGCTTCCTTCCTCACCTCGGCCTTGGTCATGTCGCCGAGCGGGAACATGAGCCTCGACAGCACCGAATCGGGGAGCATGTGCAGGAAGTAGCTCTGGTCTTTGGTGGCGTCTCGAGCGCGATGCAGCTCGATTCCCTCGGGCGACGACACGAGCCTCGCGTAATGGCCCGTTGCCACCACGTCGGCCTCCAGGCGCGCGGCCAAGCTCAGGAGCTCGGCGACTTTCACGCCCCGGTTGCAATGGACGCACGGGCTCGGAGTGATACCCGCTAGGTAATCTTCCACGAAGGGCGCCACCACCTGTCGCTCGAAAAGCTCCCGGCGGTCGAAAGCGTAGTGCGGAAATCCGAGCGTGTCCGCGACGCGACGCGCATCGTGCACGTCTTCGGGAGCGCAGCAGCGACCCTTCACCGAACCATCATCAGGGTAATCCCAAAGGTGCAACGTGACGCCGACGACATCGTAACCTGCCGCGAGAAGGCGTGCGGCAGCCACGGACGAGTCGACGCCTCCGCTCATGGCAATCAGGACGCGTTGGGACATGGGCCTGCGAGGCTAGAACGCCGATCCCCCTGCCTCCAGCGCACTGGAGAAAATGGCAGAAACCTTTGTCCGGAGGCCGAGTTTTGCCAGCACGGTTCGGCCAAACCGCAGAATTTACCGCAATTCAGTCGTCGAGGCCGCGCAGACGTTTCGTGAGGCGCTTGAGGGCCCGGGTGTGCAGGCGACTCGTCCAAGATTTGCTGAGGCCTAGTGACTTGCCGATGGAATCGAGCGCTTCCGACTCGAGGTAGTGCCGGCGAACGACCTCGTCCTCGGGCGGGGGCAGATCAGCGAGTGCCTCGCGGAGCAGCGCAGCCAGCTCCGCGTTTGCCAACCGGGCCTCCGGTCCTTCTCCCGGTTCCTCCGCCACGGGCTCGGTGCCCTCCCAAGCTGGACGACACAAAAGGCCGACGGCCATCGCAGTCGCCATCGTGGCCAGGTGACCCTGCAACATGCGCTGCGCGTCGCTCGACGAGAGGTCGGCGCGGACCGCGCTCAGGTCTTCGCTCGCCCCCTCTGACGTACTGTGAGCAGCCTGAAGCAAGCTAAGGCGCTCGTGGGCGCGCCGGGACAGGGGGGCCATCTTGCGGATCCCGTCGATCATCGCCCCGCGCACCCGGTAGTAGGCGAAGGTGCGAAAGGACACCCCCCGCTCCGGCTCGAAGCGACGCGCGGCCTCCAGCAGGCCCGCTCGACCCCAGGCCTCGAGATCGTCGGTCTCTCCAGCGTGAGCACCCGACGCGCAAAGGTGCCGCACGGCGGATCCGACCAGGTCGAGCCCACCCTCAAAGCGCTCCATGACGCGCGGATCTTCGGCGTTTGGCCGAGCACCAAGCCCCTCCGGCAAAGCGGGGGGACTTTAACCCGCACGCCGTGTCATAGTCACCTCCATGGCTCGCTGGGGTCGTCTTGCCGCGATTTACGCCGTCGTCGGTGCCATCGCCGCGATGGCGACGATCCTCATCCGAGGTAACCCCCTCGACCACCCGAACCCGTGGCTCGATCTGTCGCCCCTGGCCTCCCATTTGTACAGCGGGGTGATCGGTCTCACCGTTGGTCTGGGGATCGCCTTTCTCACACGCCCGCTGGTGGCTCGCTTCGACTGGGCCAAACGGCTCCACGACGAACTCCAGCCCGTCGCGCGCCAGCTCACCGGGTCCGGCATCTTGGCGTTCGCGATCCTGAGCGCCCTCGGCGAGGAACTCCTCTTCCGATCCCTCCTCCAACCGCTAGTCGGTTTGCCCCTGTCTTCTGTGCTTTTCGGCCTGGCTCACCAGCTTCCGGGACGCGCCCGCTGGGTTTGGGTTGGCTGGGCCACGGTGATGGGTCTGATTCTGGGCGCCATGTTCCAGCTCACCGGCTCGTTGGTGGGGCCCATTTTGGCGCACGCGTGCATCAATGGGCTCAATTTGCGCTATCTCAAACATCACGACCCAGCTCCCCCGCGGCGCTCGATGGGTGGATTGCTCGGGCAACGCGGTTGATTTCGCCACGATAGGCCCGGTTGAAGTCGCCCACTTGAGGTACAACCAAACCTCCCGGCCCCGGGGCACCGAGACCGCATGAAGGAACAGATCCATACCGACAAACCCCGCGTACTCGTGGTGGACGACGAGAAGTTCATCCGAGACATCCTCGCGGACTTTCTCGGTATGGAGGGGTACGTGGTGCGCACGGCCGAAGACGGAGCGAGTGCCGTCCAGGAATTGTCACGCGCCCAGTACGACATGGTCATCAGCGACCTGAAAATGCCGAAGATGGGCGGCCTGGACCTCCTGCAGGAGGTGGCCCGAGTCCATCCGGACACGCTAACGGTCATCATGACGGGCTTCGGCACGGTCGAGACCGCCATCGATGCGATGAAGCGTGGCGCGTACGACTACATCCTCAAGCCGTTCAAGGTCGAGGAGATCGTGCACATCGTGCAACGCGGCCTCGAGAAGCGGCGCCTTGCCGCAGAAAACCTGCGCCTGCGCGAAGCGCTCTCTCTTTACAAGGTGAGCGAAGCCATCGCGGCGAGCCTCAGCTTGGACGAAGTGATCGCCACGGTGGCGGACAGCAGCCTCCAGGAGGTCCGAGCTGACGTCGTGTTCGCTTGGCTCGATGACGGCGAAGGGGGGTACTTCGAGCGAAGTGTCGAGTGCGCGACCCCGCCCGGAGAAAAGGAAACGGTCGGGCGCCTCGACGTCGAAGCGGTGAAGTCCCGTCTCGCCACGGGAGATCCGATCATCGAGCACGGCGACCGAGCGCGAGCTCTCTTCGCCGAACAGCCCACGCGCCCACTGATCAGTCTGGCCATCGTGCCACTGAAAATGCGCGATCGACTGATCGGCTGGATTGCGGTGACCTCGGTGACGCCAAGCAAGCGCTTCGACGAAGGGCAGCGCAAGCTTCTCAGCATCGTGGCGTCGCGCGCCGCAGCTGCCATCGAAAATGCTCGCCTGTACGAGGACTTGCAGGCCACGTTCCAGCAGACCATCCAAAGCCTGGCGAACACCATCGACAAGATGGACCGCTACACGGCAGGACATTCCGAGCGCGTCGCCCAGTACGCGGTCTCGCTCGCGCGCTGGCTCGGCCTGCCCGAAGACCAGATCGAGATCGTCCGGCACTCGGCGTTGATGCACGACATCGGCAAGGTCGGCTGCGTCATGAACCTGAACAAGCCGGGCAAGCTGACGGGTGACGAGTACGAGATTTTCAAGAAGCACCCGACGTACGGCAAGGACATCCTCGACCCGATCAAGTTTCTCGGGCCGGTCATCCCTGGTGTGCACTTGCATCACGAGCGCTGGGATGGGCGGGGCTATCCGCTTGGTCTCGCCGGGCAGGAGATCCCCCTCATCGCGCGCATCATTTCGGTGGCCGACACCTACGACGCCATGACGAGCGACCGCGCCTACCGCCGCGCGCTGCCTCACGAAGTGACGGTGAACGAAATCGAGCGTTGCTCGGGAAGTCAGTTCGATCCGGACGTGGCCGGGACCTTCACGGGGAACATCGACGAGCTTCGGGAAGCCTTGCGCGCCGAGGGCAAGACCCTACCCGAATGAACAATGAGGTGGGCTCTCTGTCTTCGCTGTCTCGGCCCTCGGTTTCGTCGCGTGCGGGTCGGCGACGATGCGGCGCACCTCGGGGACTGACAATCCCCGCGGCTAGGTCACTCCATCGTCATCCGCGCCCGTAATCCGCCGCCGAAGGTGGACCCACCGAGTTCGCCGGCGAGGGCAGTCTGGAGGTCGACGAGCAAGGTCGCACTCGACCCCAGGTGAATGAGCAAGCTGAGTCGTTCGAAAACTTGGACGGGCGAGACCTCACGAACGTGCTCGACGGGGGAGAGCACGTCGAAGAACATCTGCCCCTTCGAGCCCAGCGACAGTCGTTGCGAGAGGCGGTAGCGCAACTCCACAGCAATGATTCCAGCGACGCCGAAAGTCCGGGGGTTCGCTGCTGCGGCCGGCAGGTCTGCGTCCGAAACCCGCAGAGACATCGGTGTCCTGAGTTCGGCGTCCAGAGTCCACGGCACGGAGTCCCAATGAAGCCATGTGGACGGGGTGAACGGGACCACGCCCGGAGTGAACCACTGCGGATCTCCACGCCCTTCGATGCCATCGGCGATGGCCAGCAGTCGGTTCGGCATCAGCCCCGCGTCGTGGCTGGCGAGCGGTGCACCCACTCCAAGCGATCCAAAGAGCGCGAGAACGTCGTCGCCCGAACGCCGTGCCAGGAACCGATACCGGGCGCCGAGCTCGGGGTTACCCACGGCTGCGGCGTCGACATACGCTCCCGCAGGTTGCGCAACGCTTCCGAGCACGAGTGGAACGTCGAGCTCCAGGGCGAACAAATTGGAGAATGAGTAGCACCGGGCCATCAGAAACACGAACGCTTGGCCCTCGGCCACCGGCAGGCTGCTCACGTCAAAGGGGGACCGTGCAACACCGAAGTGAGCCTGCGCCTCGATCCAATTGTCAGCGCGCCGGAGTTCCGGAGTCTTCGCAGGCTCGGCGACGGCCATGATCGTCGAGGTCGCGACTGCGACGAATACGGAAAGACGGAGGTTCACAATCCCTCGATCCAGGCGCGAATGTTTGCGATCGCTGCCGAGTCAACCCTCTCGGTCGCCAAGGGTGGCATCTGACGAAACATCCCGCGCGCGGCGACGAGCTCGTAAAGGCGGCTGTTCTCGGGATCGCCTGGCTTCACCACGTCACCGACCGCAGTGCGATAAGTGGGGGTCGACGCCGGATCGCTGAGCTCCCCTACCCTCAGCGTGAAGTCGAGACCATCTTCGGGATCGAAGCAGCGTGCCCCGTCGTGTCGGGGGCGCGTCTGATTGTGGCAATGACTGCAATTGCCATGGAAGTAGCCGAGCGCGGCAACCTCGACCCGATTGCCGGGGACAACGAATTCTGTCGTTGGGGGGTCACTGAGTAGGCGCCGTTCGACGAGAACGTCCAGACTGGCCTCACCCTCGGCTGCTTCGTGTGCAAGTTGCAGCGCGGAGAAGCCGAGTACGAAGCTGCGTCGTCCACCGTGACAGGCGAAGCACTCGCCGGGGGCAGGGACGTCGTGAGCGGTGCCATGAGAATCGACCTCGCCGAGAAGCGCCCCCGTTGCGTCTCGGCCGTCTTCGTCCCAGACATAGGCCAAGGCCACCCAGTCGTCGTCCGTCGGGCCACGTTTCTCGATCATGCGAGTTTCGATGGGGACGTCACCGAGCGAGAATTGCTTCCACAGGCGAGTGCCTTCGGGGAACACCCACTCGTCCATGTTGCTCGTGTCGATCCGTTGGTCCTTTGGCAGGAGGATCCAGCGTTGCTTCTCGCTTCCATCGCTCCACAGCGCAAACTGCGGTGTGTAAGGAAGAACGCCTGGCGCGAGCTCCCGAGTATCTATGTCCGTGTACAGCCCAGTCTCGGACAACCGCGAGGGAAGCTCCGCAGTTCGCCCGGGAGTGACCTCGTCGCAGACCCAGTATCTCTGACAGCTCTGACCGAGCAGCACGACGAACGGCAGGGCGAGTCGATGCGACGCACGTAAGCTTGCGGAAAGCATGAGAGGTTCTCCCGTTCAGCCGAGGCGATGAGCCCGCGCGCGAGCCAACAGTCCGAGAACCGCTCCGATCGGTCCGACGACGAGTGCCACCACCCCCCCACCAAACCCGTGCCCTGTACCCAGCCCCCCCGCGGCGGTCGCCACGACCAGCCCTCCGCAAGCTAGTCCCGTCAGTCCCATCGCTAGGGCAACGACGGCACCCAGACGGCCGCGACTCTTGGAACGCCCGCTCGCGCGCAAGGCCAGACCGCCCACGACCGCGCCGATGACCCCCAACAGAACGGCTGCCAAGGCCGCAATCCGCCCCGAAGTGAAGGTTGGAACGAGGCCCGTCGCCCGCGCCACGGCGGGCGAAGCCATGCCGAACAGCGCGGCTATCGCTAGGAAACCAAGAATCTTCATGCGTTCTCCCGGGGCCCCGGAACCGAGGCCACGTGAACAAGACGAGGTAGGGCGCCCGAGCGTGACGGGTGCGACCTATTTCGACGTTTTTGGGGTCAGTCGTCGGGTCGGGATCCGCTGCGCCAGCTTGACACCTTGCCTGGTCGGGCCCAAAGGTCGGACGATGGAAGGCGAGGAATTCGAACGGCACCGCCCCATGCTGATGGGAATTGCGTACCGGTTGCTCGCTTCATCGGCGGAGGCAGAGGACGCCGTACAGGATACTTGGCTTCGCTGCCAGTCCACAGGCGCCACGATCGTGGACGCGCGCGCCTGGCTCACCACGACGCTTGTGCGCATCTGCATCGATCGACTCAAGTCGGCTCGAACCCGTCGGGAGACGTACCCGGGCATCTGGCTGCCTGAGCCGGTGTTAACGCCGACCCCGCGCGACATCCAGTCGATCCAATTGGGCTTCCTGCTCTTGCTCGAGCGCCTGGATCCGAAGGAACGGGCCGTACTTCTGTTGCATGAGGTGTTCGACTACAGCCACGCCGAGATCGCTGAGGTGCTCGCAATCAGCGAAGTGGGAAGCCGGCAGGCCCTCCGCCGAGCGAAGAAACACGTCGCAGAAAACAAGCCGCGGTTCGAAGCCACCCGCGAGTCGCACGAGCGGCTGCTATTGGCCTTTCTAGCCGCCGTGTCACAGGGAAGTGTGGACGCGATCTCCAAGGTGATCGCTGAAGACGTCGTGCTCTACGGCGACCACGGCGAAAGGACTCGCGGAGTCATCCTCCGTCCTATCGTGGGGCGCAGCAAAGTCGCCCGATTCTTTGCGAGCCAGATCGCCAAGATGCCCGCCTCGCATGGTCTCGACGTCGAGATCACCGACGTGAACGGCCGTCCCGCAATTGTCGGTCGTCGCGGCACCACCGTCGCCTTCGTGATCGACGTCGAGACCGACGGCGCGGCGATCACGACGATTCGAAGCGTCCTCAACCCCAAGAAACTGGCGCTACTCGAGGTGAACTGACACGCCGGATTCGACCAACGAAATGGGCGGCACACCGCGAGCGCCCGAACCCACCCGCTGCTTGCGGAACAACGGGGTCCCTCTCGTCGCGAGCAATGATGCAGATAGACCAGGGCGTGGCGCTGGCGTTTGGGTCGCGACTGGTGGCCTGGTCCCGTCAGGGCCTTGAGCTCTTTGGCGATCCGCTGCAAGGCCCGTTCAACGGAAACCAGCGGCGCGGCCACTCGGAGCAGACGGCGACATATCGGCCACGCGGACATCCGATTCAAAAGGAGGCCGGTGCGCTGGCCGACCATCGGTGATAGCTCTACGGCTATGCACGCCAGGAGCCACCGAAGTCCCCTCCGCAGCAGCGGCCCCGACGAGGCTGCGTCGCCCGGCCTCCCCTCCCACGTGCGCGCAGCCGCGCAGCGGCGAGCACACGTCAGGGAGGGGCGCAGCTCGCGCAGCCCGCAACGCGGGCGAGCAGGCTGCGGGGGAGGGCTGACCCGAGACGAGCTTCGGGAAGCCTTGCACGCCGAGGGCAAGACCCTACCCGAATGAACATGGAGAAGCGTCGGTCCCTACGCGGGGTGTGGCTCGGGCGGAGGCCCTATCTACCCGTCCTCGAGCTGCAGCAGAAGCTTCACGCCGCGCGACGCGACGGGGCGATCGACGACGTGGTGCTCCTCCTCGAACACGAACCGGTCATCACCCTCGGGCGCGGCGCCAAGGCGGAGCATCTCCTGCTTTCGACCGAGGCCCTTCGTGAGCGCGGCGTCGACGTGGTGGAAACGGGGCGCGGCGGCGACGTCACGCTGCACGCTCCGGGGCAACTCGTCGCCTATCCCATCGTCGACCTCTCACCCGACCGCCAAGACGTTCGTCGCTACGTGCGGGACTTGAGCGAGGTGATGCGACGCATCGCTGGGCGATACGGGGTGTCGGGTGGACGCATCGACGAGTACATCGGTCTCTGGGTGGACGCGGATCACCCGGAAAACTGGCCTGGCGAGGAGCACGTCTCGCGACCGGTCAAGCTTGGTGCCATCGGCGTGCGGATCTCGCGCTGGGTGACCATGCACGGCTTCGCACTCAATCTGTCGACCGATCTTTCCTTGTTCCAGCTCATCGTCCCGTGCGGCATCCGAGAGCTGGGAGTGGCGGCACTCGAAAACTTCGGGCACGGGGCTCCCTCCACCCGACGGGCCGCCGAACTGGCCCACGCGGAGCTCTCCGAAATCCTGGGGCGAACCCCGTGCGATCTCGAAGACTGCAGCGCACTGAACGAAGCGGATCTCGGAAGCGCCCTACTCCCCGGCGTGCTGGCGGCTCGCTGAAAAATTCTCCGGGAGGTGGCCACCGGCTCTCGCCAAGGCCCCGTGAAGGGCGTTCCGGGTGGTCATGCGAACCGCGGTGCGCTTTTCAAAACGCCGGACACCTGTCAGGGTCTCGGCATGCGGCTTCCGCGATTCGTCGCCGTCAGCGCCTTCGTCCTGGTTCCGGGATGCATGCTCTTCGCGCCGTCTGAAGAAGAGATTCAAAACGACTACGAGGCGTTCGTTGCATCGCGCCGCTCCTGCGATGCAACCGAGGACTGTGTCATGGCTGTTGCGGGATGCCCCTTGGGGTGCGGCACGGCCGTCAACAAGGCAAGCCGTGCGGCCGTCGAGAAGAAGGCACGCGAGCTGATCGCGGACCACGAACGGGGTGGTGCGTCGTGCGACTACGACTGCGGTCAGCAGATCGCCGTGTGCACCGAGGGGCGCTGCGAAGAAGTCGCGCCCTAGATCGCTCCCCCCGCCCGAGCAGAACTCAACCGCGTGGTTTCTCCGCCACGACCAGGACGTTGGAGAGTAGATCGCCACGACCTTCGTCGATGTGTGCTCCCGCCCGGCGAAGTACCGCGACCAACTCGTCGCGCGAGCGATACCAGAGGCGCTGACCACGGTTGTAGCCGGTCAACGTCGCGATCGCCTCGAATGCACGAGCCAGCCAGGCTCCGGGCCCTCCCGCGCGATTCGTTTCGCGTACGACGATTCGCCCCCCCGGCTCGATCCCAGCATAGGCCCGTTCGAGCAGATCGTCTTGAAACTCTGGGGGAAGGTAGTGGAGCACGTCCACGAGGAGCACCGTATCGCAATGCACGAAGCTCGCGTGTTTCAGATCACCGACTTCGAATCGAGCGTCGTATTGGGCTGCGGAGCGCGCGACGGCGACCTTGCGCTCATCGTAATCGAACCCCACCACCGCGTGGGCGACACCCAATTCGAGAGCGAACAGTCCAAGCTGGCCCCGCCCCGCCCCGGCATCGATCAGCCGTCCGAAAGGACGCTCTGCGCCCACGCGTTCGATTCCTCGCGTCACCGGGTCGAAGCGCAGCTTGCTACTCACGTAGTGGCGGTCACCACGCGGGGCAGACACATATCGCGCCACGGTGCGGCGCAACGCAGCCTCACCTTCGCTCGCCAGTGTTCGCGCGCGACGCCGTTCGAAAAAGTGGGCGAGCCCACCTGCGATGCCACCGCCTACGACACCCAGCGTCGTCCCGAGCAGGACCGACCCCACACCCAGCTGAAGGAGGACCCGTCCGAAATCGCGAAACTCGGCGTGGCTGAAGTCGAAGTCCACCGTGCTCCCGCCCAGGGCAAGTGAGCCGAGCTGCACTGCCGCGACGAGCAAGAAGGGCGCGAAGACCGGGATCGAAATGTGTGCCGCGGCGTAGGCCACGACGACATCGAGACCAAACGCCACTCCACCGGCCAAACACAGCGGAAAGTGCAGGCCATACAGGGGGAGACATCCCACGAACAAGCCAAGGGCGACCGAACCGCCCAACCGCCCGGGAGACAGCCGCCCCCCGCGCAGCCTGCGCCAGGCCCCTCGCGCCGAACTCTGAAGCCGCGCCCACCACGACAGGCGAAGCCTCGACGGGGCGGTCGCCTCGCTCGTTGCGTTCACCACGCCTGGAGCGACTGCCCCGTCCGAGCGCTCGCGCGAGGCGTCGTCGCTCATGAAGCCGACACGGACGAACTGGCCTGCGCCGCCCTCATGTACATGTCCGTCCGCACGTCATCGGGATGGAGCTTTTTCGCTTCCCGCAAAATCGGCAATGCCGAGGCTCCGTGACCCGTGCTGAGCTGGACCGCAGCGAGCTGGAGGTACGCCTCCAGGTAGCTCGGGTTCGCGTCGATCGCCGCGCGGAGCTGGCCCACAGCCATGTCCGGCTCGCCCGCGTCCCGGTGCAGGCGCGCCAGGCGACACCGCAGATCGGGAAACCCAGGCCCCAGCGCGACCGCCTTCTCTAGCTCGATGATCGCTTCGGTGAGCATGCCCGCGTCTTGATAGGCCCGCGCCGTCTCCGCGTGCAGATTGGCAATCTTGCCGCGAACGAACGGATCCCCTGGGCGCGAGGTGGGCTCCTGCGGCACTCGCTCGGCGAGGGCTCGCGAATCGTCGTAACGGCCGAGTTCGTTGTAGGTAACCATCAGGTTGAGGCGGGCCTCGGTGTACAGGGGATTCAGCTCCAGGGCGCGCTCGAAGCAGTATCCCGCTTGGGTGTAGTCACCGCGAGTGTGAGCGATGATGCCGAGCATGTCGAACACGTCGGCGTAACCGTTTTCCTTCGTCGCGACCTGCTTGAGGAGGTACTCCGCCTCGTCGAGTTCGCCCTTGTGGAAATGTTCTCTCCCCAGCGAGAGGAGCTGCTTCACGTGCTCTTCCATCAGAATACAAAGGTGCTGCTGCGGCCCCTACCGTGCAACAGCCAGCCCATTGACGTTCGCGCCATGGCTTTCGGCTGAGGAAGAATCTTCTTTGCGACGGAGGCTACGAAGCGGAGGCGGCGACGACGCGACCCGCTAGGTGCCTTCACAACCTCCTTCGAGCTTATGGAATCGCTCCCAGGCCGCGTTTCGGCCACTCTCTTCGGTTCAGAGCGGATTGCGGCCGCAAAGGCTCCGGGAGGCCGCTCTTCCGCACCTGCCGCTCCTGTTTTCTGCGACCACTGCGAGCAGTTATCGCCGTAAGTGCTCGTTTGAACGAGACAAACTGCAAACCGCTCGCCACCCGCGCGCACCTTGCCGTCGTTCACACTCGCTGCTACCCCGCGCGGGGTGTCCTCTCCCTCACGACCCAGCAGCCCGGACGACGTCCGCCCAACGAGCGCGGGTGGTGGGGGGGACGTGACCGAGCCCGATGATGCAAGCGCTCCTAGCAGCGCTGCGGGCGAAGGGACCGCGCGCCCCCGCGGCCCCCGCATGGTGGGCAGCATCGTCGACCCGATGGCCTTCGACGAGGACCCCCTGGGTGGACTCGTGGGCCCCAGCGCTCCCGGGTCGGCACACGCTATCGGCTCGGCACCGCCAAGCTCGACGGCCCCGACAACCTCCGACTCAGCCGCGGAGGGAACCTCCAGTGCCCCCTGGACTGGAGCAACCCCCGCTCCGGGCGGTGGATTCGATGCGGGCGCGCAGCGGCATCCTGTGAGGGACAAGCTGCTCCGGCGCGCCCAGGAAACCCGCGACGATGCGGGCCCACTCAGCACCGGACTCGACGAGCTGGCAGAACACGAGCCCGGGGCTCCACGCAGTGAGCTCGACTCGGAGCTCGATCGCGTTGCCCTCGGAAGTCCCCCGGGGACCCACACCGGACCATCTCTGTCGCCGCCGCTCATCGCCCTCTTCGGCGCGCTCCTTGGTCTGACCACGGTCGGCTCACTGGTAGCGCTCGCCAGCAGCATCGACGGAGGCACGACTCCAGCCGCCGCGCCTCAGCTCGAGGCGTCGAGCACTGCGCCGGAGAAGGTCGAAGCCCCAAAGGAAGAAACCCCCAAGCGCGAGAAAGTTCCGGGACCGTGGCGCATCGCCGACGAGAAGGGCAAGGCGGGCACGCGGATCATCACGGGTCGCGTGGGCAAGAACGCATTTTTGCGGGCCATTCAAGACGCCGGGCTCAAAAAGAGCGAAGCCTACCGCGCGTACACGGCGCTCAAGGGCCTCGTCAATCTCGACCGCTGCGACTCGAGCGACACTTTCACGGCGCTCCTCGAGCAACCCAGCGGAAAGCTCAAGGCGTTCGAGTACGAGAAGGACAAGGAGAACGTCTTTCAGGCGAAGACCGGGGACGACGGCTACCTCCAGGGCCAAAAGCTCGATCTCAAAGTCGAACGCAATCAGGTGCGGCGTGCGCTCGCGTTCGACGGCAACTCCTTCTCAGCTTCGGCGAAGGCTGCTGGATTCGACCCGGGCCTCTCGGGTGTGCTTTCAGACGCGCTCAGCGGGCACTTGTCCCTGTCTGAACTCGAGAAAGGCGACCGCATCCGCGTAATCGCTCAAGAGGTTACGGTGCTCGGCGAGTTCTCACGCTACGCCGGAGTGGAAGCCGTGGAAGTTCTGCGCAAAGGCAAGAAGCCGCTGCGCGTCTACTACTACCATCACGCGGTCGAAGGAGGACACTTCGACGATTCGGGCAAGGCTCCTTACGAAGGCGGATGGCGCAAACCGGTTCCCGGCGCACCGGTCACTTCGAAGTTCAACATGAAGCGCATGCACCCGGTGCTGAAGAAGGTGATGCCACACACCGGCACCGATTTCGGCGTCCCGTTCGGTGACCCGATCGGTGCCTCCGCCCCGGGAAAGGTCTCCTTCATTGGTCCTGCGGGGCCCAGTGGAAACCTGGTCAAGGTGGCCCACGAGGGCGGGTACGAAACTGGCTACGCGCACCTGTCGCGTTTCGCAGAAGGTCTCAAGGTCGGTGACAAAGTGGGCCGCCTCCAGACCGTGGGGTATTGCGGCTCGACGGGCCGATCCACGGGACCGCACCTGCACTTCACGGTGAAGAAGAACGGGGAGTTCATCGATCCCGAATCGCTCAACCTCGATGGCATGCGGGTCCTGCCCCCGTCGCATCGCGAAGCCTTTGCCGAGGTGAGAACCAAGTACGACGCCCTGCTCGACGCGATTCCCCTTCCCGCGGCGCCTACTGCTGCCCCACCGCCGCCGGAGCCATCCGATAGCGCACCAGAAGACCCCTCCGCCGAAGAAGACGAACCGTCCGCGGCGGAAGAGACGGCTGCTCGAGAGCTGCCGGAGGAGGCCGCGGCGCCCGCGCCCAAGGTGGCGCCAGCTCCCGCGAGCCCGGCAAAGCCCTCGTCCGGATCGTCGATCTTCATGAGCGACGAAGAGCTTCTGCGCATGCAGGGACTCGCGGACGACGGCGAAGTCAGCGAATGATCTCGGCCGCAGAGCTGCGCCGAGTCTTCCTCCGAAGACTGAAGACGAACCGACTACCCATCGGCTCGGCGGCTTCCACCCAGGCGCGCCCTCCATGCGCCTCGGCAATGTGCGTCACGAGCGAAAGGCCAATTCCACTGCCGCGGATCTGATCCTTGCTGACTCGCTTCGCCCGCTCGAATCTCTCGAAGATCCGCTCTCGATCTTGGGGGTCGATGCCCGGACCTCGATCGGTGACGGACACCTCGATGCGGTCTCCACACCGGACGACCGCAATCAGTACTTCGGGGGATTCCGCAGCGTACTTGAGCGCGTTGTCGATCAGGTTGATCACCGCGATTTCGAGAGCGCGCTCGTCGATGGACGTGACCAAAGGGTCATCCGGCACGTCGACCCGGAGCTCGATCCCGCCGCGCTCCGCTCGCCCGAGGCACGCTTCCACCGCCCGGTGCACCACCTCGACGACGCTCGCCTCTCGAAATTCGTAGGCGGCTTTGCCTCGCTCGACCTTGGCGAAGTCGAGCACGTTGTCGATCAGGG
Source organism: Polyangiaceae bacterium (assembly GCA_050289625.1). Lineage (GTDB taxonomy): Bacteria > Myxococcota_A > Polyangia > Polyangiales > Polyangiaceae > NIC37A-2. Next base: position 40,890 of record JBNKGC010000011.1, on the reverse strand, counting down.
CGGCCAGGCGCTCGCTCTCGCTGACGATGATCTGGAGGTACTGCCGTCGCTTCTCGGCGGACTCGGCACGGCCGCTCTGCAAAAGCTCGCCGAACATGCGCACCAAAGACAAGGGTGTTTTCAGCTCGTGCGACACGTTCGCCACGAACTCGCTCTTGAGGTTGGCGAGCTTTCTTTCGCGCGCTGCGGTGACCGTGATGACGACGAATCCGGTCAAAACCACGAGGCTCGACAGCCCCACCAGCACCATTTCGAGCACCCGACGCCGCTCGAACGCCTGAGCTAACTCCTCCGCCGCCATCATGCTGACGTTGAGCCGCCACTTGTAGAGGGTGGTGGCGAACTGGCGGCCCAGTGTCAGGGTTCCGCGGCTCAGCGGTGGCCCGTAGACGATGCGCCCTTCACCATCGACCACGTTCACGCGACTCGGACGATCCTCGTCCGAATACAAGTCCGGGAACAGGTCGTGAACGATACGCGGCACGTCGTGCCAAGCCACGACGAGGAGTCGCCTTCCTCCGAGCGTGCGCTCCCAGTGGCTGATCAAGTAGCTGGTGTCGTCGTAACTCGCGTGGAGGTGTCTGAGCTCGCCGTTCGAAGGCCCCCCCAGCTTCAGGTCGGGAAGAATGCGATGCACCAAGAGTCGGCGAAAGCGGTCGTCTTCGGGGCCCGGGGCGCGGGAGGCGTAGGCCATGACCTCCCGAGCCGGCGTCGACAAGTCGAGGACGAGCACGGCTCGAATGCTCGGTGTCTGCACCGGGGCCACTTCGAGCCAAGCGGCTCCGAAGCCTTCCTCGCGCGCCGGGTCGACGAGGCTCGCCACCGCGTTGTCCTGCTCGATGATCCTCTTGTCGAGGCGATCGGCCTTCTCGTTCGCCAAGAGCAGTGTGGCCTCGACAACCGATTGTTCGCGGAGCTTTTCGAGCTGAAAGCTCGAACGAAACATCACTCCCGCCAGCACGAGCACGGCCATGGCCACGCCGGGCAGCATGAAGGTGACGAGGCGGGCACGGGAAACGGCCATGCGCCGCCCACTCTACAGGGTCAGCGCCGAATTTCTTCCGGATCGAGCACGATGGGGCGATTCGCGAGGAACTCGGCGAGCTGTCCGGCGATGTAGTCCACGGCGTTCCCCTCGTTTTCGCTGAACGGGTCGTCGCCCGGGGGCTGAGCTAGCTCGAGCATCCCCAAGTCACGGCCGGCGTGAATCGCAGGACTCAAGAGCAGTCGATCCGGCGGGGTCTGTCCCTTCCACTGATCACCGAGCTTCGCGTTGCCCGCCGCAGAACCTGACAGGCGGAGGTGGCGCTTGCGGTCCAGGACAGCTCGGTACAGCGGAGACGTGCCCGGCGTGGTCTGGGCGAGAACGGACTTCGGGAGTCCGCGTGCCCCTACCACCACGAATCTCGCCTCGTTGATGTCAAACACGTGCACGACCGCGACGCCCGAGGGAACCGTGCGCGCCAGCACGTCGAGCACGAAGGTCACTCCTTCGCGCATGTCTCGCATGAAATGCAGCTCGTGCATCGTTTCGAAAAGCTCGACGAGGAGATCTTCCTGGTTCCGGCGCCGACCGAGGGTGGGCTTTTCAACGGCGGCTTCTGCGGCCGCTGGTGCTCCCGCCGAGCCCTCGTCGGCATCTTTCCGAGTCGAGCTCGTGGACGCGTCCTCGTTTGCCTTTGCCTCCATGGGCTTCGTCGCCCCGGAGGGGGGCTCCTCGGCGCGACCTCGGCCCACGGCTTTTTCGGACTCGGGCCGAGGGCGCTCACTCACCGCTTCGGGCGGCTGGCTGGCTGTCGCGTGAAGCGCCTCACTCTGTGGAGCATCGCTCGGCGGAGGGCGCTCGCTCGCCGCTGCGGGCAGCGGCGCGCTCTCCCGCGGACGCTCGCTCTGCGACGGCTCGACGGACTCTTCACTCGCGACGGCCGAAGCAACCGGCGGTTCGGAGGAAGGCTTCGCGCCCGAATCGTTCGGCGCGGAAGCCGGGCGAGTCGAAGGGCGCTCACTCGCCCCCTTCGACGCAGGGGGCCGCTCGGTACGCCAGTCCTTCCACGACAAGGTCGCCAGGGGCTCGCGATCGAACCCGGCGCTCACGTCGTAGTCGAAAGCAGCCAACTCGATCATCTTCCCGGGAGCCCCCGTACGGAGCTCTTCCTGGAGAATGCCGAGCGCGTGCTGCAGGAGGCGTTCGGCAGCCTCGACAGTCGTCCCGGGCTCGACGCGGAAGGCTCGCTCTCGATAGGCGAGAGGATTGGAAGCGTCAGGCTCTCGGTCCTGCTCGACGACCAGCTCGTGCGGGGGGAGGTTCAGCGGCGGCGCTTCGTCCGTAGGATCGGGCGCACCTTTCTCCGCTTCCGAGTCGGCCCCCTCCTCGGCAGGGTACACGATGTAACGGAGCTTGCGCTCTGGATCGACCGCTCGGTGCCCGTCGGGCAGAATCTCGAGGGACAGGCGCGAGAGAGGTCCGGACTCCTCCCGACTCTTGCGGACTTCGACGAGAGCACTCTGCCACCTCTCGGCTTCGACGACGTATTCCGTTCCCGGTTCGTCCCCACCGATCGGCGTCACCTCGATTAGCCAGCGCGGCATCGACTCCTGGCGTGGATGCTTCGCGGAGCCCTTCCCCGCGGTCGCTCCACTCGAGCGCCCTTCAAGCTTTCCACTCTCACTCAAAGCTTCCACTAGTTACAGCTCCAGAATCGACCAAGCAAGGTCGGCACTCTGAATGGAAGAGTGTCCTGAGCATCGTCGGAACAGGCATGGCTAGTACGTTGCTCTACGACTGCCCGCCCCGGCTCGGTTAGTGGGTCACTCGGACCGCGGAGAAGCCGAAGCGCCGTCGAGCCGCGGGCATCCTGCGTAGTTTCGCGCCAAAAAGCGCCAGGATCGCAGCGTGCAGCGGTTTTGGGGTGGTCCATCAGGCGCCGGGAACTGGTCGACGGTCTCGCTCGAGCGCAAGAGCGTGTTAAACCGCCGGCGCCGATGGACGCATTGCGCCGATCTCAACCTATCTCGAAGGCAGCTGCCCGGGGGAAGGAGTCGCTCCTTCGCCTAGCAGCCGCGGCTCGGCGCCACGAGCCGTTGATCTACGCCGTGTTCGCCGGGGTGCTTACCCTCGCAGTGGCGTGCCTCTTTTATTCTTCCCTACGCCAACAAACTCAAAACGCGGCGCTCTGGGACCAGCCCCAGCTGTTCGATCACCACACCCGCGGCGAACGGAGCGGTCCCTGGTCCGCGCCCCTTGACGACGTCTTCATCCATTTCGACTTCGCCCGTGCCACGGCGCGCGGCTTTCCTTTCGAGTGGTCCGAGGGCAATGGGTACTCGAGCGGCGGAACGAGCCTCCTCTACCCATTCGTTCTCGCGGGGGGCTACCTCATCGGGTTTCGGGGACAGCACTTGATGCTGTGGGCGGCGATTGTCGCCTGCGTTGGTGTGCTGTCGACCCTGCTCGCTTCACGCCGTCTGTTTCGAAACCTGCCCCGCTGGACCTCCTACCTTGCGCCCCCGGCGCTCTTGGGTGTCGGCGCGCTGAACTGGACTCTCTTCAGCGGGATGGAGGTCGCTCTCTTCCTCGCTTTGTGGGGGCTCTCCATCGTCGCGTGGGACGACTTCGTCACAGCCGCGCGCGAGGGTCGCGCCAATCGTGCCGGCGCTCTTTGGCTGGGCCTCGCTTGCGCGCTCATGGTCGCCACCCGACCGGAGGCCGCCACACTCGTCGCTGTGCTCGGCGCCAGCGCGGCCTGCGTCGTGTGGAGACGACGCGGACTCGTACCCGCTCTCTGGACTCTCGGCCTGGCCGGCGTGCCCGGAGCGGCCGTTGTCGTGGGGCACGCCGTCGCCAATCACCTACTCACCGGTGACTCCACCGCGGCGGGGGCGCTCGCGAAACTCGAGATGCACCACCCGTACCTCAGCTCCGAACAGGTTTGGGATGCCTGGATCTTCCACGTGAAGTACCAGGTCCTTCGGATCACCCAACATCACTTCAGCTCGGTTCCAGCGGTCGGATGGATCGTGTGGGTGTTCGCCGCGGTACCGCTGTTCTTTCGGAGGACCCGCGCCAGGGCCCTCGTTCTTTGGTCCGGGCTCGCGCTCTGGATCGTCACGGTGGCTCTGAACGGTCAGGTGCGCTGGCAAAATGAGCGCTACACGATGCCCGCAGTCGCCTGGCTCCTGCTCGGCGCAGCGCTCGGGCTCGGAGCGCTGCTGGCATGGGCGACCGCGCCCGAGAGGAAGAACCTCCGGCAGAGGGCGTTCGTCGCGTTGCCCACCACGGCGCTGGTCGTCGTGTTCGCCATCTACCAGGCGCAATGTTTCCGCGATCAACTTTGGTTCTTCGGACGCGCCTCCCGCAATATTCTCGACCAGCACATTCGCGCCGGTGAAGTCATCCGCGACGGGATCAAGCCGCGCCCGCGGCGGATCCTGTTGAGCGACGCCGGCGCCATTCCCTACGAAGCCGACCTCCCCGCGCTCGACTTGATCGGGCTCGGCGGATACGGCGGCCTTCCCTTCGCTCGGGCCACCCGCCTCGGAGTGGGAGCTGCGGTCGAGCTCATCGAGCACGTGCCAGAATCGGAGCGTCCCGACGTGATGGCCCTGTACCCCTCGTGGTGGGGTACCTTTCCTCTGTGGTTCGGCCGCCGCCTCGGCGAAGTTCCCGTGCGAGGCAACGTGATCTGCGGAGGAGCGAGCAAAGTCCTCTACCGTTCGGACTGGTCTTCCATCCGCCACAGCGGGACTCCTTTTTCGCTCACCGACGGCGAGCGGCTGGTGGACAGCATCGACCTCGCCGACGTCCTGAGCGAAGAGGCGCACGGCTACCAGTTCAGCGTGCCAGCCGCCGGATTCGTCGACATGAAGATACTCGCCGACCCCCGGGCGCCGGCGCACGATCTGTGGGACGCGGGAAGGAAATTGAACCCCGGCAGCACGCTCGGGTTCCGACTGACGGGATTCGAGGACCAGGCACCAGCCCGCCTCCTGTTTCGAGTCGCCCCCGCGCAGAAGGCTAGCTTTTCCGTCTTCGCCGAGGGTGCGAAAATCGGCGAGATCCACCTCGAGCCCGGCGACGCCTGGCAAGAGCAAGCCCTCGTGATCCCCGACGGCGTGGTTCGCCCGGAGTTGCACTTCGAAGTGAAACCCACGTCGGGCGATCTCGTCGTCCATCACGTCTTTGCCGTTCAACCTCGCCGCAAAAGCGCGACCGCGCTGGTGCCGGCGCCGTGAACATCCCCCGCGAGTGACGTGAGCGCGCCCGAAAACATCGGGGGAAGCAATCCGCTGCTGGCGTTCGGGCTGCCTCCGGACCGAGTGGCCTGGGGGGCCTTCGGCGTCGCTTTGGTCTGGACTCTGTTCGAGCTTCGTGGCCGCGGCGAAGACCGGCGCACTTCGCTGGAAACACGCTTCCTTCGGCTTCTGAGTCGAACTCCGGGGGTCGGTGAGCCCTGGTTCGCCCCGGCGCTGCTGTCCGTCGTGGCAGCACTCCTGTCCGCTGGCTACGTGGTTCACTATCTGCGAGGGGGCCCGCGCATCATCGATGCAACGAGCTACTTTTTGCAGGCGCGCGCCCTCTCGGACGGCCTGCTGAGCTTCGAGATCCCCGCTCCCACTGCAGCATTTCGCGGTCGATTTCTGACGCATCCGAACCCACCGGACGGCGCGCCCGTGCTTGGGGTGATTTTCCCGCCGGGCTACCCGGCGCTGTTGGCGGTGGGCTTCGTCGCCGGGATACCCCTCTGGGTCGGTCCGCTGATCGCCGCAGGCCTCGTCTGGGTGAGCTACGGGCTCGCACTTCGCATCACCTCCGATCTCCGGGTGGCCCGCCTCGCCGCGTTGATCAGCACCCTATCGGCGGCCCTCCGGTACCACACCGCCGACACCATGTCGCATGGCTGGGCAGCGCTTCTGTTCGGCTTCGCCCTCTGGGCAGTCACGGGACGACGCCGGCTCCACCTCTGGGGCGGGCTCGCAGCCGGGTGGCTCGTGGCGACGCGGCCCCTCACGGGAGTCGTGTGCGCAGCCGTGGTCGGATTCGTTCTGATGCGACGGCAGCCGCGAAGCCTCCTCGGCTTCGGCTCGGCGATGCTTCCCGGTTTGGCTCTGCTCATCGCCCACCAGATCGCGCTGACGGGGGATTGGGGCAGCTCGACGCAGCTCCACTACTACGCGCTCGCGGACGGACCTCCGGGATGTTTCGGACTCGGGCTCGGACCGCATCTCGGATGTCGCTACGAGCACGGGGACGTCGTGGAGCGATTCGGTGCAGATGGCTTCGGTCCTCTGTGGGCTCTGCGCAACACGGCTCACCGCCTGTGGGGCCACAGTCTCGACATCGCCAACCTCGAACTGATCGCCCTGCTCGTGCCGTGGGCAGTGGTTCGCTTCCGCCGAAATCCCCTCGCCAGCGCCACGGGGATTTCGTTCGCGCTCCTGATCGGGGCTTACGCCCTGTTTTACTTCAACGGGAGCTATCCAGGGGGAGGGGCTCGCTTTTTCACTGCGCTACTTCCCCTCGAGCACGCGTGGCTCGCCCTCGCGGCCTTCACCCTCGGCCTTGCTCGTTTCATCCCGCCGTTGATGCTCGCGGGGTTTGCGCTGCATGCGAGTTACTCACACGAGGCTCTCGCCGCTCGAGAGGGCGGCCGACCCATGTGGGAGACGGACGTGCTCGAATCGGCGGTATCCTCCCTGCCTCTCGAGACCCACGTCACCGAGGAGCCCGCCTCGCCACTGCTGGTGTTCGTCGACACAGACCACGGCTTCAATCTCGGCTTCGATCCCACCCTGCACACCCAAGCGGCCGGGCATCCCTATCTCGTCGTGCGCCGCAGCGGCGACGCCTCCGACTCGCTCTTGTGGGAACGCCTCGGCAAGCCCGTCGCACTTCACTATCAGTTCAATCCCTTCGACCCGACTTCCGAGCCACGCGTCGATTGGATCCCCCCGGGTGATCTGGAGCTGCCCTCGACCCTTCGCTTCGAAGCGGAAGCCCAGTGGCCACCCCTCGCTCTTCACGATGCGTGGAGCGAACCCGTCCACGACGCGACGTGCGCCTCGGCAGGGCGTGGCCTCCTAGTTCACCCAACCACCGACGATGCCGCGATCACCCTGGAGCTGAATGTCCGAAAGCCCGGCGTGCACGCGCTTCGGCTGGGAGTCATCGGGGCCGCCCAGGCGGGCGTGTTGGTCGAGGTAGACGGGAAACGCGCCAACTTTGCGCGAAGCGGACAAGACCGGAACGCATCCTGCGGCCTGTTCGAGTTGGAGCCTCTGCTCATCAGCGCACCACGCGCTCTTTTGACGTTACACACTGGCACACGCCCGCTCCGCCTCGACTTCATCGAGGTCGTTTCCGAGTGATCCGCGGCGGCCGTCGCCGCTCCACGAATTCTTCGTGGAGCGGCAATTTACCTGCGCGCGTGGATCCCGAAAGACAGGCTCGCAGCTCGTCCCGACTACTCGCCGCAGGTTCTTCCTGCGGACCTTGCGCTTCGTCGCTTCTCGCCACGGGCGACGCCTCGGCTCTCCGCCCGGGTGTGCGTCGGCACTACCTCGGCCGACCTTCTGCTACAAATACCGGCTAGCCGACTCCGGCCATCAGCGGAAAAAGCGTTGACAATCGACACCTTAGAGAAAACGATGGACGCGACGAAGAGGGAGGCAAGACCGCATGACGAAGAGCGAGTTGATCGAAGCCATTGCCGCACGCGGAGAGCTGACGAAGGCGCGCGCCGAAATGGTCGTCAACTGCGTGTTCGATGCAATGACTGAAGCGCTACAGCGCGGCGATGGCATCGAAATTCGCGGGTTTGGAAGCTTCACTGTGCGACCGTACAAGCCGTACGACGGTCGCAATCCGCGCACTGGTCAACCTGTCCCCGTCCCCGCGAAACGTCTGCCTTTCTTCAAAGTGGGCAAGGAGTTGAAGGAGCTCGTGGACGGGAGTCGCGACGCGAACTCGAGCGATCCCGCTTCGGGTGACTCCACACCCACCGAAGCGAGCACCGGCACTGACCCGACGCGCTGAGCCGCTCGCATCTGCTGACGAACCTCGTCAAACTGACGGGACACAAAGTGTCGCTTGAACTCACGAACCTCGTCGCGTCGTTCGTACGCCGTGCGTCGTGGAGTCTCCGCACTTTCCGACGATGCCTCGCTGGAGGCATTTTGAGCGCACTCATGGGCTGCGCACCAGCGGCTCCGAGCACGGCATCCGACGCCTCGAAGGTTGCCGTACCGCTCGTGAGTGCTCCTCTCGCAGACTACGTGGCGTCGCCCACCCTGCGGTGGCTCGTTTTGAGCAGGCCCAGAGAGCTCGCGCGAAATCCCGCCTTCGCGAAGGCGATCGCCCGGTGGATCGACGACGAGCACTGGGGCGCCTTTCGAACGATGAGTGGACTGGATCTGCGCGAAATCGAACACGGTCTCGTCGCGGGCTACGACTACGGCACCCTCTACCTCGCCGCTACCGCACCGGGCGAAGCGCGAGTCGCCGAAGACCACTTTCGGCGCCGTCTCCTTCGGGGTGAAACGGTGCGCCGTCCGCATCCCGATCTGTTCGAGGTGACTGGCGTCGTGGGCGAGACCCCATCGACGTTCGTGCGAGTCGCAGAACGTTTCGTGGGTGTCTCGGTCGGCGATCCCACCCCTGCCCGAATCACGGAGGGATATGCGCTCGGCCGAATTCGCAAGACCCCCAGCGCCCTCGAAGGGGCGGCTCTCGCGCCGCTTGCGCTGGTCGGTTCGAACGCCCCGTTTCGGGTTCTCGTTCCTGGACCGTTCGACAACGAACGAGCGGCTGCGGACGGAGAAGCCAGCGGACTGCTCTCCGCAAGCACCGCTGCGGCACTCACGATCCTGCCGGTGGACGATGGCGCCGTGCGGCTCCGCGTGGCCCTGGCGGGCACCTGGAAAGACGATCCCCACGCGGCCGATCGGTTGCGGGCGGCCTGGGGGCGCTTCGCCACGAGTACCACGGGACATCTCCTGGGACTGGACGCACCCCGCGTGGCCCCGACGGTGGAAGTCAGTCCTGCCCCCGACCCGCCGCGCCACGCGCGTTCGACTGCGAAGCCGGAACGCCCGCCCAACGAGGAGCTGCACACCGATCGTCTCGAGCTCACCGTCGTGCTCGAGCTCGAGACGCTGCTGACTGGCGTGTACGCTCTCACGAAAGCGTCGCTCGACGAGATCTTCGAGGTGGCGCCTGACACGCCTCGGGCGGCCGAACGTCCGGATGCCATCCCCGAAGCAGCACCCGAAGCAGCACCCGCCAGAGAGGCGCCCGCCAGAGGGGCACCGCAGAGTTCATCTCACGGAGAACCTCTCGCGGGCCCCTGACACGCGCGGGCAGCGCCGCCACCTGACCGCGCTGTCAGGTTGACCGAGTCGCGTCCCCAGGTGTACCAAAAGACTCTCGGAGATTGTCCGAGTTCGGAGGGGGACCAAAGGCTCCCCCACCGATGAGCACAACGAGGGGGGATCAGAAGGTCGGAGCGAGCTGATGCGGCTCGATCGGCGCTCATGGCGCGATCGGGCGTTCAGTCTCGTCCATCGATCCGAAGAGCTCCTTCTTGGAGGAGGCTAGTGATGGGAGCTTCGGTAGGGTCCGAAATCACATACGAGTTCCGGGTGGGCGACACGGCCGTGCACCCTGCGCATGGAGTAGGCGAGGTTTCGAAGATCGAGGACCGCAATCTGGGAGGACGAACGAGCAGCGTTTACGTCCTCAGGATCGCGGCCTCGGGGTTGACCGTAATGGTCCCCACCGAAGCCGCCGGGCGCGTCGGGTTGCGACCCGTGATGGCTGCCGACGAGGCGGACGAGATCATCGAAGTGCTGAAGACCCCTGAGGTTGCGGTGAATCTGCAACCCTGGAATCGGCGCTTTCGTGCGTACACGGAGATGATCAAGAGCGGCTCGCCGACGGAAATCGCCAAGGTGCTCCGCGACATGCATCGACTCAAGTTCGACAAGGACCTTTCGTTCGGTGAGCGCCGCTTGTTGGATCAGGCCCGCAATCTGTTGGTGCAAGAGCTCGCGCTCGCCAAGGGACAGCCGACGAGCACGATTCACGAGCAGATCAACGAAATCTTGTCCCATTAGGCTGATCCCTTAGGGGGGCGGACACCGCCCCCCTCGTCGCGGCGAGTGAATCGCCGCTCCTCACCCCACGGTCCCGCTGCGCTCCGGCGGCTCGCGAAGGGGTTCGCTCACCGGCGGTGCTGCGGCGGCCTCGTCACTCCTCGGCCTTCGGCCTCGCGTGCCTCGGGTTGTTCCGCGCTGCGCGGTTTTGGGGTGGGACCGTGCCGCGCAGCGGTAGGGCAGGGTCTTTCCAAAGACCCCGAAAAACAACTGCTAGCCGGCGACAGCGGGGGCCACGGAGGGCGTCGCGGGCCCTCGCCCCGCCAGGGGCCGCGACGGCCGGAGCACCATCAGCGCCGGGATCTAGCCTCGGCGGGTCGCGAAGGGACTCGCTCCCCGGCGGCGACGCGGCGAGGCGCCTCGTCACTCCTCGGCCTTCGGCCTCGCGTGCCTCGGGTTGTTCCGCGCTGCACGGTTCGCCCATGCGGGTCGGTCGGTTTTCGTTGGGAGCGTGACCCGCGATAGGATGTACCCATGAAGATCTACACGCGCACCGGAGATCGGGGCCAGACCGGGCTCTTCGGTGGAGCGCGCGTGTCCAAGGCGGATCCACGCGTGGAAGCCTACGGAACGGTGGACGAAGCCAACGCCACCCTCGGCCTGGCGCGCGCAGCCGCACCATCCGCATCTCTCGACGCCCAGCTGGGGCGCCTCCAAGCGGACCTGTTCGTCGTGGGCGCGGAGCTTGCTTGCGTCCCCGAGAAGATCGACCGCTTGAAGCTACCCCTCGTGGGCCAGGTCGACATCGAGCGGCTCGAGAAGTGGATCGACGAAGCCGAATCTGAGCTTGTCGCCCTCTCGAGCTTCGTTCTCCCAGGAGGCTCACCGACCGCTGCAGCGCTCCACCTCGCGCGGACCGTCACACGACGCGCCGAACGGCGCACCCTGGACGTCGACTCTGTCCGCAGTGAGGTCCTCATCTATCTGAATCGACTCAGTGATCTCCTCTTTGTGCTGGCTCGTCGCGCGAACCACGAAGCAGGTGTGGCGGACACTCCCTGGGCGGGACAGAATTCGGTCTGATGCCTACTCAGGTCGGTGACCACATTCGCGGCAAATATCGACTCACGCGCCCGATCGGCGACGGGGGCATGGGGTCGGTCTTCGAAGCGGTGCACGAGGCGCTCGGCACACGGGTCGCCCTCAAATTCCTCCACGCGGATCTCGCACGTCGTCCAGGACTTTCGGAACGCTTCGCGCGCGAAGCTCGCGTCTCGGCATCGATTCAAAGCCCCCACGTCGCCCGTGTCACAGACGTCGATGCTACCGAGGAGGGCACGCCGTTCCTGGTCATGGAGCTCCTCGAAGGCGAGTCCCTTGCCGTGCTCCTGCATCAGGCCCTGTCCGAAGGAAGGCCGCTCAGTCGGCACGCTGCCATCGACTTTGCCTTGCAGATCCTGTCCGGGCTCGAAGCGGCGCACGCTCTCCGCGTCGTGCATCGCGACCTGAAACCCGAGAACGTCATCGTGACGCCGTCTCCTGGCGGCCCCGTCGTCAAGATCATCGATTTCGGGATCGCGAAGCTGCGGGAGACCGGCGAGTTCCAACAGGGACTCACCCACGCTGGCACCCTGATGGGAACGCCAGAATACATGTCACCCGAGCAGCTCTTTTCTGCCGCAAATGTCGATCACCGCGCTGACCTGTACTCCCTCGGGGTGATGCTTTTCGAGATGCTCTCCGGGCAGCGACCCGCTCAAGGCGACAGCGCACCGGCCATCGTCGCCCAAGTGCAGAATGGCGACATCACACGCCTCGACACCCTCCTTCCCGATCTCCCCGCAGAGCTCGTAGAAGCGGTGCATCGCGCCTTGGCCCCCCGGGCCGAAGATCGTTTCGAGTCCGCGTTTGCCATGCGAAAGGCGCTTTCGCCGTTTGCGGGTCGCCTGAGTCAGGCAGGACAAGTCGCGGCGGCAGGCGCTCCCCAGGCAATGCCATCGCGAGCATCCGAAGGCGTGCCCGACACCATACCTCCTGCTCGACAAACCTCGGCCGGACGCACGAGCACAGGCACCATCCCACCGGGCGCGCCGGGCCCGGCGGCCGCCAGCACCGGAACGGGCACGGTACTCACAGCGGCCCGCCCCGCCATGCCACCGGGGCCGCCTGCGACGACGGGGGATCGCATCAAACCCCCTCGACGAAAGCGAGGTGGTGGAGTGCTCCTGGCCCTCGGCGGCGGCGCACTGATCCTCGCCGCGGCCATCGGGGTCTTGGCGTATCACCAGTACGTCGGCGGCGACGTCGCCAGCTCGGCGCCACCCCTGCCGCCGCTCGAGGCACCCCAATCGGCGGCCGTTGTGTCCGCGGAAGTGCCTTCCGAGAGCCCGACGAGTGCACCGCCGCAAAGTGGCGAAACGGCTGAACCCGCGCAGCCGGTGTCTCACAACACCCCGTCGACTTCGCCGACCTCGACACCAAAGCCAGCGACCCCGACACCTGCGCCGTCCGGCAGCGCTCCCTCGGGCTTTCCCGGTTTCCAAATTCCGAGCAGCCTTCCCCCTCTGCCCGAGGGCATTCCCACCAGCCTGCCGAGCAGCCTGCCGCCCTTGCCGGAAGGATTGCCCACGGCGCTACCGAGTAACTTTCCACCCATTCCGGGTCTGACTCCACCCGCGGAGAAGCCTTCGGATTCCTCTGAAAAAACACCCTGATTCTCGCTGATTACAGCGATGTTTCCGGGTGCGGACTTCTGTCCTCGATGCCTCGAAGTCCTGGCAAAGGTAGGGCGCGCGCGCTAGACAACTGCCCGCAAGCTAGCGCCGCTCGATTCGTGATGACCACGACGGGGTGAAAGCCTTGCCGACGTGTCCCGAGCTCATCGACTGACCCGAAGTGACCGAGCAAACCAACCTCAGCCTGAGCGAATTCGCCGAATCCCTGCCGGGGGGTTACCAACAGCGGTACAACCCTGCGCAGATTGCGGCTCACGCGCACGTTGCCTCCACTCGGGGAGCGGATCGGGCCAACGTCGGAACATTTCCCTCCGGGGATCCGACGCGCACGGCGGTATGCGTGGTCGCCGACGATCGTCCGGGTCTTCTCGCCACGATCAGCGAAGCGTTGGTCGACCAGGGCTTGGAAGTCGACGGTGCCGAAGCGTACACGCGCACACGCCCGGATGGACGGCGCGAAGCCGTCGACCTCTTTTGGCTCCACGCGGCGCGCCCCGGCGCACTCAGTGCCGAAGGCCTGTCCGGGCTGCGCGACGTGCTCAACTCGCTTCTGGCAGGCGAGCGCCGCTCGCGGCCCCTGGAGTTCGGGCGCGGCGGCGTCACGCAGACCACGGTGCGCTTCATCGAAGGCGAGGACGGCTTGCTCAACGTCCTCGAGGTGGAGACCGACGATCGCTCGGGGCTACTCCTAGCGCTCTCCCGAGCCCTCTTCGAACTCGACGTGCAGATCACCTCGTCGCAGATCCGTACCAGCGGTAGGCGTGTGTTCGACCGCTTCACTCTGCTCGAGCCCGATGGTTCCCCCATCGACGACGCGCGCCGGCTGACGATTCAGGTCGCCGTGCTCACCGCCATCGATCCAGTGCCCGCAGTCGAACGCGTCAGCGAAGCCTGACCCGGAGCTCCGAGCCAAGAGCCCTCGGCGCCACGGCGCGAGCCAGGAGGTCGCCCGTTCACCACGTGCCGGAAACGCTTGCGGAGAGGCCGCGACCGTCGGTGGTCGGGCCCAACCATCCCGAGCGAATTCGAAGCGCCACCAGATCGCCTTTCGGTGGCTCCGCGAGCTCGTCCGCCGGCGCGAAAGCAGCAGCCGTCACCCCAATCGCCAGACCCGCCCCCATCGCGGCCACGTCCTCACCTTCGAGCTCGTAGCGGACCCCATTCCAGTAGGGCACTAGAACGCCCACGCCCGTTCCAACGACTGCCCCCACGATCACGTCGCTGTAGTAATGCTTCCCTGCGCGCACTCGCAGATGAGCGGTGGCCCCCGCAAGCGCCGCTTCGAGGCCCCACAGAGTACGTCGCGCCGCTGGGGAGTCGCTGACGGAGGAAAAGAGATAACTGCCTCCCACGAAGGACGAGAACGCGAAGCTCGAGTGCCCGGAAAAAAACGAAAGGTTGCGTTCCTCGGGATGCGCCGCGGCGTACGCCTGCACCGACGGATCGGGGTGGTGGGTGTAAGGGCGCGCTCGACGGACGGTCGCCTTCGCTACCGTGGTCAGCCACAGGGTCGCGCTCAGAGTCTCGCCGTAGACGAGTGTGGCGTTGCCGAACTGCGTGCCCGTTCCCCCGGTTTGCGCGACCACCGGGACTGCGACGGTCGTCAAGAGCAAGGCATCACTGAGACCCGCGGCCGCTTCGGAAAAGTTGTCCTCGACCGACTCCTCGAACCCAAACCACGAGCCGGCGCGGGCGGGCTGTCCGTGCACATACTGCCTGAGGGCCCAGCTCGAGCCGAGGAGCGTGGCGCTCAGCACTCCTTGGGTGACGTAGAAGGAGAGCGGCTGAGGTTCGCGAAGATCACGCTCGAACGCCGCGGAGGGACTCGAGAGAAGTAGGGTCGCAGCCATCGTTGCTGCGGTCCATGCTCCGCGCCACGGTCGGACCTTCATCGACGGGCACCATAGCAGGCAGCAAGCATCCGGACGCGGTGAGGCCAAGCCTCCCGAAGCGCACGGGCCCCGTGCCGCGCGGGGAAAATCAGGGTCCACCCGAAACCGGCCGGCGCTGGGCGTCCCACGCGAGTTCGGCAACGCGGAGGGTAGCGCGTCCCGCCGACAACTGCACCTCGACGCCCAACTCGCCGAGCTGGCTATCGAGCGCCGTGCCGAGCCGCTCGCGCGGAAGCTCCGGGGTCGGCTCGGGCATCATGACGACCATTGTCCGCGGCCCCTCGTCGGAAGCCACTGGCTGCAGCAGCCCCGCGACAGGCTCACGCTGGGCGGCGCGGGGCTCGACCCATCCGCTCCTCGTGATTTCCGCGGTCACTGCAAGGGGCGCTGCTCCTCGGCAAGCTCTTTTTTTGCGAAGGTCGGAGTCACCTCCGGACGTACATGCGAAAGCGGTATGTGGTACTCGTCCTTTTCCGGCGAATCGCCTTCGGTCTACCGGTCTTCAAAGCGCTCGTCGTCGCCGGTGTCGTCGAGCCAGAGCTCCAAGCCGTCCGGCGCATCCCCGACGCCCTCGCCGAAATGCGTTCTCTTTGCGTTCCTCGTCGCATCCGCGCTTCAACTTGCCTGCAGCGGAGTGTCGACGGGTTGACTCACGCCGAGCATCGAGGGCGGCGAGCCTCAGGAGGCGACCGCCGCGTGATCCCCCAAGGTGATCCGAGCATCCACGACCGGACTCCTTTTCAGGAACTCCATGTGCTCATTCGGACTAACTCCACAGACCTGGCGGAACACGCGGTGGAATTGCGCGTAGCTGCCGAACCCCGCCGCCAGGGCAGCCTCGAGGAGGTTCGAGCCCCCTCGCTCGAACGATCGGATGAAGGTCTGCACGCGTGCGTAGTTTCGATACTGGAGTGGAGTCAGACCAACTTGATCGGCGAACAGGTGCGCCAGCCTGCTTTCGCTGATGCCCGCTTGCCGCGCCAGCTGCCTCATGTCGGAGGGTCCGCCTTGCTCACATTCGCAAAGGCGACGAGCCCGCACTACTGCGGGGTGCAGGGGCGCCAGTGGCGGCTCGTCCGTATGTTCGAGGTCGAGGAGCCGCGCGATGAGCGCGTCCGTTGCTCGCGCCGCTCGTGAGCCGGGAGGCCTGAGCCAGAGCTGCCGCGCCAGACGGTGAAGCTCTCCACGACCACGATACTCCGGGCGCAGCACGCGGGCTCCATTGCTCTCGAGCGCGGAGAGCGGACGCGTCGCTTCGACGACCCACAAGGCGGCGTCATCGCTCACTTCAAGCAACTCGTGCGTGTCGAACGCGGGCAAGATCAAAAGATCCCCCGCGCGTGCCGCTAGGTCCCGACCCGCCGTCCGGTAGCGCACCGTTCCGGCCATCAGCAGGTTGACTTCGGTGCCCACATGTTCGTGCGCGGGAAGTCGGGTCGACAGCGCGGTGCTGAACCACACCCCGAGCCTTTCGTCCTCGCGCCAGCTGCCGACCATCGTCTGCCGAGTTTAGCAGGAAGGCCGGTCCGCCCCAGCAGAGAAAGTCCCCATCCAACGCCGGGGCGGAACGGCGCCTGCCCTCGGAAGCGGCGCACTCGGGCGTGGTACGCACCTGAGTGTGCCCCACCGACATGCGCAGCATGTGTGTGCTCATGGCGCCGTCCGCTTGCGGCGGCGCTTGCGATTAATCAACAGATTCAGCGCGACAGATTCAGTCCGACAGATTTCGAGAAGACCCCGAGCCCCGATCGTGCATTTGCCACCTCGGGGAGGCGCTTTCCCTACCTCTACCCATCGCACCCATCGCTTGGCTAGCGAAAGCGCGAAGCCCCCGCGTGCGCCCCGGTTCGGTTCGGCAGATTTTGCGAAGCCCCGACGCCCACGGCGGCGTAAATGAAGAACAATATGCGCCACTCTTCTTCGCTTCGGGACTCGTCCTCGGTCGACGGCTTTTCTCCAAACTCACTTTCAGGGCCAGCGTCGCTCTCGCGCCCGGCGTCTTTCAACGCTGCAATGCAGTCACCGGCCCGCCTCCGGCGGAGCCCGCTCGTCCTGTTGACGCTCGCCTCCATCCTGAGCGTCGCTTGCAGCGACGACGCCGACTCGACAAACGCCGCGGCCTCCGACACCGGTGGCAGTGGGGGGATGGCCCCATCGAATAGCGGCGGCAGCGGTGGCGGGACCCCGTCGAGCTCAGGGGGCTCCGGCGCAACGGCGGCGGGCGGCTCCGGGCCAAATCTCGAACCGAACGCCACGGCCCCGGAGCGCGCTGGCTTTTCGCTCCTCTTCCACGACGATTTCGACGCTCTCGACACGGCGCGCTGGATGAAGGCCAGCCACACCTTCACCGAGAACGCCGCGCAGTTCGATCCGAACATGGTGACCGTCTCCGACGGAGCCCTGCACCTTCGCATCGAAAAAGCGGACACGCCCTCGGCGGAAGGAAAGACCTACCGCGGCGGTGAGCTCCGCACCCAGGCCTTCTTCAGCTACGGTCGCTTCGAAACCCGGGCGCGTTTCGCAAGCGGGAGTGGACTCGTCTCGTCCCTCTTCACCTACTACGACCACTGGGCGGATGCGGCCCTCGAGGAAAACTGGAACGAGATCGACATCGAATTCCTCGGCAAGGATCCCACCTCGGTTCAGTTTAACGTGATCCACTGGAACGCGGCGGACGTACGGACCACCCACGAGCAGCATGCCACGCTCGACTTCGACCCGTCTGCAGACTTCCACGTCTACGCGATCGAGTGGCTGCCCGAGGAGGTGAACTTCTACGTCGACGAGGAGCTCGTCCACACGCAGACCGACCAGGTTGCAGAATTTCTCACCCTCGACTCGCGCTTGATGCTCAACGCGTGGCCCGTCGAAGATACGGCGAACCTCACCGGATGGGCGGGTGCCGTCGACGACGCGGCACTTCCCGCGGAAGCCACTTACGACTGGGTGCGCGCCTACGAGTACGTGGGCAACTGAAGAGCCCTCCGCGAGAAAACATCCACCCGATTCCGCGTGCGCCCACCACTGTACCGCGGGAACCAATTGGTTTGATTGCGCCGCACGCTACGAGTCGTGCGGCGCGGGAGTTCGGGTGTGAAGACCTCTACTTGACCCGAAAACCCGGACAGATCTGAGTCTGCGGCTTACGAGCCCCGCAGCGCCCAACGACGGTTCGCGGTACCTGTCAGGATCGCGCCGCGCGAAGCACCTGCTTGACGATCGGACCCGTCGCAGTCTTGCGTTTTGCGAGCTCTCGCGGCGCCCCTTCGAAGACGACTCGCCCTCCTGCTTCACCCCCCTCCGGCCCGAGCTCGACGACCCAGTCCGCACCGGCAATCACTTCCGGATGGTGCTCGATCACCACGAGCGTGTCCCCCCGCTCGACCAATCGATCGAGAACGGTGAGCAGTCTCGCGACGTCGGCGAGGTGAAGTCCGGTCGTCGGTTCGTCGAGCACGTAGAGCGTGGGTTCGTGACGAGCGCCCGCGGTAAGTTCGGAAGCCAACTTGAGGCGCTGTGCTTCACCACCGGACAACGTGTGCGAACCCTGCCCGAGAGAGATGTACCCCGCTCCAAGATCGCACAGGGTTTGGAGCGGCGCGCGAACCTTGGGGTGATGCGCGAAGACGTCGACGGCCTGCTCTGCCGTCAGCGCGAGGATCTGCCCGATGGTGTACCCGAGATAGCGCACCGAAAGCGTTCTCGGCTCGAACCGCGTCCCTTCGCAGGTACTGCACGGGGTAACCACATCCGGCAAGAAGCTCATCTCGTGGCTGATCACCCCCTGTCCCTCGCATGCAGGACAGCGCCCTCCGGCGGCCGTGTTGAACGAAAAGCGTGCCGGAGAAAAACCCTGCACCTGCGATTCCGGCAGGGAAGCAAAGAGCCTGCGGATCGGGTCCCAGATCCCGAG
Source organism: Polyangiaceae bacterium (assembly GCA_050289625.1). GTDB lineage: Bacteria > Myxococcota_A > Polyangia > Polyangiales > Polyangiaceae > NIC37A-2. The sequence continues at coordinate 22,261 of JBNKGC010000011.1, read as the reverse complement.
GAACGTCGCGGGCACCGATCGTGGCGTGCGTCCGATCGGCGACTGATCGACGGCGATCGCCCGCTTCAAAGGTTCGTAGCCTTCCAAGCGATCGAACGGCCCCGGGCCCTCGGTGACTCGGTGCAACTCCTCGCGCAACGCCGGAAGCAGCACGCCGCGCACCAACGTGCTCTTCCCCGAGCCACTCACCCCGGCGACACAGGTCAGGCGCCCCAGCGGGACTTCGATCGGATCGCCCTTCAGGTTGTTGTCACGCGCGCCCTCCAGACGGAGGCGAGGGACATCGCCATCCACCGGTCGCATGGGCCGCAGCACGGGCGGACTCGAGAGGGCTCGTCCGGTTGGTGACTTGGCCTGGGCGAGAACTTTCTTGGGAGCCCCCTCCGCCACGATTCGCCCGCCCCCCTTGCCTCCTGAAGGGCCCAAGTCGATCAAGTGATCGGCGGCACGGATCGTTTCTTCGTCGTGCTCGACCACCAGCACGGTGGAGCCCGTGTCGACCAAGTGGCGCAGGTTCGAGAGCAAACGCCCGGTGTCCCGTGGGTGCAGGCCGATCGTCGGCTCGTCCAGTACGTAAAGAGCTCCGGTGAGTCCTGCGCCGAGTTGCGCTGCCAAGCGAAGCCGTTGCATCTCACCTCCGGACAAAGTCGAGGCCGCCCGGTCAAGCGCGAGGTACCCCAGCCCGACCTCCTCCAGGAATCGCAGGCGCCGCAGAAGCTCCGCGGTCACTGGCTCTGCGATGGGTCGCTCGGCGTCGGAAAACGTCCAGCTCTCGACGCGTCGCAGAGCACTCCGCACGCTGCGCCGGGAGAGCTCCTCGTAGCGCTCGTCCAAAAGCCGCACGCCGCGCGGGAGCGAAGCCAGGCGCGACCCCGCGCAGACCGGACACACCGTTTTCGCACCGCTCTCCACTACCTGCTTCGGCTTTCGGCCGCGCTTTCGCCCGCGCCCGCGACGTTCGGTCGTTTGGCTCGCTGCGGCCGCGGAAATGCCCGTGCCCTCGCAGGCCGGACATTGCCCCTGGCGAGTGTTGAACGAAAAGAAGCGCGGGTCCAACTCGCCGCTGGAAAAGCCACACTCCGGGCAACTGCCGGACAAGGAGAGTTCACGCACTCGCCCCTTCGCATCAACCCATTTGATCATGCCGTCGCCCCACGAAAGGGCTCGCTCCAGATCCGAGCGTTCGATGCTCCGCGCGTTGACGCCCTCGAGCATGACCAGATCGATGTCGTGTTCCTTCGTCTTGGCGAGGCGCGGCGGATCGTCTGTGGCCACGCGTCGACCATCGCACAACGCCCAAGCGAACCCCGCGCGAGAAGCAGCGTTGAACACGTCCAGATACGTCCCCTTGCGAGCGCGCACCACCGGCGCAAGGACCGTCGCTCGGCCCGAGGCGCGGCGAAGCTGCCCGTGGATTTCGTCGAGGCTCGAGCGCCCGATGGGGGTGTCGTGATCGGGACAGTGCACGACGCCGAGCTTCGCGTACGCGAGACGCAGGTAGTGCGCCACCTCCGTCACGGTAGCGACCGTCGAGCGAGCGCCCGCGCGACTCGTTCGCTGCTCCAGCGCAATCGACGGCGGGACACCGACCACCGCGTCGACGTCGGGGCGCGCCATCGTCGGCAAGAACTGGCGAGCATAGGGAGTGAGCGTCTCCAGGAAGCGGCGTTGCCCCTCTGCGAAGACGACGTCGAACGCCAGAGAGCTCTTGCCCGATCCACTCGGTCCCGTCACCACACTGAGCTGCCCGTGCGGAAGCTTCACCGAGACGTCGCGGAGGTTGTGTTCCCGTGCGCCACGGACGGTGAGCTCTTGCGCCTCGGTCCGTCGGCGCGCGCCGGCCGCGCGCAGTTTCGGTCGTCGTGCCTTCCGAAGTGCAGCGCCCGTGTGCGTGTCGGCTTTCGCCACTTTGCTCGGAGGCCCCTCGGCCACGACTCGGCCGCCCTGAAGGCCTCCGCCCGGTCCAAGCTCGATCAGGTGTTCGGCTGCCCGAAGCACGTCCAAGTCGTGGTCGACCACAATCACCGAACCTCCCGAACGAAGGAGCACTTCGAGTGCTTCCACGAGCAGCGCCACTTCGTCCGCGTGAAGACCCGCGCTGGGTTCGTCGAGCACGTACAGTGTTCCCGGTTTCGGGTCGCGCAGAGAGCGTGCGAGCTTCAAACGCTGCGCCTCACCGCCGGACAAAGTCGATAGAGGCTGTCCGAGCTTCAAGTACCCGAGGCCCAGATTCTTCAGGGGCGTGAGGGATCGCACGATGCCCCTTTGATCGGGCCACAGCTCGAGCGCCGCATCCACGGTCATGTCGAGCACGTCTGCGATGGTGTGCCCTCGATGCCGCACGCTGAGCACCTCCTCACGAAAACGTCGGCCCCGACACACCGGGCACACGAGGGAGACATCCGCCAAGAACTGCATCTCGACGGTCTCGTAGCCTTCACCTGCGCACGCCTCGCAGCGCCCGCCCTCGACGTTGAAGGAAAACTTGGACGCATCGAGCTCGTGCGCTTTGGCACTCGGCTCCGAGGCGAACAGCTTCCGCACGGTGTCCCAGGCCTTCGTGTAGGTCGCGGGGTTGCCTCGGGACGTGCGGCCGAGCGGAGCCTGATCGACCAGCTCCACGGCGCTCACGTGCTTCTGACCTCGAAGGCTCCGGAAGGCGCCCGGCCGCTCGACGTCCATCGCGCCAAGCTCGCGAGCGAGCGCTCGGTAAAGGACGTCGACGACCAGCGTGCTCTTTCCGGAGCCGCTCGGACCACTGACCGCAACGAAGCGTTCGAGCGGCAGATCCAAGTCGAGATCGACGAGGTTGTGCTCGGAGGCACCTCGCAGCGACAAACACTTCTTGGCGGACTCTCGTTCGTTTCCTCGCGCGGCGCGCGCTTGAAGGGCGCGCGCCGTAGCTCCCCCCGCCCGAACAGCTTCGGTGACACTGCCGTCGAAGACGACGCTCCCGCCCCGCACGCCTGCGCCCGGACCAATTTCTACGATTCGATCGGCCGCGGCGATAATGCGCGGATCGTGCTCGATCACGACCACCGCGTTGTTGCGCTCGGCGAGCTCTCGGATCAGCTTGGTGAGCGGCTCGACGTCGGCGGGATGAAGACCAACCGTTGGCTCGTCGAGCACGAACAGAGCGTTGTGGAGAGAGGTCCCAAGCGCCGCGGTCAGGGTGACGCGCTGCGCTTCACCGCCGGACAGAGTGCGGGCCTGCCGGTCGAGCGTGAGATAACCGAGACCAACCCGATCCAGGTACGAAAGCCGGGCTTTCAGCTCACGGAGAAGAAGAGCCGCGTGCGGACCGTCCGGTTCGACCGCGTCGAGCTCGCTGAGCACGTCCGAGATCTCGAGCTCGTGCCACTCGCTCAAATCACGACCCAGGACACGGTAGGAGCGAGCGTGATCGTTCAGTCGACTCCCCCGGCACACGGGGCACGGATCGTACGATCGAAAGCGCGACAGGAAGACGCGCACGTGCATCTTGTAGGTCTTGGTCTCGAGCCAGGAAAACCACCCGACGATGCCGTAGTAGCGCCCCCCAGAATACGAACCGCCCTCCACGATGCTCTGCTGCGCCTTGCGCGGGAGCTCTCGCCAAGGTGCGTGGAAGTCGATGTCGCGCGCCTGACAGAACCTGCGCAGGGTCGTGCGTTCGTGCGCGGCCGAGTCTCCTCGCCACGGACGAATCGCTCCGTCAGCGAGACTGAGTCGATCGTCTGGAATCACCTTGTCCAGGTCGATGCCGAGCACTCGACCGAAGCCACGGCAGTTCTCGCAAGCGCCGAGCGGGGATTCGTACGAGAAGAGACCTGGACGGGGTGGGGCCAGGCGAAGCCCACATTCCGGACAAGACAACCCCTGGCGCAGGGACAAGGTCGCCTGGCCGTGGACGAAAGCGGAACCGCCCCGAGAAAATGCCGCCTCGAGAGCACTCGCGATTCGACTCCGTGACCGCGGTTCGACGCGCACTCGATCGAGCACCACTTCCACCCCACCGCGCGCGAGCGCTTCCGAGGGAGCGACGCCATCGAGGTCACGGACCTCCCCTTCGAGCCAGATGCGTCGATAGCCTTCTGCCAGCAGGGCGTCGCGCAGATCGAGATAGTCCTCGGTGCCGCCCAGCTTTACCGGATAGGTCACCACGATCCGGTCCCCCGAAAGCTCGCTCAGCACACGTTCGGTCGCGGAGCTCACGTCGGTCGCGACCGCAGGGGCACCGTGCTCGGGACATTGCGGGCGCGATTGCTTGGCAAATAAGCCGCACAAGTACGGCTCGATGTCGGCCATCGTGGCCACCGTCGAGCGGGAGCTCTTGATCGGCGCCTTGCGGTCGACGGCGACCCCAGCCGGTACCGGTTCGAGTCCCTCCATCGGCGGTCGCTCGAGGCGCTCGAGGAACTGACGCGCGTAGGGACTGAAACTCTCGACGAAGCGACGTTGTCCTTCGGCGTAGAGGGTATCGAGAGCCAGCGAGCTCTTGCCCGCACCCGAGACCCCCGTCAAGACGAGCACTTCACCCGGCCGAACATCGAGGTCCACGCCACGGAGATTGTGCGTCCGCGCTCCTCGAAGCCTGGTCTCCAGCATGGGGTACTCATAGGCGAAAACCGCCCGGAGCAAAGTGCGCGATCGCGAGGAGACCTTCCGGGGCGGTACCTCGACCGAAAGGGCAGCGCACGCGAGCCACCGATCCCACGGGGCTTGGCCTCTTCGGCTTTTTGGACGAGATTGGCTCGCGCGATGGCTCGCCTTGCAGTCTTCCTTCGCGGCATGAACCTGGGCCGGCGGCGAATCAAAAACCTGGAGTTGACTCGCGCCCTCGAAGAGCTGGGCTTCGAAAACGTGGCGGCATTTCTCGCCAGCGGGAACCTCGTCTGCGAGGCCTCCGGAAGCGTCGCGACTCTGACCAAGCGCATTGAGCAGGGCCTGAGCGATTCCTTGGGCTACGAGGTGCGGGCGTTCTTGCGAACCGCCAAAGACCTCGAGCGCATCGCACGGGACCTTCCCTTCGCGGATCGAGGCAGGAGGGAGAGTGCCGGAAAGCTCCAGGTCGCCTTCCTCCGTTCGGTGCCGTCACCCGCGGCCGCCCGGGCCGCCCTCGCTCTCGAAAGCGACGACGACTGGCTCGCCCTCGACGGGCAGGAGCTCTACTGGTGGCCCAGCGGCGGAATGTCTCAATCCGAGCTCGACCTCAAGCAAGTCGAGACGTGTCTCGGCTTGATGACGATCCGCACGCATCGCACCGTCGAGCGCATGGCGCAGAAGTACTTCTGAAAACCTCGCTCCGCCCGGCCCTGTACGGGCGACCGCTTGCGGTGAGCGCACCGCTGTAGACGGGTCGACGCCCGGCGTACCGCAGCAAGCGTTGCGTTTGCGCGCGGCGTAGGCATAGTTCGAAGCCCCGATGGCGAAGGGCGGCAAGCAGAGCAAGAAGGGGAGCGACAAGCCCCAGGGCGATCGCGTGGTAGCGACGAATCGTCGCGCGCGTTTCGACTACGAGCTCGGCGACCGCTACGAGGCGGGGTTGTCCCTCATCGGCAGCGAGGCCCGCTCCCTGCGCGATCACGCGCCCGATTTGACCGACGCCTGGGTCGACATCGACGGCAGAGGCGAGGCTTGGGTCAAGGGAATGCGCATTCCTCACCTCAAGCACGCCGCCTTCGGCCACGACGAGCGCCGCGTCCGCAAGCTTCTGCTGAACCGAAGCGAGATCAGTCGTCTGCAGATCGCGGTCGAACGCGAAGGCATGACCTTGGTCGCGACCAAGTGTTACTTCAAAAATGGTCGCGCCAAACTCGAGGTCTCCGTCGCTCGCGGCAAGAAGACCCACGACAAACGCCATGCCGTCAAGGCGCGCGAAGCGGACCGCGAAGCCAAGCAGGCCATGCGGCGAGGAAACTATCGATGAGCTGCGAGGTCATTCTGAAGAGCGGCGGGAACGCTCGCATCCTCGAGAGCGACGGCGACAAGACCACCATCGAAAGTCCCGAGGCCTTTCCTCCGGGCTCTACCGTCCTCGGCGCAGTCGACGGAGTCTCTGCCGAGTTCCATCTCAAGGTGAAGAGCTGCAAGCGGCAGGGGGAGACGTTCCGCATCGAAGGGCGCCTGCGCAACGCGACGCGGGAGATGAAGGCGCGCGTGCAAACCTCGGGTTGATCCGCTCCGAGGTTCGCGGGCTCAGTCGATCAGGATTCCAAGCGAACCACCGACCCAGAGCCCGCCCAGTCGGACGCGGTCGTCCCCGCGTTCGATGGTCAGCGTCCTCAGCATCGCTCCCGCTCCGACCCCTCCGTCGAGCCGGAGGTGTTCCGCCACGCGGCGCTGGAGACGCAGGTCGAGTCCCGCCCGCGCGAGCCACGTGCTCTTCTGATCGGGCTGCCCGTCGACGAAGGCGCTGCTGCCGACGCGCGCTGCGCCGGCACTGAGGGGAACTCCCAAAACGACGTCCCCCAGACGCGTGCCCGGAAAGACCCACGCCGGAGTGAGACGCCCCTCGAGCATCGACCAACCGACGCCGGGTGAAAGGTCGGTAATCCGACCTGCCAAAAACCCCATGCCGAGCTCGACTCGGAAGGGGAAATCCCGGTTCATCTGCACGCCCAAGCTCGGCCCGAGCAGGTAGGCTCCGTCGAGAAGAAAATCCGCTCGGCCACGTGCTACCAGCCCGAGCCTGCTTCGCTGAGCGTCGAGCGCGGCCTGTCTCTCCGTCGCTTCCGCGAGCTCCGCTTCGCGCGCGAGGAATTTGGCTTCAATGCTCCGGCGACGCGCCAAGACGCGGGCCAGCTCGGAAGCCGCCAGGGCGACACGTCGCGCGGTGAGCGCGGCATGACCTCCGAGAGAAACACGACGAGCTCCGGCCGACTGCCCTCGATCCCAAAGCGCGATGCGCAATGCGCCGTCGTCGGTCTCAATCCGATAGTAGAGGGAAACGTCCTCGCTGCTGTCGCCTGGGATCAGCGGATCACCCGGAATAGTGAGGTCGTCGAGCTCGAGAGCGATCAGGCGGCGCGTGGTTCGAGGGTCGGGTCCACCGTCCGTCGCCTCGACTTCCACGAACAGGCGCGGCCCTGCCAGCGCTGGGGTTGCCGAGATCAGAACGAGCACGAACACACACCAGGCGACCCAGCCTTTCGCCGAGAGCCCCCCTGCCGCGCGCGTTCGAAACGCCCGCGAGGGATCCTTTCTCAGCAGGAGCCTTCCCTCATCGAGCCGGGGCTCGGGTCTTTCGTGCTTGCTCCTCGGTTCCGAACCGAAGGGCTCATTCCGCGAGTTCGACGACAGAGCCGTCTGCCTCTTCGGCCGACTCCCTCTCCGGACCCGGGAGCTCGTCGTCCGTCTCCTCCTCGGGCAGCCTATTCGCGGCGCGATGGAGGCGATCGCGGATCTCCGCAAGCCGCCGTCCTTCCGGGAACTCCTCCTCATACTGCGTCGCCAGTGCCCGTGCGCGTTCGAGCTCGTTCGCCTCCAAAGCGACTTCGAACTCTCGGGCGAGCGCATCTTCAGCGAAATCACCACGCGGAGACAAGCGGCGATTGAGGGCATATGCGTGGGCAGCTCCCACCGAATCTCCCGCCCGCGAGAGAAGGTTTCCGAGCATCATCGCGGCCAAGGGAGCATTTTCGTCCTCTGGGTAGCGATGCAGTACGCTTCGGAGCGCCTGAATGGCTCGGCCCTGCTGTCCAGCAGCTCGGGCAACGTCCACAAGGATCATCAGCTCCTCGGGGCTTCCCGAACCCACGACGGCGTCGAAGCCACCGACTTCGTCCACGGCTTGGAAGGCTGCCGCGTACTCGCCACGTTCAGCGAGGATCTGCCAACGCGCAGGTTCCGCCGGCGCCTCCACCACCGCGACCTCGACCGGCACCTCGACGACCTTCGTCTCCGTTTCGACGGGGAGCTTCGCGGGCCGTCGAGCGTGCCGCGGTCGATCCACTCGGGCGCGCTCGCTTACTTCGTCGACGACTCGAGCACGCTCTCGGTTTCGCTGAGCAGCAGGAGCCGCGACAGGCAACACTTCCGGCGCCACGTCAGACTCGACGAAGGCACTTTCGACCGACACGGGAGGCTGTGACTCGCGCCCGACCAAGACGCCCAGCCCAAAGATTGCGGCGGCCGCAGTCAGGCCCCACAGGGGACGAGCTCTCCGGCTCGGTGCACCGCGCACGTCGGCCTCCAGCCGATCCCAGACGCGGTCCACTCGCTCCTCGGTCGCGTGATCGCGAAGCGAGGCAGCTACCAGTCGCGATGCTTTCGAGGCTGGCCTCCGGCTAGCGGCCATGATCGCCTCCCGCACACGAGTTCTCGGCGTCGGTCCGGTCCTCGGTGCCTTCGTCGTCACCGAACAGCGAGCGTCCAATCTGGCGCTCGGCGCGCGCGATGCGCCGCTTGACCGTGGCCAGCGAGCAGTCCGTCATGCGAGCCACTTCCGGCAGGGTGTGCCGTTCGACATGCTTGAGCGTCCACGCAATGCGGCAGTCGAGGGGCAGCTCTTGGAGAAGTCGGTAAACCTGAGCGATCTGCGCGCGGGTTTCAGGGCCGGCGTCTTCGGCGGCGAGCGCATCCAAATCGAACACGTCGCGCTCTCCCACACCGACGGTCGAGAGAAAGCGCCGTCGACGCAGGCGACTCCGCACCAAACTCACCACGATGGACCCGAGCCACGACCGAAAGGCCGCGTCGTCGCGCAGTCCGTCGAGTCCACGATGCGCTTTGAGGAACGCATCGTGGACGACGTCTTCCACATCGGACGCCGCGCCTTGAATGCGTACCGCGAGGTTCAGAGCGAACGGCGCGTGGCGGCGATACAGCACTTCGAACGCCGGTCGATCGTTCGCTCGCACCAAGGCCACGAGCTCTTCATCACTCAAGCCGTTGAGACCGGCCGCTTCGTCCCCCGGCCGCGACTCCACGGCGCCGTCAGCTACGATGCGCAGACGGGGCCGTTCGAAGGACCGAGACGTCGAGTGGGAGTTCATGCGGGCAGTCCTCCCACTAGACGCGCGACCGGCCGGATCCGGCTCACGCCTCGGGGCAGTGGGGGCGATTTCCGTATACCACGCGTCCCCCCGAACGCGGGACGCGCTTACCTTCGAGGCACCGCGTCGGCGCGCGGCGGAACCGGGCGACAGTGAGTGACCTCTTCGGCTGCGGCACCACTTCTTCTCTTGCCACACCACGAGAAGGGCCCCTTCCTACACCGGAGCACATGGTGTTATTGAAGTAGTTTCAGCTCGAAAGGCGTTTTGAGCTGCTCACGCAGAACGGAGAAGAAATCGACGTCCGAGATGAGCCGGTTTGCCCCGGTGGAGCGTCTGAGGGGTCGCACCAGCGAATTTCAAACCGGCAGGCATCCCCCTGCCGCGCGCTGGGCACACCGAATCCCTAGGGAGATCAAAACAATGATGATTCGTAAGTCTGTTCTTCTCGCCGTTCCGTTCTTCGCTCTCGCCGTTGCCTGCGGAGAGACCCCCCCGGCCGAGGCTCCCGACGCCGAGGCTGCTGCTGCCGAAGAGGCTGCTGAGCCGGCTGCCGAAGAGGCTGCTGAGGCGCCCGCTGCCGAGGAAGCAAGCGAAGAAGCCACCGAGGAAGCCGGCGACGACGCCGCGGCTGCCGAGGGCGAGGCCGAGGCCGAAGAAGCCGCCGAGTAATTGGCGCTCCTTTGCTAGCTGGACGGCCGAGGCGGTACCCCGCTTCGGCCGTTGGCGTTTTGTGCGCCGACGCCCGACCGCAACTGCCTCGGTCGCAACCGGACGCGCGAATGGCGACGCTCAGGCGCTCAGGCGGGAAGCGAAGCCGGGGTGGTGTCGACGACGAGCCGGGTGCGACCCACGAGAAGCTCGTCCCCGTGGCCGAGAGCCTGTTCCCCGTGCACTCTCACGAACACACCGGTCCTCGACCCGAGATCGGTCAGAACGACCGTACCGGCCTGTTCCTCGATCAAACAGTGCTGTTCCGACACGAGGGGATCGTCCGGGAACACGAGGTCTCCGATCGCGGCACCCACCTGCAAGGTGTTGCCTCGGGCAACCACACACGCGCCCACCGCTCCTCCCTCGAACACCTGGACCACACGGAACGACGAGGGCCACTTGGGCGAGGAGTAGAAGTAAGTCGGCTCGGGATCGGGACCGTCGTCCGCGACCGGATTCTTCTCCACGCGCAAGAGCTGGTCCCCCACGATGAACTCGTCGCCGAGCTCGAGTTCCGCTGGAGTGTGCGTACGCAAAAATACACCGTTTCCGCCGTCGAGGTCTTCGAGCCAGAGCTGCTCGTCGCGCCAGACCAGCAGGGCTTCTTCAGGATGACAGAAGCGTTCCCCTTCGAGAGAGATCGCCCCCTTGGCTCCGACGATCGCCTCGGCGCCATCGGGACTGTAGCTGTCGGGTCCACCCGCAAGACTTCGCAGCACGTGGAGGCGGAACGGGACCTTCTTCGCCGCGGCACGCCCTGCGGGCGGCGCTGCTTCGGGGGCAGTTGGGGCAGGCTTGGCCGGAGCGCCCCCCTCCTTCTTTTTGAACTTCAGGATGTCGACGCTGGGGCTCTCCGTGAGGACCTCGAGCCCCCCGATTTCCTCGCCCGCCAGGATGCGGTCAAAGCTCCCGTCGCGCAGCTTCATGACCATCTCGAGGTGTTGCGCCTTCATCAGGCCCCGGACGAACTCCGCGACGTCGCCGCGATTCACCTCGTCCTGATAGCTGCGCTTGTGGCTCTTGATGACCCGACCGCCATCCGCGAACAAGTGAGTGACGATGTGCGGGGCATCGAGGCCGGAATCCTCCGTCTGCACGTGGAAGACGGTGTCCTTGAATTTGATGTTGTTGTTGAACCCCATCTGAGCGCGCCGAAAACTCGGGCGGCGCATCTCCGATTCGAGCTTGTCGAGGGCCGCGTCATCGTAGGTGGCAATGGCCGCATCCAGCTCTTCGTGCTCGCCTGAAACCCCCTCCATGCGCTCGAAAGCCATCTGCGCGATGGGTGCGCTCGGATCGATGCGGAGGGCATCCGCCAACAAGCGCTGCCCCGAGGCATCGTTCGGTCCGGCTGCCGCCCAAGCACTGAGCAGTTTGACGGCGTCGTCGGCGCGGCCCTTGCCCACAAGCCAGGTCGCGATCTTGCCTGCCTTCTCGCGCGACCGCTCGATGCTCACTGTCACCTGTCCATCATCGACTCGACAGCCGGGGCAGAGCAACCCCGAACGGGAGCACCGCGGCACGAAAAATCGAACCTACAGCGGTGCCGAAAACCGGCCACTTCCCGCCGCCAATTCTTCCTCCGATCGGACGCCAGGGCGAAATGGGACGAGGCGCTCTGCCCTGCGCAATCTTGCTCCGAGACACGTCGGTCGCTCGAACGAGCGAGCCACGGTGGGTCGGCCGGCGTGGGTTCGTCCGTGACCCAGGCCTCCTCGATACTGAAGTGTTCGAGACTGCCAACTCCGAACCACGCTCGCACTGCAGCGCGGCCCCTGGTCCTCGACGCACATCCGCGACACCCCCGGAACTCACCCTGAGAGCGGCTCGGGCCTTTCCTGGAACCACCCGAAGGGTCCGCGCGTATGGTCAGGGCAATGCGTCGACTCGCTTTCGGGCTCGTCCCCCCTTGCGCTGCACTGCTGCTTCTCGCGACCCCCGATTCGGCACGAGCCTGCGGGCTCAGCCCCCCCATTGGCCCAAACGGTTTGCCTGCCGTCTGCTACGGGGACGACCATGTGCGCATGCGCGCGGGGCTGACCGCCGGCGGGACGAGCACGACCATCGAGTTCGGAGACGAGGAAGCGGAGCTCGTCCAGGGAGCCGTAGCCGCAACCTACGACATCTTCCCCCTGGACCGGCTCTCGCTCAGCGCGACCCTCGGAACCAGCATCGACGGACACGTCGAGTATCTCGGAACCCGCTACGATCTCGAGCCCGGCGTCCTCGGTGGTCTGGGCATCTCGTATCGATTGTTCGGCGGCAAGGTGCCTTTTGCTCACGTGAGCGCGAACTTCTCCCTGGCACGCTCGACGAGCGTCGCCCCTGACGGAAGCACGGACGCCTTCACGTCGCGGGACTGGCGCCTCGGCTTGGCCGTCGGTCATGCGATCGGTGGTTGGGCGGCCCCTTTCGTCGTGGCGCGCTACTTCGGTGCCGGCACGGACTGGAACGTCGCTGGCGGCAAGGGCGCCGACAAGTTTCGTTACCACGTGGGTCTGGGCTCGGGCTTTGCGTTGTCGGAGCACTTCGATCTGCTCGGGGAGATCGCATTTCTCGGCGAGCAGCGAGTCAGCCTCGGTGTGGGCTACGCCTTCTGAGTCAGTCAGCCCCGCCGCAGGTCGTGAACTGCCCCGCCAACGTGGCGAGCGTCAGAGCCTTCAGCATGCGCGGGAAGTACTCCCCGTCGTGATCGCTGGCACCTGAGGGAATGCTGACCAGCTCGGCCGCGAAGGCATCGACTGTCGCCTGATCGTAGGTCATGGATCCCGCCGCCCAGGGGCCCACGTTGATCGCCGTGTGATCGTCGTAGGTATTGGCCTCCGTGTCGGGGCTACCGTCGAGATTGTACCACTGCACGGTATTTCCGATGCCGACGCCGCTCACCCAGGTCGTAACCTTGTCGGTCCAAGCTTTCGCCGCAGCGGTGCCGTTCCAAAGGTAGTCCGTCGCGACGCGCCAGGGCGTGCGGGCAGCGTCATCTCCGTACGACGACGCCCGATGGTACGAGTCCCCGCAGGTGGAGTCCCCGCCGTCCGACGCCCCCCAGTTCCGCACCAATCCGGTGGAGGAGTTGGACCCCATTGCCAGGAGCGAATAGGTATCGTCGGCCGCCTCGTTCCAGAACGAGGCGTTTGCGCCGTCGTAGACGGCAAACTCCCGATAGTAGGCGGGCGCGAAGTACGAATAGTTCACACAACCGTTGCCCAGCATGTCGAACCACTCCGAATCGCCCGGTTGGAGCACCTGCAAGTCGTTGTGGGTCATGAACATGTGGGTGCGAATCGCGCTGATCACCTTGGAGGCTTCGCTCGCGTAGTTGCCTCCGCCCCACTTGCAGTCCGCCAAGATGAGCGCCATCGCCACGTCCAGATCGGCGTCGGCCGCCGCCCCATCCGGGTACTCGCTGTACTTGGTGTCCCAGTCGGCATTGCAACCATAGCGCAGCCAGTTCATCAGGCCGGTGCTCTCGTTGAGAGCCGACTGGTAGTAGTTGTACAGACCGTCGAAAGCCGCCTGCTCGTCCCAGATGACCGTGAGGAGCATGCCGTAGCCGATGCCCTCCGAGACGGTCGCATCCAGTTTCGCGTTCTCCCACCGGACGCGGTACGTGCCGCCTCCGCAGTCCTCGAGGTGGATCGCCTTCCAATCTTCGTATGCGGCGCGCGCGTCTTCGACACTGATGGTCGTGGGCACGAAGCCGTGGTCGTAGCTCTCCGCAGCCGTGAATGCCCCCGAGCCGCCCGTCCCTCCAGTTTGGATCGCGCCGTCTGAGCCGGCCCCGCCGGTTGCAACGCCGCCGGTCCCCGCACCAGCTCCCGAACCCTTCGCTCCGGTGCCTCCAGGCGCGGCAACACCACCCGTGGCGCTGCCGCCGCTCACGACGTCGTCAGGTTGACTCGAACAGGCCACCACCCCGAGAGCCCCCATGCCGATCGAAAAGAGCGCGTAGGAACGCTGAAGCATGAAATCCATCTAACCCTCTCGGCGGCCAAAGACGAGGGCCGCAGAAGGACATCCGTGCCGATCCACCCGGCCTTCGACGGGCCCAGCAAAATCTTGGAGCTCGAATGCATCCACCGTTTCCCGATGCGCAACGTTCCGCAAGCAACGCTCTGGAAAGTTTCGCCAGCAACGTCGCACCGGCGGACCTCCCAGCAGCAGCGGGGGAACGCGCGCTGGTGCTCCCTCGAGAGAGCACGGCCGACGTCGAAGCTTCGCGGCGCCGTTTTCCATCAGTCAAGGAGCAAACGGCCACGGGACTCAGCACACCGCTAGAACGAGTACTCGAGGCCGAGGCCCGCGATGTGGAGGGTCGGATCGTCCTCGTCCGTGGGGAACTCGGCGCGATAGTACCCCTCGACCTCCCAAGGGTCGAACGAGAACTCGACGCCCGCTGTGGCGCGCCAGGTCTGGATGCCCGATTTTTCCTCGTCGAAGGTCCGTACGTAGACCTCACCGTCGGCGAACGGTCGAACCAAATCCCAAGTCCTCAGCTGAACGCCGAGCTTGGTGCGCCACACCTGCTTGCGCTTCTCCTCGCGGAAGGACCATTGGTAGCGCTCGCGCAACTTGAAACGAACGTCCCCAACGTCCGCTTGCGTGCCCACGTCGGCGTTCACCCGGTGCGTGCAACACGGGATGGGCTCATCGAGTTCATAAGAGAGCCGATAGCCTGCTCCCACTTTCAGGGCGTCGAAGATTTCGTACCCGATGCCCACTTCGTGCATCCAGCGCGTCGGCTCACTGAAGTCCTTTCCGACGCGATAGTGCTGCGAATACCCGAGCTCGAGACGTTTGACGGGCTCGAATTCGACGCCTGCCTCGGTCCAGAGCTCTCCCTCCGACTCGGCGTGGGCCAGGCCTGAAAGAGAGCAGATCAGAGGGATCACGGGTAAAGAAAGACGGAATGGATACTTCACGAAGTAACACGTTCGATCGCCGGTGATTCCGTCGTCGCGACGCGCTCCGATACGGGTTTATCGAATGCTGCGCTCGGTTCCCCTCGATCGGTCGCATAAAAAACAGTCACCAACGCCGTGTCTCGCAGCAAGTCGACACTCTGAACGTCGACACGGCTTACGGACAGCCCGGTCCGCTCACGCAAATCCTCGAGCAACGCCTCTCGACTGTTCGGACCGATCAGGTCGACCCGGTCGTACACCATGCTCATCGAACCGTGTTTGCTGAAAGGGTCCAACGCTTCGAGCACGTAGGTGCTGCCGACGATGGCCATATCGACGATCAGCACCTCGGCAAAACTGATCTTCTTGTTCGACAGGGCGTTCACCAACGCGAGGCCGATGACCACGAACAGGTACGTCAGGTCGCGGATGGCGATGGACTCGGTCCGGTAGCGCAGGATCCCGAAGACGGCAAAAAGCCCCAAGGCAAAACCGAGCTCCATGGGGACCTTCCGCAGGAGGAAGCAGAGGCAGAAGGTCACCAGGCTGAAGAGCCAGTAGGTGAAGACGTGATCGGCGCTCCTGTGATGGCGCTTGTACGTCTTGATCACGAGCCCCGTGCACACCAGGACGAAAATGAGCCTGACGACCAGGCGAATCGTGTCTTGCGTGTCGACGATCTCGTCGAGGCCGAGGTACTTCTCCAGATCGTTCATCGTGTGATCCTGTTGAGGCGACGGGTCAGGCTCTTTCTCTCTCTCGGGTGAGCCTGTTCATGCACCTCCGCGACTCCCGAGCAGTACTTGCTGAGCGAGGATTCCTGCACGCGAAGCTCGCGCAGCAGTCGCGCTGCCGGAGTCGCTTGGGAGCGGCGGGGCTGTTTGAGTTCGACGATGGCGAGGCGCTGGGCGGGCTTTACGAGCCCGTTGCGTTCGAATCGCAAACCGAGGTCGATCGTCATGCGCTCGTTGGTGTCCACGCCCACCAGCGTCGCCCTCTGAAAGTTGGTCCAGACCGCCTGCTCGAAACCCTCGACGGGAAGGGGGCAGTGATCCCGAAGGAAGGCCATGTCAGCCCCGGACAACACGGAGTTGCGAAATTCTCGCGTGGTGCGCGCCTTCTCGGTCTTGCCGTTGCTTCGCTTCCGCTTCATCTCCAAAAAGGACACCTGACGCTCCACGTGGTGGCGGATGCGCACCTTGAAGCGAGGCCGACGACCCCTCAGATGCTCTCGGAAACTGAACAACTCCGGCGTGTCGAAGTAGCAGGTCTCGTAGTGCGCCCAGGCTTTGCCGCCCGCTAAGACGATTTGATAGTCGCCCGAGAGTTCTTCGAGCAGGCGACTCACCACCTCCGTCGTGGTCGGAAACTTCCGGTCGACTCGATCGAGGAGATCTCGCTGCCGGAGCAACGAGACCGGAGCGTCGTCGTAGCGACTCAGAACCGCGGCGAGATTGTCCTGCGTCACCGTCTCCACTGAGGTCGTCTGCATCTCGTTTCTCCGCGCGGGTCGCCCCCGGTCGGCCGACTCGAGGTCGTACCTGCCGCCTGGGAGCGGTCGGCCCAGGCATTCGCCCGGGGCCTGGCAGGTCCGTCGAAAAGACCCGCCCAACTTCGAAAATGGAGGCGTACGGCCCCATGCTTCATTCGAAGTTTCCTCCATCGTCACAAGATAGTTACCCCTGGCCCTGGACAGCAGGCGCAGTTTTTGTCTCCGCCTCGAGATCGCTGCCTGCTGGCCCTGCCACCCGGGTACTAGCAATCCACGACCCAAGACGAGGCCGATGCCGTTCAGGTGGTACTCGCTCAGAGAATCCTGGGGCAGTTTCGGTGTCACGAACAATCACCAGAGCGTCACCCAAATCGCGCGTCACTGTCACACGCGCTCGCCCCGAGCATGAAAAACCTCCTTGCTTCGCGCACATTGGCCACGGCTTTGGCGGCTGCCTCTGCCGCACTCTTCCAACCCGCTTGTACTGACGACTCCGGCTCGTCTGGTGCGGATTCTTCGGGCGGCTCGGCTTCCGGCGGATCCGGCGGATCCGAAAGCGGCGCCTATCCGTCCACGACGGCTGCCGTCTGCCCGAGTGAAGAACGGATCGGTTCGTTCGTCGCGTCGCTAGCGGAAGATTACACAAACGTCCGCGGAGCAGTCTCCAGCGGCGTCGCCCCATCCGGTATCCCGGAGATCTTGGCCGAAGCGGAAAGTTGCACCCTATTCGGACCGCGCGAACTGTTCTGCAGCACGCCGTGCGAAAATCTCGTCGAGGTGTGCGCCGGTGACGACGTTTGCGTCCCCGCGCCTGAAAAGCAGTCGGCGGGGACGGTAACGGTCACGGGGCTCGCCGAGGCGCTCACCATCGACCCCAACGGCATCACCTTCGACTACTCCGAAACGTTCTCGGACCCCTTCCCCGGTTTCGACGAAGGCGCGGAGATCACCCTGACCGCCGACGGCGGCGACTTCGGCGCTTTTCGTCTGAGCGGCACCGGGGTGGCGCCCCTCACGAGCACGATGAGTGAGGTGCCGGTGGAAAGCGGTACCGCCTCGGCCATCAGCTGGGAGGCGGGCGGCGCGAGTGACGCTGAGATCCGCATCAAGCTGACCGTGAATACCCACGGGGGCACCACGGGATGGATCGAGTGCACCACGTCCGACTCGGGAAGTTTCGAGATCCCCGCGGAGCTGGTGACTTCACTCATGGAGCTCGGTTTCTCCGGGTTCCCTCGGGTCGCGCTGTCTCGGCGAACGGTCGAATCGGTCGACCTATCGTCCGGATGCGTCGACTTCACTGTCTCTTCGGAAATCACCCTGCCCGTGAGCATTCCCGGACTGACTTCCTGCAGCGAGGACACCGACTGTCCCGACGGGGAGACTTGCCAAGAAGATCTCAGCTGCGGCGCATGAGCACGCAGCGCATTCACTCTTCAGGAGAGATTCGGAAAATGCTTGTACGAAGGGTAGCAGTTGCTGGAGCGGTGCTCGTGGCGGCGGCCGCTTGCAGCGGCGGGGGCGAATCGGGCGGCCAAAAAGGCGGTTCTCAGGCCGGCACCGGCGGTGGCACGACTGGAACTGGCGGTAACGTCTCGGGCACGGGATCGGTCACCGGCTCGGGTGGTGCGGTCTCGGGCACCGGGTCCGTGACCGGCTCGGGCGGCGCGGTGGCCGGAACGGGTGCGGCAGCCTCGACGGGCGGGTCGACCAATTCCGGAGGCAGCGGCGGAACGGCCACGGGAAGCGGTGGTGAAACGGGTAGCGGTGGAAGCTCGAACGAAGACTGCACGCCCACCGGAGCGGACGAAAAGTTCAGCTTCTTCATCACGAGCTACCACCACATCCAGGAGCTTTCTGGCAGCCCCGACGGCTTCGGCGGCGACCTCCGATACAACGGGGCGGCCACTGGCCTCGAGGGAGCCGACGCCATTTGTCAGGAGATCGCCCGGCGCGTGTGTTTCGGCAACAAAACCTGGAAAGCGTACCTGAGCACCAGTCAGGAAGACGCGATCGACCGCATCGGAAGCGGTCCCTGGTACGACCACGCGGGCAATCTGGTCGCTGACGACGTGGACGGCCTCACGTCGGGCAATCGACCGGCCGGTGGCGCCTGTGACGACGGCACTTACGACGAGCTCGGCACCTTCCACGACGGGTCGACCGACGTGAACAACGACGGTCAGGACGACGACGACCACGACACGCTCACCGCATCGAACAGCAACGGTCGCTACGCCGGTTTCAGCTGCGACGACTGGACGAGCACCACCGCCACGGGTGGGGGAAGCGGAGGGCCGGTGGGCGGAGGCGGCCCCATGCTGGGTCATAGCTGGCCTGCGTTCAGCGGGCAGGGTTGGTCTCAGGCTCACCCGGGCCACGGCTGCGAAGCAGGGGTCAACTTCATCCAAGACGGACCGGGCACCGGCAACGCCGTGGGGGCGGGCGGTGGCTACGGCGCCTTCTATTGCTTCGCTCTTTGAAACCAAAAGACTGTCGTGACGATAAAGTTCATGTCCTTCAGGGCATTCGCCTCGGGCTCCGTGCGAAAGCTGCGCACGCCGATCGAACAAACTGCCACTGACAGACAGCTCACCCGAAGCCGTTTCGGCCTTCCCCCCGCGGAAGGCTGGAGCGGCCGGGGGCGCGCTGCCTTCGCCATCTCCCTGCTTTCTTGCGCTGGCGTGCTTTCAGCGTGCGGAGAGCACGGCACCACGACTCAGGAGGCGCCGCGGAACTGGGCCTGCCTGGTGACCGAGGACGAGTCTCCCGACTTCGTTCACGAGATCGGTTGCGAAGCGGACTTCCTGGCGGTTGCGTCCGAGCCCACGGACTCGAGCCTGCCCGGCGCGCTGTCGGTGAAAACGGTCATCGATCGGGTGGACGACAATCGGCTGTACTTTCAAAACAGCGAGAAATATCAGCTGCACTACGACTTCGCGAGCGCGCACCTGTCGGGCACGGACGGGCTCCCCGTGATCCCGAGCCCCGAGTCGTTCAACGACAACTACTACAGCGCGCAGCGCCGCTTCTTTCTCGGTGCCGTCACCTACTACGAGGGGCCGGGAAAGTGGGTCTACGAGATTTCCCCGTACGACACGGCCAGCGCTTCGATGGTCGCCGAGGCGTACCAAACGATCTCTCGCTCCGCCTATTTCGGTGAAGAGCTCTTTTTCCACCCGAGCGGACAAAGTGAAGGAGTCCTCGATGACCTCCCCTCTTCCGTTCGAGTGATCACGACCAGTGAGCTCTACGACGGTATCGACTACCAGGCCCTGAACCTCGGCAAGAGTTGTGGACGACTCGTGTTCACCACCGCCGAAGGTCTCGAGGACTTGTACATCAGCTTCCAGGACATCGTCGTGCTGGACAACGTCCCCAACGACATCTCCGTGGCCCAGGGAATCATCACGGAGGAATTCCAAACCCCGCTTTCCCACGTGAACGTCCTGTCCCAGAACCGCGGCACGCCCAACATGGCGCTGCGTGGGGCGTTCGACGATCCGGACTTGCGCGCCCTCGAAGGCGAGTGGGTCACCCTGGAAGTCGGAGCCTTCGACTATTCAATCGAGGCCAGCTCGGAGGACGAGGCGGCCGACTGCCTGGTTCAGCCGGAGCCCATCGCCATCACCGACAAGGACCTCAGTGTGACCGAGCTCACGGATGTCGGGGACATCGTCGATCCCGAAGCGGAGACTCTCCTCCGTGAGCAGATCAGCGCGGCGATTCCCGCATTCGGCGGCAAGGCCAGTCACTTTGCAGCGCTTTCGTTCGTGGAAGAAGCCAACACGCCGAAGGCCTTCGCCATCCCGGTCTATTTCTACAACCAATTCATGGTCGAAAA
This sequence comes from Polyangiaceae bacterium, assembly GCA_050289625.1. Classification (GTDB taxonomy): domain Bacteria; phylum Myxococcota_A; class Polyangia; order Polyangiales; family Polyangiaceae; genus NIC37A-2. Next base: position 2,332 of record JBNKGC010000011.1, on the reverse strand, counting down.
CGGCTTCGACCTGCGGGTCGAGGCGATGCTCGCGGACGAGGAGTTCGCTTCCGACCCCGAGCTCCGTGACACCACCTTGGCCGAACTCCGTTCGGACATGATGGCCGCCCCCATCAACGCCGACTTCCTCGAGGCCCTGTTCGCCAAGCTGGACTCGGAGTTTCCGGGCATTCGAATGCGTTTTCGCTCGAGCACCAACGCCGAAGACCTCGGCGACTTCACCGGCGCCGGCCTCTACACCTCCAAGAGCGGCACGCCCGGGGACCCACTCGAATCGGTCGAAGACGCCATCCGCGAAGTGTGGTCGAGCATCTGGTACTTCCGGGCTTTCGAAGAGCGCACTTACCGAGGCATCGACCACCAAAAGGTAGGAATGGCGCTCTTGGTTCACAATTCCTTCCCGGACGAAGAGGCAAATGGTGTCGCGGCCACCGCGAACCCTTTCGACACGTCCGGAGTCGAACCCGGCTTCTACGTGAACGTTCAGATGGGTGACTCGTCGGTCGTGCAACCTCCCGAGGGGGTGACGACGGATCAGTTCATCTATTACTACGACATGCAGGGTCAGCCGATCGTCTTCATCGATCACTCGAACCTTGTCCCCGAGGGCGAGTCGGTGCTCACCACCGAGCAAACTCACAGGCTCGGGGTTGCGCTCGAGGCCATCCACCGGTTCTTCTATCCGTCCTACGGACCCCAGGATGGCTCGAACGACTGGTACGCCATGGATGTGGAGTTCAAGTTCGACGGTCCTCCGGGGGAGGAACCCGTTCTCTACGTCAAACAGGCGCGTCCCTACCCGGGGCGGTGAGTGCCTCTTCTCCCTTTCAATCCCGATGAATGCCGCACGAATCCCTCACGCCGCCACAGCCCTCCTACTCCTCGCCCTTAGCTCCGGGGGTCTAACAGGCTGCGCCGCGGAGGATCGTCCGAAAGGTTGGAGCGAGAGAACTCACGGCAATGACGCTGCTGCCGACTACGACCGCTTGTTCGACACGGAGGTCGTGCATCGCATCGACATCGAGCTCTCTGCTGAGAACTTCGAGAAGATGGAGAGCGATCGCCCGATCGCCGTCGCCGCCGAGCGTGATCCGGCATGGGTCGAAGCGACGGTACACCATGACGATCGCACCTGGCCGCACGTCGGCATTCGCTACAAGGGCACGGGCACCATCGAAGACGCCATGGACCGGGGCAGTCGGAAGTTTCCCTTCCGGATCACCTTCGACCAATACGAAGACGATCACCCGATCATCAAGAACCAGCGCTTCTACGGTTTCAAGAAGCTCACGTTCTCGTCGAACGAAGGAGACGATTCGTTCCTACGCGACGTCCTCGCCGGTGAGATCTTCCGCGACCACGGAGTGCCCGCGGCGCGCGGAGCCTTCTATCGCGTCTTCGTGGATGTCGGCGAAGGACCCGAATACTGGGGCCTCTACACGATGATCGAGGATCCGGACGACGCCGCAATGCTGAAGAGCCAGCTCGGCGGCGCCGATGGCAACCTCTACAAGCCGGAAGGACCGTCTGCCGACTGGACCTCGTTCGACGAAGCCAGCTTTCCCAAGAAGCGCAACGCCGACGGCGGAGATCCGGGTGACTTCTCCGACGTGAAAGGTGCCATTGAAGCGCTCAACGACGATAGCGTTTCCGGGGCGGACTTCCGATCCGCTCTGGAGGAAAGGCTGGACGTGGACGGTTTCCTCCGCTTCCTCGCGGTAAACACCGCGATCGTGAATTGGGACAGCTACGGCTGCAAAGCGCGCAACTACTTCCTGTATGGCGACTCGGGACGCATCACGTGGGTCCCCTGGGATTTGAACGAGTCGCTGAGCGGCGGCACGGCCCTGTGCGGCACGGCAGGCGGAGCTGCGGATGACACGGCGGACGACCTCTACCACGCGGCGGTCGGCGAAAACTGGCCGCTCATTGCGAAGCTGCTGGCAGACGACGAATACCGCACCCAGTACGGAATGTACCTGAACGACGCCCTGGAAGGGACGTTCGCGGTGGACACCTTCTCCGATCGTGCCAAAGAACTCCACGCCCTGATCGAGCCATACGTCACGGGCGACGACGGCGAGCAGGAGCACTACTCGAGCCTAACGTCGAAAGAAGCCTTCGAAGAATCCGTGACTGGCGACGCGGGGTTCATCGCCCACGTCGAAGCCAGGCACCAGGTGATCGAGGCGGCAGCTTCGGATAATTAGCAGGGGGGCGGCCCCGCCCCCTTCGGCCTCTCGGCGAAGCCGCGACTCCTCACCCCACGGTCCGCCGGGTCTCCGGCGGGTCGCGATGGGGCTCGCTCCCCGGCGGGGACGCGGCGCCTCGT
>JBNKGC010000010.1:14396-59745 GCA_050289625.1 Polyangiaceae bacterium | reverse complement strand
AACGGGAAAGGCGTTCGCGACCGTTGCGAAGGCGTCTTGGCGAACGGGAAAGGCGTTCGCGACCGTTGCGAAGGCGTTTTGCAAACAGGAAAGCCGTTCCCAACGGTCGGCAACCGTTTTTCCAGTGCACTTTCAATGCCGCCCGAACCGACGCCTCCGGATCCGATTGCGTCTCCGCCACCTGTACCCGAGTCGCCATCGCCAGCGATGCCGTTGCCGCCTGAGGTGCCGTCTTTCTGCTCTGCGGTTCCAGAGTCCCCAGCTTCAAAGTCCCGTTTCGCAGGTGTTGCCGGCGCCGCACTTGGAGGACGTCACCGCGCCCACGACTTCGGAGGCCGGCATGGGCGAGTAGGAGTACGGAATGGTGAAGACCGTGCCGCGCGAGTCGTTCAGATCGCTCCCGGAGCCGATGTTGCCCATCCCCTTCCAACCGCGGGGGCTTCCCATGTCCGTCCAAATCGACCGGCCTTCGTCGTAGACGCTGTTTTCTGCGATGAGCGCCATATCGAAGCCCACACCGTGGATCTGGCTGCCGCCGGTGTTGTGATAGTTGTTGAGCATGTGGATGTTGCCGAAGCGACCGCGGGGCTGACGGGCGTCGACGCGCTCACCCCAGTGACTGTTCATGTAGGTGATGTGCAGTTTGCCAGCGCTTTGCGTTTCACCATCCCCGCCCGCGATCAGGTTCGAGAACCGGTGCTCCTTGGCGTAGGTGTAGTGGAAGTGCGTCCACGAAACGGTGATGTAGTCGGCCTCCCGGGTCGTGTCGCAGTTGCCGTCCTGGCCGTCGGAAATGTCCAGGTGGTCGAGCCACACGTGATGCGCGGCGTTGCCGATGTAGACCGCGTCGGCGCCCGCTTTGCACTCGTCGTAGGTGCTGCACGGCAGACCCTGCACGGCGATGTTGCGGATGATGATGTTGTTCCGACCGGAACCACTGATCTTGATGTTCCCCGAGATCTTCACGCCGGGGGAGACACCGATGATGGTTTTGTTGGCGCCGGGCTGAAGCGTGCCGGAGTAGGTTCCCGGTTCGACCAGAATGATCGCTGGGCTCGATCCACTCGCGGCTTGTTGCAGAGCGCTCATGGTCGAGACCCTGACAGCGGACGACAGATCCGTTCCGCCGCCGGTCGTGCCCCCCGCGACGCTGGCAAACCCCGGAACCGGATCGAAGATGCTGATGTCGCCCGTGGAGGTTTGACCTCCGGTCCCGCCGGAGCCCGTGTCGCCGCCGGAGCCAGTATCGCCGCCGGTCTCCGATGTACCACCGGTGCCCAATGCGCCGCCGCCTCCTCCGCTGCCCGCCACACCGCCGGTCGTGGTCACGCCGCCCGATCCATTCACGGTGCCGCCCGTGGAAACCGCGCCGCCAGTTCCGCTCACCGCGCCGCCGGTTGCGCCCGTTCCCGCCGCCGCGCTTCCCCCCGAAGACGTTTCGAGACCGGCGCCCCCGTTCGTTCCGGCAGCGTCAGAACAACCCGCGCCCAGGAGCACGCCGCAAAGCGAGAGGAGGAGGGCGTGGCTCGGGGCTGCAATTTTTCCGTGCATGTGAATTCTCTTGTTGGTGAGGCGCGGCAGAGGCCGGGCGGGGGGGTCAAGGAGGCGTGGACGGCCCACCGGGTCGGAGGGTGAGCGCAGTCTACGAAGGCTTGGTCGCGCGTGCCCACCAGAACCTTTCAGATTTCAGCGCGGCGGCGTGCGAGTGCGGCCGCACCTGATCGATCGAACGCGGATCAGCCCGCCGCGGGAGCTTCGAAACCGCAAGCGGCGCGGACGGCGAGCAGCAGCGGACCCACCCGCGGGGCATGCCGCCGACACAGATCGGCGTAGCGCCAGGGCGTCATCCCTCGATCGAGAAGCAGGCGTTCGAGCACTTCAATCGCATCGACTCGGCGCGCGAGATCATCCGTTCCGACGAGTTCGATGATGTCCAAGGTCGAGGCAAGCAGGGTTTGAACGACGTCCAAATCTTCCTGGTCGACTGCACCGGGAACCACCACGACTTCCGAGGCGCTCGCTGGCAATGCGGGGAACCAGCGTTCGAAGCGAGCCCCGACGGCCGCCTCGTCGCGACGACTCGCTGCGGCCCGCGCTTTTTGATGCTCGGTGCCGTGGTCGTCGAAGCGAAGGCCCACCTCCGCGAAGGCGTCCTGGGACGCGTCTTCGTCGAAGAGCATTCGCTCTCGGGTGCGAGTCAGATCTTCCAGCTCCGCGAGGAGCCGATCGAGCTCCCCCGAGAGTTCTCCCAGGTTCACCGCGTGTGGCAGATGGATGGGCAGACCGGCGTCCCGCCCGCTCAGGATGCGCGAAAGCTCGGAATCGGGGAGGAAGTGATAAAAGACGTCCTCGCCTGCGGCGCGCTGCGAGGCCGCGAGTGCTTTCAATGCCGCGTTTTCCACCCCCAGGGCGATGATGCTGACCCCGATGGGCAGATCACCGAGGGAGCGGCGAGCCTCCAGAATTGCCTCGGCGTCGACGGGGGCTTCGCCATCGGTCACGAGCACGATCTGACCGCGCGAGAGATCGGGATCCGTTTTTCGTGCCTCGCGAATTTGGGCGAAGCTCGCCAAGAGGGCCGCCTGGATGTCGGTGCCCCCGGAGTGGACGTTCGCGAGCACGTCTTCGATGGCGTCGACGGCGGCGGCACTCGACGCCACGCGCGTGGTCGGGCCGACGTTCTTGGTGAAGTAGCGGTAGTAGAGGATGGGATTGAGCGTGCGCCGCGCGTCTTCGTAGCGAGCCCGCAAGGTGGCGAGCTCGGTCACCAAGATGGCATCCCGCATGCGGGCCCGCGGCCCCAGCATCGAGCCGGAGCCGTCCAGCACGTAGACGCGCACTTCCGAGCTCAGCACGCTGCGCTCCCGGCGGCGGACCTCTTCGACGACGTAGCGCCGCGCCAGCAGGCGACCCGTGGCCAGATTCAGCATGATCAGGCGGGGGTCGTCGATGATCGAATCGACGACGTCCTCCGGGCCGCTTGCGGGCAGGAGCATCATGTCCTGCGTCGGGTAGCGGACCGTGCGCAGGGAGCGATCTTCTTCGACGACGCGAACCGGAGACAGCGTTCCTCCGACGTCGAAGTAGCCGTCCACACGCAGGGCAGCGAAGATCGTCATGTCCAAGTCGCCTTCGTTCAGATAGCGACGCGCCCGATCGAGAAAGATGCGCTGCACGGCGCTGACGGCCTCTTTTTTCGCTTCGAGGTTCTGACGTCCGGTGACGTAGCCGCGCTGGACGGCCGCGCGGACGTCATCGTCGAAAACGTCTGCTCCGGACGCCGCCAGCGAGTAGGCGGCGCTTTCGTGACTGAAGCGCGAGCCGCCTTGCCACAGCGTGTCCAGGGCCCGATCGGTCACGGCCTCGAGCGCCCCATCGCCCGATCGCTGCGCGCCCCCTTGAATCGCCGTGAGGGCGGCTTGAAGCTTCTGCGCCTCCCCTCGACTGAGGGCCTGCCTTGCCTGATGAAGGAGCGAAACGTCCGGACGGAGACCGCGGGCTTCGAGGCGATTGATGCGAGCGATCTCCTGGGCGATGTACTCCTGGCGGCGCTGCATGCCGGCGGCGTCGAGCTCGAGGGCGGCGGACGAATCGAGGAGTAGACGGCGCGCGGCTTCGAGGAAGCGGCGGCGACGACCGAGAAGCTCCGTCTCGTCGGCGGCCGCTCGCAGCAGCGGATCGATGGAATCGACGTGCAGCTCCCGACCACCACTCGCGTGGGTTGCGGTGAGCGGCGGGAGAGCCGCGATCGAATCCCAAGGTCCGATGGCGATGCTTTCCGGGGCTCGGCGGGCCTGCTCGTGGGCTCGCGAAAGGACTTGGTAAACGCGCCAACACCACGCGACGTGGGCGATCGGGGCCGCGCCTTCGACTACCGTGGCGCGCTCGAGCTGGCGTACGTTGTCTTCGGCTTCTCCGAGAGCTCGCAAGAGCGCTCTCCAGGTGTCGACCCGCTCGAGGAAGCGGTCGGGGTCGGAGCTTTGGCGGCCCGCCGTGAACAGCTCCTCCAGCCACTCGGTCCGGAGCTCGGGCTTCCAGGATAGCGCTCGGAGCACCGGAGCGAGCATCCGGTCCATGGTCGCGCCGTCCGGATCGGTCGCGCCTCCGAGGCGCTCGATGCGCCGAGCGAGATCGTCGAGTCGCTCTTTCACTGCGCTTTCAACAGGGGTTCTGCCTGAGCTTTCACGGGGAAGTGTGTGTTTCACTGAGCTGCGGATTCTCCGAGCACACGCTTCCAGTGCGTCGAAGCGCGGCGCGAGAGGATGGCGTAAGCCCGCTTCACGCTCTCGTCGCCCACGGCATCGATGCGCGTGTCGAGGGCGGCGACGGCTTCGGCGGCTTCAACGGCGCCCTCGTTCTCTTCGGCATCGCCGGCGGCCTGCTCTTCCGCCGCCGGGTTCCACCACGGATCCATGAGAAACACGTGGTCTGCAGCCGTCAGGTTGAGACCGGTGCCGCCAGCCTTGAGCGAGGAGAGCAACACCGGCGGGCCGTCGTCCGCCTGGAATCGATCCACCACCGCGCCACGATCCCGTGTCGATCCGTCAAGGCGGACGTAGTCGATCTCGTGGCGCCCGAGCTCCTCTTCGATCAGATCGAGCAGCGAGGTCCACTGCGAAAATACGATGGCGCGGTGCCCGTCAGCGGCGGCGTCGTCCAGTGCGTCGAGCAGCGCTTCGACCTTCGAGGAGGAAGCGGCGGCCTGTCCTGGCACGAGCGAAGGGTGACAGGCGGCCTGTCGAAGACGCAGGAGAGCTTCGAGCGCTGCCATCACGCCACCGCCTCCTTCGAGAGCGGCAACCACTTCCTTCTGCTTCGCCGCGTAGATAGCGCCGTAGAGATTGCGCTCTTCGTCGCTGAGCTCCACCGTCAACACCACGTCCGTGCGAGGGGGAAGATCCCTCGCGACGTCACGTTTGAGGCGGCGCAAGAGGAACGGCTTGGTGAGCTGCCGGAGTCGCTCGGCGGCGTCTTCCTTGCCTTGGGAGATCGGCTCGGAATACCGTTCGCGGAAGTCGCTCCGCGATCCGAGTAGTCCCGGGTGGCTGAAGCGAAACAGGCTCCAGAGCTCGTCGAGGCGATTTTCCACCGGGGTGCCGCTGAGGGCTACTCGGAAGCCCGGGCTCGCCATGCTTTCCGATAGGCGGTAGGCGGCGCGGGCGGATTGGCTGTCGGGGTTCTTGATCGCCTGAGCTTCGTCGAGCACCACCGTGTGCCACGGAGTCCCCTCGAGGGTGTCGATGTCGAGGCGCAGCACGGCGTAGGTCGTGATCGTGACGTCGGCGTCGTCGAGTTCGCGCCGCGGCCCGTGGTACACGTTCACCGAAAGGTCGGGTCGGAAGCGCTGGATTTCCTTGACCCAGTTGAACACCACGCTGCGGGGGCAGATGACCAGCGTCTTTCCCGACAGGGCGCACAAGGTTTGGAGCGTCTTCCCGAGTCCCATGTCGTCCGCGAGGATCGCCGCGAGCCCCGCGTCTCGAAGAAACGAGAGCCAGTCGACTCCCTGACGTTGGTAGGGGCGGAGGTCCGCCGTCAGTGCCTCGGGGAGCGGTGCCTGCGGGAGCTTGTCGAAGTTTTCGAAGAGCGGGCGCAGCGTGTCGAAACCGGGGGGAGGGGGTTCACCTAGCTCTTCGCACACCTGCGCGAGGCGCCCGAGTGCGTAGGGAGCCACCTCGCCGTCTGGACGACGGGCGGCGAGTAGATCGGCTACGCGATCGCCGTAGCGAGACATCCAATCGACGGGCAGGGGCGCCCACCCTCCGTCCTTGAGGGGAACCAGATCGAGTCCGTCGCGCCAGGCGCGATACACGGCCTCGACCGAGGCTTCCCGCTGCTCGCCCTCACCGGCGCCGTCTTGCACGAAACTGAGGGAGATCGAGCTCCCTTCGACGAGAAGCAGCGCTTCGACGCCGGTTTTCGACACGAGGTCGCGGTCGACGTTGGTGCGGGCGTTGTCCTGGAACGCTCGAAGCTTGCGGGCGAACCGCGCTGCATCGTGGCCGTCGAAATGAACGACGCGCCCGGGGACCAGGTTCAGCTCGTCGCGCAGTTGTGCGACGAGCTCCCGTTCCCCTGAGCGATCTCTCTTCGGAACGATGCCGCCGAGATGAATCAGCTTGTCGCCGTCGATGCGCGCTCGGGCCGGTTCGCCGTACACCAAGGTCGGGAGCACGCTGAGTGTGTGCCCTTGGGGAGTCATGTCGAAGGCGATGCGAGGGCGCTCGAGACCACCGCGCTTGGGTAGCCGCTTGCTGTCGATGGAGACCGAGACTTCCTTTTCGAGCTCCGGGAGGATCTTTCCGACGAGTTCGCCGATTTCGCGCTTTTCGACGGTGCGCTCCATTGGCAGCCGCTCGAGGCGCGCGCCGCTCAGATCGGTCGCTCCGAGGGGGTGAAGGACGGAGCCGATGCGCGCCACTCCGCGGTCCAGCACTTCGTCGATTCGGGGATCCCGATCTACGGAGAGGGTGACGCCTCCCTCGGTCGTCGGAGAATCGACCACTCGCGCCACGGGCAGCACAGGCTCGAGAGAAATGGAGGCTTCCCGGCCATCCAGAAAGACTTTCGACCCGGCGAGGACGCGCAGCAGCTTTTCCATCGTGTCGGGCGCAAGCGCCGCCGAGCCGGTGCGGCGGGCAGCGTTCCCCAAGATCGCATCCGCAGCGAGGTCGTCGTGGCTTGGCGCGACTGGGCAGGCTCGACGAGCGATGAGTGTGGTCAGGGGCGCCTTGAGCGGCTCCTCACGACCGTCGGGGTAGACGACCACACGCTCGATGCGAACGCTCGCACCCGCGTGGCGCTGGATCCGGTACGCGAGTTGGGCGCCGGTTTGCTCTGCGGACGGCACGCTTTCGCCCTGGTCGCTCGCGTGCTTGGCCGCGATCACTGCCGCGACGATGTGTTCGCAAGGATCGTTTCGGCTTCCGCAGTCGCAGGTCCACTCTTCGTCGCTCGGGTAGAGCACTGCCGTGGGCGCTACGGCGCGACCGGGTGATCGGACGCGAAAGACCGCCTCGTCCGTCGAGCGATCTTCGAGCGTCACCGCATCGGTGCGGGCGAGCTTCACACCCTTCGCCCAGATGCCCGTGAGTGCGGCCTCCTTCACAGCATCGAAGAGGGAGTCCATGGCAGCCGAGTAGCAATGAAACGGATCACGCGCCACAAATGCGCGAAAGGTCCCGGTAATTCGCCGTGACCTGCGGATGACCACGGCGGTTTTTCAAGTGCCTCGAGCAGCGCTAGCCCAAGACGGCCTCGTTCACGGTGGCGAGAACCCGAGGCAAGCGAAGGCGAAGCCCGAGGAGTGACGAGGCGCCGCGTCGCCGCCGCCGACCAAGTGGGAGGCGCCGGAGACCCGGCGGACCGTGGGGTGAGGAGGCCGAATTCACTTCGGCCGACGAGGGGGGCGGGTCCGCCCCTCCTACAAGCTCGGTGGAATCAAACCAGACTTGGTCCCGCGCCCGATGCTGCCTTGGACCAACACCTCTTGGTCGCTGGTGATCTGGATCGCCGCGCGTGGTGACGGGATTTCGATCTTGGCGACGGTATTGGGCTGCACGATTTTCGTCGTCGGAGCGGCAGTTCCCGACTGGACCTGCACAGTAGCCGGGGCGCTTTGGGGGTTGCCCACCAACACGAAGAAGTCGCCGCCCTTCCTCACTAGTTGGAACTTCTTTCCGAGAGTCTGAGAGCTGCTCGGGAGGACCACGTAGAGCCGACCCGGATTGGCGAGCTGGAGCAGGCTCACGCCCGCATCGAAACTGGTCTGCACTTCCAGCAGAGCATCGTCAGTTCCCGGATCGAGGTTGTCCGCTTTGCCGAAGCCCTCCTGATTCGTGGTGAAGGTGGTCTTCGCGGGGGGAGCACCAGGCTTGTAGACCTTCACGGTGACTTCTTGCCGCCCATGAACGGGGTCGATGCCGACGAAGAGATCGGCCTCATCGGGGGAACTGTCGGTGAAGTCGGTTAGAATTCCGTAATAAGTGGGCATATTGGGTTCCTCTCCTGTGCCGGCGCTGGGCGCCGGGGTGACTACTGAAGCTCCTCGCCCCGGGATCTCAGGGTCCGTCGCACACGACGCGGAGCATCTGAAAGACGTCGCTCTGTCCAAACGCCAGGCCGTACTCGTTCGATTCTCCCCGCGCGAAGCCGAACCGGGTCTCGACCAGCGGCACGTCGCCGGTCGCCGAAAAGGCATTGCCCACGGGGGTCAAATCGGGAGCGAAGCGGCGCATCCAGATCGCGTTTTCCGAGTCGACCAACCAAGCCACGACGATCAGTTGTCCGTCGAAGGTGAGCCGAGGCGCAAAATTCGCCGTGCCGGGCGTCGCCTCGCTTACCCACACGGAGTCCGTCGTCCCGGTTCCGCGCTCCCCGGTGAGTGCATCGACTTTGGTGAGGTAGATGCGGCTGCTCCCCACGATGCGTGCGTCGGTCCACGCGACGAACACGTCGCCTTCTGCAGCTGTCATGGCGAGCCCGGTCCCGAAGGACGGGACTGTGGGCTCGTCTGCGAGTCCGCCGATCTCGTGGGTCGTGGCGTTGAAGGTGCCTGAGGTGGGGTAGGTGCGGAGCTCGAGAGCGCCCTGGTCAGTCATCAACACGACTGCGAAACGATCCGCGTCCGGCACGTACGCCGCATCGGCTGCCTTGGTGTTCGCGAGATCATCGTCTCCCGTGGCGACGGTCTCCCCGTTGAAACGCCGCACGAGCGCTGCTCCCGGGGAAGGACCGGTCGTGCGTAGAACGGTGAGCACGGCGCTCTCGGCGAAGCTGGCGCCTTCGGAAACGGCCAAACCCTCGACGTACGGAAGGTTCGTGTCGGCGCCTACGGCCCCGGCCCCCGGGCCTGCCTCCGCCGCGCCTGAAGCTGGTGTGACACGCACCAAGCGAGGGGTGATGGTCGAAGCTTCTTGATCGCCGTACGCAATGACGAACGAGTCGAGGAGAGGAGCGATGGCGGCGTCGCCTCGGCTGACGCCGCTGCTGGTGGTGACCGGGAGAGAGTCGCTGGCCGTGGTGATCAACGTGCCGGTGGCGTCCAAACGATCGTAGGCGATCTGGCTCGACCAATAGCCCCAGCTCACACCCCAGTTCTGTGCTCCGGAATGATAGGCGAGGCTCGGGTGAGCCCAATGCTGATCGACCGAGGCATCGTGGGGTGCGAAGCTCTGGCAGTCGAAAGTCCCCCCGAAGCCTCCGGTGCTGATCGACCCGCCGCCCCCCATCGAGCCACCGGTGCTGGTCGAGCCGCCGCTGATCTCGCCCATCGCACCGCCGCCGCCCGTTGAGAGTCCGCCGCCGCCCGCGGAGCCTGCGGAGCCACTGCCCTCCGTAGCGCCTCCCGCCGCAGGCGTGCCTCCGATCGACGAGCTTCCTCCGGCGCCCGCGGCTCCGCCAGCGCCATCGTCCCCGAGCTCACGATCTTCATCCAAACCGAGAACCAGGTTGCAGCTCACACCTGTGCTCAGGGCAGTGAGTGCGGCCCAGGCCAGCCCCTTTGTTGGGCGCAGCCGCCGCCCCTTGACCCCGAACATGGCCGACGAATGTAACAGCGCGCCAGGCGTCGCTTCAAGCGCGCTGGTGAGTGATTGCTCAGTGGCGCGTTCGCGCACCGCTCGGCGAGTGGGCCTCGAGCGGCAAACGGTTACCGTTTGCCGCGACCGAGCAAGCAACCACAGCGATCATCGCTTGCTGCGTCATGGCTTCGCGGGGCGAGCCGGCTGAAGTGAGCCGGCCGATGGTTCGGGCGTTCCCAGGGCTGCCGTCGGAGGCGGGGGCGAAGGCTGGGGTGCCTTCTCCTGCATGTGAGCGGCGACGAGCACGAGATTGGCGTTGTAGTAGATGTCACCTTCGGTGACGGCCCACCAACCATTGGTCCAGTCCCCCTCGGGCAGGAAGCCCCCGTCCCACAGGTCGCTCTGCTTCCAGTGCCACAAGGCGTGAGCTGGAAGCCCGGATCGGAGCGGCTCGGGGTTGTCCCAGAGAATCGCCTTCGCGGGTGCTTCGGGCGAGAGCATCTTCATCTGCACGGCGTTTGGTCCCCCAACGAGGTACCCGGGCGGAGGCGGCTCGTAGCTGCCCCACTCCATGTGGTAGATCCGGGTCGGTCCTTTGCCCACACGCGTGACCATGCTGTAGCCGTTGGGGTTGCGACCGAGCATCCAGTGCCATTGGTCGCGAGCGGCGTCTCGGGGCCAGTGCTCTCCGGTGAGTTCGGCGGCGACCAACAGGATGTGGGCCTTCTCCATCAAGTTCGAGTTGTGCCCCCAATAGTAATCTTCGGGGCGCGAGGCGCAGCGGTAGCCGTCGACTTGCTCGATCTGCTGACGGAGGCTCAGCGCCGCTGCGATCAGCCGCTGCTGCGCGGAGCCTCGGATGTCGTTGGGGGTTTCCTGGTCGCGGGCGAGGGTGGTGAGGGCCCAGCGACTCAGGTTCGCCCAAGCGCCCTTGATGAACTCGCTCGGCTGCGCTTCCGGCGCATCCATCCCCGCGCGGACCGTGGCGAGAGCGCCCTCGTCGCGGAACGTGCGCCACATCTCGGCGGAGGCAGTGAAGCGAGCTCCGGTGTCGTTGCGCCCCGGCTCATCATCCCATTCGGGCTGCTTGCTGCCCTTCCCGTCGACGCGAATCTGCTGGGGGTGAGCCTCGAGAAAACCCCATCCCTTCTTGGCAGCTTCGGCGCAGCGTTTGGAGAAGGCTTCGTCGTATTGCTCGAACACCCGTGCCGCAACGGCGAGCGCCGCCACGGCTTTGGCGGTCGCCGCGGTGCTGGGGCCGGCGACCCACCGTGCGGTTCTGTCCTGATCCGCTGGCACCTCGGGCGTCCATTCCATGACGGCCTCGCGGTGACGAAAGGCTCCGCTTTCTTTTTCTTGGACCGAGAGCACCCAAGTGAGTCCCCACTTCACTTCGTCGAGGATGTCGGGCACTCCGTTGCCCGACTCGGGGATGTTCAGATCGTTGTCGGCGAACATCTCCGGTTTCTCTTCGAACGCCATCAGGAGTGCCTGCGCCGTCGGCGCTGTGGAAGGCACGTACATGTCGTAGTTGCCGGCGTCGTGCCACCCGCCCTCAACCTTCCACTTGCGGCGCTTCTCGGGGTAATCGAGCAGGTCCCAACCGACGTCTTCGTGCACGTGCGAGGGGCGCTCCCGGAGGTAGGCGTCGCCCTCCCATTCAGCGTAGGGGCGCACCAACGCCGTGCGCGACCGCTGGAAGTAAAACTGCTTCTGAGCGGCGATCAGAGCGCGTTGATAGCCGTCGGGGCCGATGGTGAAGAAATCCGACTTCACGTCCCCGTCAGCGAGCCGATAGCGACCCACCTGGTCGAATGGCGTGAACTCCACGTGCCAGACCGGGTCGCCCGAAGCCGGATCGAGGCTCCGTTGGATGACGCTGGTGGTCGGGATTTCGTACACGATCTGGCCCTGCTCGGCCAAAACGACCGGTCGTGTCGGCTGCACGTTGAAGATCGCGAGCTTCCGCCAGGTCGCCGGGTAACCCACGGTGTCCACCTTGATGGCGGGAACGTTCTTGCCGGGCATGGCGGGTGCGGGTTGGGCTCGAGGCTTGGCAGGAATGGTCTTGGTCACCGGGGCCTTTTCGGCCTTGGCGGTTTCCGCTGGTTCGTACGGCTGAAGACACGCCGTCGCGAAGAGGGTTCCCAGCGAGGCAATGAGCAATCGCCGCGATCCGCGGTCGCGCCGTCCTCGGCCCAAGAGATGCCCATGTCGCTTTCGCCCCCGCTCGGACGCCACTCCACTCATGGTTTCGGAGACTTCCGGGGGGAGCGCCCCACGTCAAGCGTGGTATTGCCTGCTCGTGACCCGCCAGCACTTTCCGCTTCACCCCGGGGCGGCCGAGCACTACGAGGACGCGGCAGCGTACGACTGCCTCTACGAAGGTCGCGAGGAGGACGTCGCGTACTACGCTCGGGCCGCGCGCAAAGCGGGCCGGGTTCTCGAGTACGGAGCGGGGTCCGGGCGGGTGACCGTGCCCATGGCGCGGGCTGGCGCTCATGTGTACGCGGTCGAGCTCTCCGAGGCGATGCTCGCGGAGCTGAGGAAGAAGACCGCGCGCGAAGCGGTCGAAGTGCGAAAACGGATTCAGACGCGCCGCGCCGACATGCGCAGCGTTCGCCTCCGGCGCAAGTGGCCGCTGGTGATCGCACCCTTCAACACCTTCCAACATCTCTACAACCGTTCGGACGTCGAAGCCTTCCTCGCCGGAGTGCGAGCCCACTTGGAGCCAGCTGGCCGCTTCGTCTTCGACGTCTACGTGCCACGCCCGCACGAGCTGGCCGGGGGGCCGGCTATCTCGAATGCCCCGAATGCTGCGCAGTCGAGCTTCGACTACGATCCGATGTCCCAAGTGCTGACGACCGAAATTCACGGGGGCGTGCCTTCCAATCGGCGTCCTCGGCTGCTCGCCCATCGTCAGTTCTTCCCGCGGGAGCTCGAGCTCCTGCTCCACTACAATGGCTTCTCGAGGATCCGTTTCCGCGCTGATTTCACGAATCGCGCGCCGGATGCAGGCACGGAGACTCTGGTGGTGAGCTGCGCATGCTGACTCGACTTCAAGCTGGTCCGTACACCATTTGCGGTGTGTCCGTGGGCGGCGTCTACACGTCCATCAGCGTCCCCGAGCTCGATGCGCTCTTCGACATCGGCATCGCGCCGCGCTCGTTCGTAGGGCTCGATCACCTGTTTCTGAGTCACGGGCATGCCGATCACATGGGGGCGTTGGCGGGGCTCCTGGGGGTGAGGGGGCTCAGTCGCAAGGGAGCGCCGCGCACTTTCCTCCCGGTGCAGATTGCCGACGAGATCCGCGTGGCGATCGAAGCATTGGGTCGCATCCAGCGCTACGAGCCCACGGTCGATTGGGTGCCGGTGTCTCCGGGGGACGAATACCACCTGCATTCGGACCTCTACGTACGCGTGTTTCCGACGTTCCACCCGGTCCCATCGGTCGGGTACCAGCTGTTTCGGCGCGTCGAGAAGCTGAAGCCCGAGTTCCTGGGTCTTCCGGGCGCCGAGATCGGTCGACGCAAACAAGCGGGCGAGCCCCTCTTCGTGACCGTCGACCGCGACGAGGTGGCCTACGCCACGGACACCACCATCGAGGTCGTCGATCGGGAGCCAGCGCTCTACAAGAGCCGCGTGTTGATCCTCGAGTGCACCTTCCTCGACGACCGAAAGGACGTCGCGGAGAGTCGTACGCGCGGACACATCCACCTGGACGAAGTGATCAAACGCGCCGATCGGTTCGAGAACGAACATCTCGTGCTGATGCACTTCAGCCAGGTCTACTCGCCCGCAGAGGTGCGTCAGATCCTCGAGCAGCGTTGTCCGGCCCATCTATGGGATCGTCTGTCCATCTTCGCCCCCGCGAAGGGACACTGGCCCGGCTGACGAACTCACTGAAGTATTTCAATAAGCTCGCGGCAGGGTCCACCCCAAAACCGCTTCGCGAGGGGATCCGGGTGCATTCTAGCTGGGAGCTCTTCCGCGCCTTTTTGTTGAGATCGACTGCTTCGGGGCGGCCTGCTGCGACGTCGAACTTTCCTCTGCAGGCCATTTCGCGCC
This sequence comes from Polyangiaceae bacterium, assembly GCA_050289625.1. GTDB lineage: Bacteria > Myxococcota_A > Polyangia > Polyangiales > Polyangiaceae > NIC37A-2. The sequence goes on along the minus strand of JBNKGC010000010.1, from coordinate 46,156 downwards.
AACATGCAGGAGTTGCCATGACTGTCGTCCGGACCCCGCTCTTGCTTTCGAGCCCCGTGGCGCGCCGCCCGCGTCGGGCGGCGGCAATTGCTCTGGCGGCTGCCTCGTGTGCTGCATCCGCCCTGGCGGTTTCTCCCAGCGTGCCCGACGGATCCGGCGAGCAGGTGCTGCCATTCGCTAAAAAGGACCAAGGGCCGGTCGTCACGTACACCGGCTTTCGTGTGCACGACGACGGGAGCGCGAGCTTGCGCGTGGAGGTGACCGAGTCGGTTCCCGTCACGAAGAAGCAGGAGGGAACGGTCGTGACCTACACCCTGAAGGGCGCGCGGATCACCATTCGCAACAATCGAAATCCTCTCCTCGCCAAGCACTTCGCTTCGAACGTTCTGAGCGCGACGCTCGTCCCGGAAAAGGACGCCGTGTCCTTGGTGGTGAAGCTCCGCAAGGAAGCAGCCCTGACGCACCGGATGGTCGAACAGGCCGGGGGGGCCGCCACGTTGTACGTCGACGTCCCCAAAGCCCCGAAGTAGACGATCCCGCCGGGTGGCGAACTCGTGGACTCCGAGCCGATCGAAACCATCGAACCAACTCTTCCCGTCCCAGGCGACCGCATCGCCGACAAATATGTCGTCGAGGAATTGATCGCGACGGGCGGGATGGGTGTCGTGCTGTTGGCTCGGCACGATCTGCTCGACCAGCGCGTCGCCATCAAGATGCTCCTGCCTCACATGATCGAGGTGCCGGACGTCGTGTCACGCTTCCTCCGGGAAGCACAGGCATCGGTCGGCCTGAGGGGGCGGCACGTCGTTCGGGTCTTCGACGTCGGTACGCTCCCGGGCGGTGCCCCGTACATGGTGATGGAGTACCTCGAAGGGAACGACCTCGGCGAAGAGCTCGAACGACGGTTGACCCTGCCGATCGAGGAGGCCGTCGGCTACGTGCTCGAGGCGTGTGAAGCTTTGGTGGAGGCTCACGCGATGAAGGTCGTCCACCGCGACGTCAAACCTTCGAACCTGTTTGTCTGCAGGCAGCCCGATGGAAGTCGCATCGTCAAGGTCGTCGACTTCGGGATCTCGAAGGTGCTCGGCGAAAGGGCTCCCTCCGAAGACGTCAGTCTGACTCAGACTGCCACCATGCTGGGGTCTCCCCAGTACATGTCGCCGGAGCAGGTTCGGTCGGCGCGCGACGTCGACTGTCGTACCGACATCTGGGCGCTCGGTTGCGTGCTCTACGAGGTGCTCACCGGGGTGGCTCCCTTTGCCGGTGAGAGTGTCAGCTCCGTGTCGGCGAAGATCGTCGCGGACCAGCCACCGCGCATCGAACGCCTGAGACCGGGAATCGATCCGGCCCTGGTGCGTGTCATCGGGCGCTGCCTCGAAAAGAATCGTTCTGACCGCTTTCAGACGGTGGCAGAGCTCGCGCAGGCGCTTTCCCCATTCGCGGGAACGAGCCACCGGGACGCAGCAGTGCGCATCGCGAACATTGCCTCCACGGGCGCAACCACCCAACCGAGCGGTACGCCCTCTTCGGTGACGGAGGTTGAGGAGCACGTAGCCGGCGGGGAAGCGGGCGCCCTGGCCGAGACGGTCGCGACGAGCGATCCCGCGGTGACCGCGCGCTCCGCACCGGGCGCTGGCGGAGACACTCTGAGCTCTCTCCCCCCAGGGACAAAGCATGAGTCTTCGCACCGCGCGCGGCTCGTGATTGCCGCCATCGCGGCGGGTGTGCTCCTTTCGGGAGCCATCGGGCTGGTGCTGAAGGGGCGCCAGGCTGCGGGCGAACCAGCGGCGGAGCAAGCCGGACCGGCGGAGGAACCCCACCGCGCCCCCCTGGATGCGAACGCGGCATCGGAAGCGGAAGCAGGGCCCGGTGAGAGGGCCTCGGCATCGACCACCGTTCGGGGTGCAGAGGCGGAGGCGGCGCCGGATCAGACGCCTGGCCAAGAGGATGCGTCGGACGCGGCCGAGAAAGCCGAAGGCGAAGACGCTCCCCGTCCGAGCGGTGCCGGGGACGCTGCTCGGTCGGCGACGGTCATGAGCCCTCAGCCACCACCGCGGAACACGAAACGACAGCCCTTGGTGCGCGTCGCGCCGCGGAAGCCGGAGGCGAGTCAGAAGAGCGATCTGGTGGGTACCCCCAAGCCGCCCGACGGAGTACCAAGTGGGGGTGGGATGGATGACGTACTCGAAGACCGGGAGTGAGCTCCCGATCGTGGTGACCCGCCTCGCCAGCGGTCTTGGTGTGCTGCTTCTCGCTGCAGCTGCGGGCGCCGAACCCGCTTCACCTCAGCAAGATCGAGTTCTCGCCGAGGCGCTTTTTCGCGACGGAAGAGCGCTCATGGAGAAGCGGGACTACGCCGCGGCCTGCCCCAAGCTCGAAGAAAGCTACCGCATCGACCCCGCCTCCGGGACGCTCTTGAACCTGGCGGTGTGCCACGAAGGGCAAGGCAAGCTCGCCACGGCATGGGCCGAATACCAAAGTGCTCTTGGTCTTGCTCGACGCCAAGGACGCCAAAAGCGGGTGGTGTTTGCCGAGGCCGCGCTCGAGCGGCTCGAGCCCCAGGTTCCCAAGTTGGTTTTGCACGTGAATGAAACTCCCGGCGCGGAGCTCACGGTCGAACTCGACGGTGCGAAGCTCGGCAGCGCGGGGTGGGGAAGCGCCATGCCCGTCGACCCGGGCACCGTGGTGGTCGTGGCTGAGGCACCGGGGTTTTTGCCCTACCGCGCCGAGATCGCCGTGGCAGTAGGGCAGAAGCTCACCCTTCAGATCCCGCGCCTGGAGCATGCCCCTTCTGGGCAAGAGGGCTCCCCCACGCAAGCGCCGGTCAGCCAGCAGGCGGCCGTCGTCGGGGACTCGGAGCCGAGCGGCACGAGCTCTCGCCGCGTGGGTGCCTACGTCGCGGGCGGTCTTGGTCTCGTGAGTCTGGGTGCGGGAGCATTCTTCGGGCTCCGAGCCGCCGACCTCCAGAGTGAAAGCGACGAACATTGCTCGACGGACGGGACCTGCTCGAAGCGAGGACTCGAGCTGTATGAATCCGCGCAATCGAGCGCGACCCTGTCGACCCTCGGAGTGGGCCTCGGGCTCGTGGGGCTTGGAGTTGCGGGGTATCTGCTCATCACCGACGAAGGTACCTCGCCCGCCAGCGCGACCGAGGTGAGCGCGCAGCGCGCCTGGGGGCTCGCGCCGCAGATGGGGGACGAGACCTGGGGTCTGTCGGCCTGGGGTGGATTCTGAGGGGGGCAGCTCGCGTGCCGCCCATCACCTACGGAATCACCGGCGCGCCTCCACCCCCGGAGGCGATCCTCCTCCAGAACTTGAAGCTCGAGTCGGAGCTCGTTCGGACGCAGAGCCTCCTTTCGCCGATTCCGGTGCTGTTCTTCAAAGGGCCGCTGCTCACGCGACGCCTCCACGGTGATCTCCGCAAGCGTGTGAGCGCCGACAATGACATCGTCGTGCGAAAGCGGGACGCGCGCGCCGCTCTCGCCAAGTTGCTGGCTGCGGGGTTTCAGGCGCTCCCGTACTTGGAGGCCTATCGGTACCTCGGGCGACACGGGAAGGTCGGTCTCTTTCACGGAGGCGACACGCGGGCTGCGTCGATCGATCTGCACACCGAGCCGTTCGACCGGGCGCTCTTCCGTGCCGACGAAGATCTCGTCTGGGAGCGCACCGAGGAGGTGGAGATCCATGGGCAAACCGTGAGGACCTTCGACGCTGTCCTGTCCTTCTTGCACCTCGTGTCTCACTTCGTGCAGCACCGCTTCGAGCTCCAGGTGCTCCGCGACGTGGGGATTGCGTGGGACAGGTGGGCGGACGAGCTCGAACCGGACGACGTGCGTGCGGTGGCGGAGCGAACGACGGGAGTCGAACCGGTGGAGTTTGCCTTGGAAGCTGCCCATCGTCTCGGTTTGAGCCAGCGGCAGCCTTTGCCGATCACCCGGGTTCGTTGTCGGCAGGTCCTTTCGTGGTTTCCCCCGGAGCGCCTCCGCGAAGATCCGCACCTAGGCTACCTGCGAGCCTTTCTGGCTACCTATCTCGCGCAGCCGAAACGGCTTCCCGCCCAGGCTCTCCGCGGAGTCCTGCTCCCTCCGGACGAACTGGCCGCCGCGGCCAACCAGCCGCCCTCGTTTCGGCTCTACCTCCAGCGGGCATCGGGCCCCCTCGAGGAGCTCCGGCGTCGTTGGACGCACAACAAAGGCGGTTGATCGTACCTTCCGAGGCGTGCCGGAGAGAGTGTAGCGAAGGCAGAGTGAAGGGAGGGCTGACTTCCGGGGCGGGATGCGCCTACGATGAAGCTCACCCAGCTCCTGCGCACATCCGCCCACTTTCGTGGGTACGCATGGTGCGTACCCGCGGGCGCCTCCTCGAATCGAGCTATACTGCGCTCACCGTTCTTAACGCTGTCTGGAGAGTCACGTGAAACGCACCTCGCTTTTTGCATCCTTCCTCGTCGGTTTCGGTTCGTTAGCCATCGCCTGCGGCGACGGGGAGCCCGATCAATCGGGCGGACCGACTGGCTCAGGTGGTTCAGCCACGGGTGGTTCGGGTGGCTCCGCGACGGGCGGCATGGCCGGTGCGGAAACGGGAGGCAGCGGCGGGAGCGGCGGTTCCGAAACCGGAGGCTCCGGTGGCACGGTGACTGGCGGTTCCGGCGGAATGGGCGGCGCCTGCGCCGATCCGGAGGTCGAGTGCAGCGGTGAATGCGTCGACACCGACAACGATTCGGACCACTGCGGCGAGTGCGACAACGTATGCGATAGCGGTTCGTCCTGCAGCGCGGGGCAGTGCCTCGTGAACTGCCTCGGCGGCCTCCTCGCTTGCGACGCGCAGTGCATCAACCCCGACTTCGACGCGCGCTTCTGTGGCGCGACGGATTGTAGCGATGCGGCGACGAGCGGGGATGAATGCGAGGCGAATGAGCGATGTGTGAACGGGGTTTGTGGGGCGGCGCCCGTGGGGTGGGGCAGTCCGGCGCTGCTCGACGATGGCCTTGCTTCAGCTGTGGTGCCCGACGTTGCGATGGATGGCGCAGGCAGGGCTGTGGTCGTTTGGCGCCAGAGTGACGGGGTAAACCCGCGAGTCTACTTTGCCGCATGGGATCCCGCTGCGACGAGTTGGTCGCAACCGAAAGCCATTCCAGGAGCGGTATCGGCCTCGGACGGAATCCCCTTCGTCGCAGCGTCGGCCGGTCGGGCGATCGCGGTATGGCGCGGAGCGGATGACGCCGCGTACGCGGCGCGCTTGGACATTGCCGCTGGCACTTGGTCGAGTCCGCTGTCAATTTCGGACGCGACCGGGGCGATCGAGTTCCCGTCGTTGGCGATGGACCAAAACGGAAACGCTATCGTGACCTGGGCCCAGCTCGAGCCGTCGTCGACGACCATGCAGAGCGTTTGGTGGAACTACTATGACGCGAGAGAGAATGCCTGGGAGGGACCGGAGGTGCTCGACACGTCTACCGACGGTACCTCATCCATGACACAGGTGGTCGTCGACGGAATGGGCTTCGCTACTGCCGTTTGGGGGGAGAGCGTTGATGCTTCGTCCTTGCCGGACATCCACGCTGCCCGGCTCGATCCGGCGACCAAGACTTGGACCCAGCAGGGGGTCATTTCGGAGGAGCCGACGGTGGGCAGTTACCTACCCGCATTGGCAGTGGATAGTACCGGCGAGGTGACTGCGGTCTGGTACGATCGAAGCTTCCAAGTGTCCGCGAGTAGGTTCGACGGAGCGTGGAGCTCACCGACCGTTCTCAACGGGACGAACCCAGGGTCGGATCGCTACCCGGTGGCCGCGGCTGCCTCGATGGGCCGAGCCATGGCCATCTGGCAAAGGGATGCGGATCCGAACACGGCGACCCGTGCCGGGAGCATCATCGGTGCCTCGCATGACGCAATGGATGGGTGGGCTGACGCGGCCGCCATCGAATCGTCCTCCACTCTGTTCGAGCTTCCCGAAATCGCGGCTGATTCCGGAGGCAATTTCTATGCTGTGTGGCTCGCCGCCGACGGCGATCGGGGAGTTTGGTCGAATCGGTTCGATGCATCGACCGGAACTTGGGATGGGGAACTGGAAATCGACAACGTGTCTGGTGTCGCCTCCTCCGCGCACATCTCTGCGGACGCCACCCTGAGCTCCGTCGCGGTGTGGAGCCAAGGGGCGCGCGTCTACGCCGCCGTGTATCCAACCACCCAGGGTCAGAACTGAGGCGACCGTTTACAGCCGTTCCTTCGTGCAGGTAGGGTAATGTCGTGGATGTGAAGCAACCGGGAGCCAAGGTCAGTAAGGACTTCGCCGTCCGGCGCGACGAGACCGAATTGGCTCGACGAAAGTTCTTGAGGCGCGCGGCGTACGCAGTGCCAGCAATTCTTGCGACCGTCGCGGCTCGACCCGCCGGCGCGGCAACCGTTTGCGGACCGGAATGCGTCCCAAAGCCTCCGTGACGGAGACAGAGCGGGGCTTTGCTTCTTCAGTTTCGTGTTGGTTGGAGGCTCGTGGACGTGGACTGCGAGCTTTCCGACGTCGCCCGTGTCCTCGTGAGTCTGTGGGAGCCCGCTCGGGTTCAACGGAGGGAGGAGTCCGTCCGAAGGTACCGTGTCGAGGACGATGGTGGTGTATGGACCGAGGGCGACCAGCTTGGTCGTTGGAGTGACCCGGCTTGCTGTGCACTCGCGATTGAGGCCGACGTAGCCGGTAGCTTGCCCACCTTTCACGGAGACGCGTGGATGCTCCACGCGGCTTGCGTCGTCTACGAAGGCGACCTGCTGTTTTTTGTGGGCGACTCGGGAGTAGGCAAGAGCACGCTCTGCAGTGAGTCGTTGCGCCGTGGCGCGACATACGTTTCGGATGACGTTTTGTTTTTCGACGAAATATCGGTTTCAGGGTTCGCTCGGACCTTGCGACTGGCCGAGGTCTACGGCAGCTCGGACGCACACTACCTAACCTCCTTCGACGTGAACGCGTGTCGCGCTGTTCGCGCGGACGGAACGATCGTTTCGGTGCCGCTCTGGGCAAATGGACATCCTACCCTTGAGCGAGTCATGCTGGCGGAGCACCGTTCCCATGTCGTGATGCCGCAACACGCCGCAGCGAATTCGGTATCCCGCGCCAGTGAGCTGGAAAGGATCCGAGCTCTCCACGTTGCGACGTTTCGGAATGCGGACCCAATCCCCGCCGTAACACAGCACTTGGGTTGTGGGTCCGCGTGGACGGTTCGTTGGCAGGACCCGAATTCGGCCTTCGACGAGCTATGGGGGCGAATCCGCGTCGGTTCCGCCACCGAGGGCTGATTGAGTGAAGAAACGTCTGGCGCAGCGTGTTCTGTTCGTCGTCAACGCCGATTGGTTTTTTGTCTCTCACCGACTCGGCCTGGCACGAGCCGTGCGCGAGGCGGGCTACGACGTACTTGTTTGCGCGGGGCAGTCTGAAGCCGCCGAAGTCATCCGTGATGAGGGCTTCGAGTTCCACCCTCTTCCGATCGAGCGCGGTGGAACGAACCCACTGAAGGACGCCGTCACGATTGGGGCGCTCGCTGGACTCTATCGGCGTATCCGACCGGACATCGTCCACCACGTGACCGTCAAGCCCGTCCTCTACGGGAGCGCAGTGGCTCGATCCCTCGGAGTGCGAGGAATCGTCAATGCGGTAAGTGGATTGGGCTACGCGTTCATCGAGAGGGACACACCAAGCAAGAGGCACGCTGCGCTGCGCCTGGGAATTACTACGGCGTACCGGTTCGCGTTGGGGGCCAAGAACAGCCGGGTCATCTTCCAAAACCGGGACGACTGCGAACGCTTCGTTCAGGGTGGACTCGTCAAACGTGAACGTACTCGTCTGATCCCGGGCTCCGGAGTCGACACCCTGCGCTTCAGTCCCACCCCGCTTCCGCAGGGCGTGCCCATCGCCCTGCTCCCCGCGAGGCTTTTGTGGGACAAGGGTGTAGGCGAGTTCGTGGAGGCGGCGCGCCAGCTTCGCTCCGAGGGCCTGCCCGCCCGTTTTGTCCTCGTCGGACGCGTGGATCCGGGAAATCCGGCTTCTATCTCCCTGGATACGGTGGAGAAGTGGGTCGCCGAGGGCGTGGTGGAGTGGTGGGGCGAGAAGCGACCTCACGAGATGCCGGACGTCTACGGAAAAGCGAGCGTCGTGGTCTTGCCGTCCTACCGGGAGGGCCTCCCCCTCGCCCTGGCAGAGGCTGCCGCATGCGGTCGTGCGGTCATCACTTCGGATGTGCCCGGATGTAGGGATACTGTCGACTCTCGTACGACCGGCTGGCTGGTTGAGGTTCGCTCAGCGCCGGCCCTAGCCAAGTGTTTGGGCACCGCCTTGCGACATCCCGACGAACTGGAGCGCCGCGGAGCAGCGGCAGCTTCGTTCGCTCGCGGGAAGTTCCGACAGGAGCGGGTCTTCTCGGACACGTTACGCATTTATGACGAATTGGTAGCCGCCCGGAACACGTGACCAATCCGTGTGTGACGTGTGCGAGCGCGGTTTGCTGCGGTCCTTGCCGCGCCGTATGCTCCCGCGCGAAAGTAGCTTTCCTTGGCACCGCAATTCACCATTGGACTCGTCGCCGGCGCCGTGGCGACGGTTCTTGCAGCAGCGCTGACGCCCGTGGTCCGCACGGTCGCAAACGCGCTCGGGGCGGTGGATGCTCCGGGGGAGCGGCGCATGCACACGGCTGCGATCCCGCGGATGGGCGGCCTCGCCATCGTACTCGCCTACGTGGTCGCGATGTTCATCAGCTTTCGGAGCGGCTCGCTCGAAGTGCCGAGCCGGACGTCGGAATTATGGGGTCTGGGGGGTGGCGGGCTCGTCATCGTCCTGGCGGGCTTGTTCGATGACGTTCGATCGTTAGGGGCTAAGCGGAAGCTCCTCGCTCAGATCGTTGCCGCCACCCTCGCTTGGTACGGCGGAGCGCGGATCTACCCCGTGCTCGAGCTCCCCTGGCTCGGGACGACGGATATTGGTCTCCCGCTGAGCTATCTGGGAACCTTGCTCTGGATCATGGCGTTCACGAACGCCATCAACCTGATCGATGGCCTCGATGGGCTTGCTGGCGGAGTCGTCTTCTTCGCCGCACTCACGAACGTGGTCATTGCTTTCATCACCGGCAACGAGTTGGCGGCGGCGCTCAACGGTGCGCTCGCAGGCGCGGTGCTAGGCTTCCTTTTCTACAACTTCAACCCCGCGAAGATTTTCATGGGGGATACGGGGAGCCTTTTCCTCGGGTACATCCTGAGCGCCGGCGCGCTCATGTCTGGTCGTCAGAAGGAGAGTACGCTGGCGTCGCTTCTCGTGCCGATGATCGCGCTGGGCTTGCCTCTAGCGGACACCTTGCTCGCAATGACGAGGCGGGTGCTCTCTCGTCGTTCGATCTTCGCGGCGGATCGGGAGCACCTGCATCACCGCTTGCTCGCCGCGGGCCTCACGCACCGGCGCGCCGTGCTCGTGATGTACGGCTGTTCGATTGCCCTTTGTGCGATCGCGATTGGTGCCGCCTTCGGAAAGGACTGGCAGGTCGGAGCAGCTCTTCTCGGAGCCGTCCTGGTTCTCAGCGGAATCGTGCGTTTTGCGGGATATTTCGAGCTTCTCCTGCACCAGCGTACGAGTCGTGCGGCACTGCTGACTCCCCCAACACAGGCGATGAGAAGGGCGTTGCCGAAGGCGCTGGAGCGTCTCGGGGACTCGCAGAACCGCGCGAGTGTCCTTGCGGCGCTTGAAGCTGTGCTGGAGCCGGAGCACTTCGCCTATGCGGACATCACGGCTGGAGCCGAAGACGAACCGATCTGGTCCTGGCGGGCGCCGCCCGTTTCGGGGCGGCGTGAGGGCCGAGTGTGCCCGTGCGAGTTCTCGATCGCTCTGTTTCCTGGTGCGGAGCGCGGGGTGCTGCGGTTCGGTTGTGTCGCGCCAGGAGGCCACGTGTCACCGCAGCACGAGGTGCTCCTTCAAGTTGTCGCGGACGCGGCCGAAGCGGCGCTGGTTCGCGTGCATGCACACGCGCCGGGATCCATGATTCGAGGCGTCGGCGTCGCCTGATGCAGGCGTGACTTCTTTGTTGTAGCAGCCTGCTCGAAGGAAGCGGCGGCGCGGGGCTCGACCTGACGGTCTGGATTTGATCCAAACTGAGCATGCGAGGCGAAGTTGACGCGTAGATTTGGATGGTAACTCCGCGGAATCCGGAGGAGTTCGTGCCCAGGGGGCAATCGAGCCGAGAGGTGAGTAAGCTGGCGGACTGGGCGGACGAGTTGGGGCTCAGCTGGCACACGGTGCATTACTGGCGAGCACAATGGGACGCGCCCGAATCGTGAGACGGCGCTGCGCGCCGAGGACGCACCGCCATACCGCCATGCACTCTCGTTGAGGGACTCACACCCAGCGAAGTGGCCGAGCTTTGGCGGAGGATGCCGCAATCGGTGGGCTTCAGGGCGTGGGCGTGCCCACGCCCTACGCAAGACCGTGCGACATGCGCAAGTCGTTCAACACACTCAAGGCAGCCGCTCGAGGGCGAGATGAAGCTGGACCTGACGGGCGATCTGTTCCTTTTCGTGAGTCGCGATCGCAAAGGTGCTGTACTTCGACCGCACAGCCAACAAAGGGTGCAGCCCGCTGCCTACCCTCGTCGCCTCGGCGTACCATCCGCTGCGGGTGGCACGGCTGGTGACGGTCTGACGCCAGCAGCACTTCGCGCAGACACGGGGGTGAGACCCCGAAAGCGGGTCGAGTGGGTGGTGGTCACCCTCGAATCGACACAGCGATGGTCGAAATCGAGGGTCGTCGTGCTCAGAAGGCGACTTCTTCAGTAGGTTACTAGTTTACGCCCCTGGCGCCGCCTAAGGTAGGCGGCGTGACGATGAGGTCAGCATACCGACCAGATGTGGACGGTTTGAGAGCAATTGCCGTGGTCGCGGTGGTCCTCTTCCATCTAGCTCCGAACGTGCTTTGCGGGGGATTCGCTGGTGTAGACGTATTTTTTGTGGTCAGTGGCTTCCTTATCACTCGTTTACTAATTAGCGAGATTGATGCCGGAACGTTTTCGATGCGACGGTTCATGTTGCGCCGCATCCGGCGCCTCGCGCCGGCGTTACTGCTGGTGTGCTTGGCATCGGCCAGTATCGCGTTCCTTCTTCTGCCCCCAGGAGATCTCTCTGCTTTTGGAAAGTCACTCGTCGCACAGCCATTTGCTCTCCAAAATATCGGGTTTCTCGTCGAGGGAGAGTACTTCCGCGGGAGTGAAACGAAGCCGCTCCTGCATACCTGGTCCCTCGCTGTTGAGGAGCAGTTCTATATTGCTTGGCCGCTCTTTCTAATTCTTGCGTTGCGAAGAGGGAGGGGCTTCACCCATATTGGTATACTTGTACTTTCTGCGGGGTCGTTTGGATTCGCGTACTTAGTAGAAAATATCTCCCCAAAGGTGGCTTTCTTTACGCTCCCAGGCCGGGCCTGGGAGCTGGCAGCGGGTGGAGTCTTGAACCTCCTCCCGAGCTTTGGGCAGCGAAGAAAATGGTTCTCGTCGATGGCTGCTATCGGTCTGCTGGCGTCCTTCGTCCTTTTGAAGCCTGGAATGCTGTGGCCGGACGCCCGCACCCTGTGGCCTGTCGCTTGCACCTTGGTGCTCCTCCAGGAAGGCGACGGCCCATCAGGTGCGGCGAGAAGGATACTTTCTCATCCCGCCGCCGTCTTCGTCGGGAAACGCTCTTATTCTTGGTACCTATGGCACTGGCCGGCGATCGTGTTTTGCCCCTACGCTGGGGTGGATCCGCATCGACCGGTTGTCGCGATTTGCCTGGTATTTGGAAGTTTTGTTCTAGCGCACCTGTCCTTCTTGTTGGTCGAGGAACCGGTGCGGCGGCGCCGTGCCTTACTGTCTCGACGTCAATTGCTCGCGACCGTGGGAGCGGGGATGAGCTTGCTGATCGCTTTTGGTATCTTCAGTCTCGCTTCGAGAGGTGCCCTATTCCGGTATTCCGGAATTCGCAGGGCCCTCCTCGCAGCTCCGTTCGACTCCGCCGACGGGCGATGCGGCGCGTGGTTTCGAATTCGTCACCCAAGCGCTGCAGCTTGCCAGTTGAAAGGTTCTCCGGATTCGGACAAGCGAATCCTCCTATGGGGAAATAGTCATGCCGAAACGTGGATGCAGACTCTCGAAGATATCGCACAGGCTAGGAAAGCATCGCTTTACCTGAGCGCCAAGAATTGTCCTCCGGTTCCAAGTGATAAGTTTTGCGATCAGGCGCTTGAGCCGATGTTCGATTTCATCCGAAGTGCATCGATCACGGATGTCATCGTGGCTTTCACTTGGTACACATCAACAACTATTTCGCACGAAGAATTCGAGCGGGCGTTTCTCTCGCTCACAGAAAGGCTGACGTCCGAAGGGGTTCGCTTGTGGTTGGTGATCGACGTGCCACAAGCGCAGGAATTCCTTCCTGAGCACCTGCTGGCTCATGAGGGGGGGGCCAAGTTTGGAGAAGTAGATCGGCGTATTTTTGAGCGTGAGCAAAGAGAGCCACAACTTGCCTTGGCTGAACGCGCCAAAAACCTCAGCAACCTCGTGTCCACTATCGACCCGACGCCTCTTTTCTGCGATCACGACAAGTGTCGGTCGGGTATGGGTGAGGTTTCCTGGTATCGGGATTCAAATCATCTCACGCAAACCGGGGCAATGCGCGGCGCGACGCTCTTCTTTCCGGTTTTTGAGAAGTGATGTAGGCTCGAATCCGCGCGGATCTAAGTCTCGTGGGACGCGCCGGAAGGGCGGTTCGACCATTGGCGGAGCGGGTGACTTCGCTTCACCGGTAGGAAGAATCCTGGGCAACCGAGAAGGCGCCCGCGCGCTGAGGGATCCCCTCATCTCATAGGCGAGTTTTCCTGGCGCTGCGTGAATTTACGCGGGTACATCTCGTCGAAGGATCATGCGGAACAAGAAGAAGGCGGATGTGCGTGTCTCACCTGAGGCGGTGATGGAGTTTACGCAGCGGCTTTGGCGAAGAGCTGCATGCCAAGCGGGCCCTGTGATTGGCGATGGCGGCCGTGGGCGTCATTCACGCAGCGAGTGTTGCCATTCACGCAGTCGGTCGAGGGACGGCGCGGGCCCTCGGACTGGATCCGAAGCATGCGACGAAGCAGGTGGATCGACTGGTAGGGAATACCGCGATCGAGATGTCGAGGCTGTTCAAACCGTGGGTGCAGTTCATCGTGGGACCACGAAGCGAGATCGTGGTCGCTCTGGACTGGACGGAGTTCGACAAGGACACGCAGTCGACGATCTGTCTCTATCTCATCACTCGACACGGGCGAGCGACGCCGCTCGTTTGGAGGACTGTCAGTCGGAAGACCCTTGCGGGCAACCGAAACCGCTACGAGGACGAAGCGATCGAGGAACTGCATCGTTGTCTGCCCGACGACGTTCGGGTCACCGTCCTGGCAAACCGTGGGTTCGGGGACCAGATGCGGTACCAACATCTGGAGGTGCTCGGCTTCGACTTCGTCATTCGTTTCCGCGATGGGATCCGGGTCGAACATGACGGAACCGCGCAGAGTGCGAGAGACTGGCTGGCGAATCTGAAGCGCGCGAAGAAACTCGTTGGCGCCAAGGTGACTTCAGACCGGGCCGCCATTCCCGCGGTCGTTCTTGCCAGGGATTCGAAGATGAAGGAGGCGTGGTGCCTGGCGACAAGCCGTGCCGAACTCCCCGCCACGGCCATTACCAAGCTGTATGGTCGTCGCTTCACTATCGAGGAGACGTTGCGCGGTATCCCCTGCACAACCCCCCTTGTTCCCGGCGCGAGTCATTTGGAGCAGGCTGATGCCCATGGCGAAGGCAGCCGAGTGGGCGGAGCGAGTCGCAGCGTGGCGTGCAAGCGGATTGCGTGCGGAAGAGTTCGCGGCTGGCAAGGGATTCAAGGGCAAGACTCTGCAGTGGTGGTCGAGCGAACTGACACGTCGGGCTCGACATGCTGATGGCGAGCAGCGGGAGGCGAAGGGGTCGGCGCGGGTACGGTTTGCGCGTATCGTCCAGACGCCGTCGTATGAGGCAAGCGGACTGAGCGTACGCGTCGGCGCGGCGGAGGTCAGAGTCGACCGCGGCTTCGATGCAACTCTGCTGAGCGAGGTAGTTCGCGTGCTTTCGGAGGAGCGATGATCCCGGCGGGCGTGGACGTATTCGTGGCGATCGAGCCGGTCGACCTCCGGTGCGGATTCAATCGACTGTCGGGGATCGCCCAAGACCATCTGGGGCATGATCCCCGCTCCGGGGCCCTGTTCGTGTTCTTTGGCAAGCGTCGTCACGCGGTGAAGGTCTTGTTCTTCGATGGGACGGGGATGTGCCTGTTCTACAAGCGGCTCGACCGTCGCCGGTTTCGCCTTCCCGAAGCGCCGGACGCCGACACGAACTCCATCGAAGTCGACGAGGTCACGCTGGATGCATTGCTCGACGGGGTCGAGGTGGAGCGCGGTCGCCGGAAGCGAGCGCCCACGATGCACTAAGCTGCGAGGTCGTTGCGTGTCGGTTTCTCTCGACAGACTTGGGGCGCGTGCGATAAGGGAAGCCTCGCACCGTGACCGCTGTCGCAATACCCGATCCTGCGGAGCGCATCGCCGCTCTCGAAGCACTGCTGGCTGTAGCGGTTGCAGAGCGAGATACCGCGATTGCAGAGCGTGACAAGCTCCGTGGTGCCTACGAGCGTCTTGTCGAGCAGTACGCCCTGTTGAAAAGGCGTATCTTCGTGGCGAAGGCCGAGCGGGTGGACGCGACGCAGCTCGAGCTCGAATTCGCGGAGACGAAGGCGAAGCTGGATGCGCTGGCGCAGCAACTGGGCGAGGAGCCACCACCGCCTCCCGAAGCTCCGCCGAAGAAGCGAGCGAAACCGAAGGGCCGTCGCGCCTTGAAGGAAGCCGACATCCCCGAGGAACGGGTCGAGATCCTCGACCCTGAGCTCGAGCAGACTGCCGAGCGCATCGGATTCGAGGACAGCTATCGGCTCGGCTACCGTCGCGGTGGTCCGGTGAAGATCCGCATTGCCCGGGCGAAGTACAAGGTCGAAGTCGATGGTGCCGAGGAGATTCGCACTTCGGAAAGGCCGCGTGAGTTGATGAAGCGAGGGCTGTTGGCCCCGTCGCTGATCGCTCGCGTGCTCGTTGGGAAGTACTGCTTTGGCCTGCCGTTTCATCGGCAGGCTTCGATGCTCGCTTCCGAGGGAGTCGAGCTCGATGATGGGACGATGTGCCGCTATGCCGAGCACATCGGTGCAAGCCTCGGTGCCGTCGTCGAAGCCTGCGCGGCAGAGGCCAAGGCGACTGCGTTTTGCCTCTCGACGGACGCCACGGGAGTCGCCATTCAGCCGACGCGACTTCCCGGAGGCGGACGCCAGCCCTGCAAGAAGGGCGCGTTTTTCGTGGTGCTTGCCGACCAAGACCACGTCTTCTTCGAGTACCGCCCCCGCCAAACGAGCGCCGCCGTCTGCGAGATGCTGCGTGGCTTTTCCGGCTACATTCAGGCTGACGCTCACTCGATCTTCGACGCGCTCTTCCGCGGCGAGGCGCGGGACGGACCCGACGACGAGCCTCCGACCGAGGTCGGATGCTGGTCGCACTGCCGACGCAAGTTTTGGGAAGCCGCGACCGCCGCCAAAGAGCCCGTCGCGCGCGAAGCGCTCTTGCGAATCCGCAAGTTGTTCGAGCTCGAAGAGCAGTGGGTGAAACTGCCTCCGAAGAAGCGCCTCGAGAAACGGAAGGCCGTCCTGGGCCCTCTCGTCGACGCCTTCTTCGAGTGGGTGCACGCACGCAACGAGGAGGCGAAGAACGTCCGAGGCCTTCTGTGCTCGGCCTGCGGCTACGCCGTCCGCCAGGAGAAGGCCCTGCGGCGCTTCCTTGAAGACGGGCGCCTCAAGATGACCAACAACCACTCCGAGCGTGCTCTGAGGACAATCGCCGTCGGACGGAAAAACTGGCTCTTCTTCTCGTCTGACGATCACGCCCAGGCTGCAGCGAACCTCCTCAGCCTCATCGCGAGCGCCAGGCTCCACGGCCTCGACGCAGAGACCTACCTCACCGAGCTCGTCCGCGTCATGCCCTACTGGCCGCGTGACAGGTATCTCGACCTCGCCCCCAAGTATTGGGCCAACACCCGTGCGAGCCTCGACCCTGCCGAGCTCGGGCGTCCTCTCGGCCCGATCTCCGTCCCTCTGGCGACCCCGAAACAAGAGCCCCAGGCGAACTGAACGCGTGCGCGTGCCCTCCACTCCTCACCTCGTACTCAGATCCCCAAGGACCTGAAAGAACGGGGCTCATGCAGGGGATACGATCAAACGACGTCGGGCTGCGTCCAGGACGGCAACGCGGGGGGCGGGGGAGGTCATGTCGAGCCTGGTCAGGACGCCGTCGTGACGGATCTGTGCGGTGGCGAAGGGGCCGGAGCGGGTGGGGGAGCTATTGCTGGCGCCGGGCGGCTGTTCTTGGGCCCCGGAGGAGGCTCGGGCGGCGTGGACAACGTGCGCGTCGACAACCCGCCGGGAGGGACTGGCGGGGCTGGTGGAGGCATCATCTGGCTCCTGGCTCAGTCTGTGACGGGGGCGGGTTCCGTCCGCGCCGAGGGTGGCGTGGGGGAAGGCGATCCGCCGGACGTGGAGTGCCTGACCGGCGGTGGGGTGACGGATTGCTACGACCACTCGGGTCCAGGCGGTGGCGGTGCCGGCGGCTCGATCCGCATCACTGCACCCGAAATTTCCGGGGTGCGGCTCGCCGTGGGAGGGGGTCGCGGAGGCAACGGGAACGACAATTCCGTCGGGAACGGTGGAGACGGCTCGCCGGGCATTGTCGACTGAATCGCGGCGCGAAATCTGGCCAAGCGCGGTGCAGCTGCGCAGATGTAGCTCCCTCGCCGACACCAAGCTGGAAGTTGCCGACGCGGTCGCGTTCCGCCACTGCGAGGACCTTGCCTGAGAGAACTTCGAGCCGAAAGCGATGAACGCGGAAACCTCGACACACGATCTGGAGGAACCCCAACCCGCACCCCTGAGTGTCCTGCTCCGCAGCCCCGAGACGCACGTCCCCCGCAGCGCGCCTTGCGGGAGCACGAGCCCGCGGTCCGCTTGCCGGAGGTTACCGTCGAATCAGCTGCGACTCAGCGGCGCCGACTCCCGCGTCTCGCCACCCGTGTCCAAGCCGAACTCCATGCTCACGGAAGGCGGTCCAGTGCTGCTCGAGCACCTGATAGAGCACCGTCTGCTCCGGGCGGCGTCGCTCGGAGCGGGGCACAGCGGGAGCGCTGGAGTGAGCGGGGGCGCTGGCGAGCAGCACCCTTGCGCCTCAGCGAGCGCCGTGCCGACGGCGGATGCTCCGCAGAGGGGCCTCCCTCCGTAGAGCTTTCCGACATTTCGACACGCGATCGCGACGCCGCTATCGCACGCCTTCGCATAGTAGGCTATGGCTTCGTCGAGGTCTTTTTCACGCACTTCGCCCTTCCTGTGCATCAAGCCAAGGTTCCCGCATTTGGAGCCTACCTCGTGCCCGCCTCTTCCTCACTGAGTGGAAATGACCATCTCCGTGCCGTCGTACGACACCACGTGATCCGGGTTTGCCGTCACTCCCGGACCGGCACCGTGACCCGACCCAACGATCACCACGTTGAACGTTCTGGTGCTGAGCATTCCGGGGAAGGACCCCCGACGTCGCTCAATCGTGAGCTCCTGGGTCGCGTCGTTCCAGGGACAATTGGATCGTGGCGTACTCACCTTCTTCGTAGGCGTAGATGTCGTTGGCGTCCTCATACAGGATGAACGACGCGTCCTGCCCTGGATAAACCCGGACCTCGATGGGGTCGACGCTCTCCGTCGCATACTGGATCTCCGGACCCATCGGCAGGATGGATCCCGCCTTCACTCATTCGGATCCCTTCTCCATTGTATTTTCGCATCCGGCCGTCGTCTGGCGCACGATGGCGTCCTCGAGGATCTGCGAATTCATCGGAGGTCCATGCCCGGATCCTTTGCGTATAACGTAGCGATCTGATGGAAATAGTTCGGGGCCACTCGCTGTTGTTTCGGTTGCTACAGCGGCGATCAGTTGCGCTGAGCTCGGCCTCGAGCCGCCCTTGCCTCACGCCCTCAAACCGCGCGCTTGGCAGGCGTGATCATAGTGGGCTGAGAGAGCGCGCGTCCCACCGCGCGGCCGCCAGGACCTGCCGGTCACCGGCTCGTGCCGGGATCAGAAGCGGAGCCTGCTGCTGCTCGCAAGATCGCCGGACCGATTCGAGGCAGGGGAAGTAGGCTCTGAACGCCGCCGAGCACGAGCGCCTGTCGGGCCATGCCGAAAACGACGGAGGTGGCTTCGTCCTGGGCAAAGGTCGCAGCGCCCGCCCCGCGCATCTCGAGCAAACCCGTTGCACCGTCCGAGCCCATACCCGTCAACAGCGCGCCCACCGCACGTGGACCGACGGCTTTCGCCATTGACGAGAAGAGCACGTTGATACTCGGGCGGTGTCTCGACACCAAGGGACCACCATCGAGCTTGACGCGAAAGCCGTCCCCAAGTGCGTGAACGCTGACGTGCCGATCCCCCGGCGCGAGCAGGGCCAACCCCGGCTCGAGGCGATCCCCTTCTTCTGCCTCTCGAACTCGCAGGGCACACAATCCGTCGAGTCGACGAGCAAATGCAGTCGTGAACCCTGCGGGCATGTGTTGAACGATCACGATGCTCGGACCGTCCGCCGGAATTTCGGAAAGCACGCGCGCGATTGCGTCGGGACCGCCCGTGGACGCGCCAATGGCGATCACCGCACCTTTCCACGTGACTCCGCCACAGGAACGTCTGGCGCTAGACTGTCCAGCAGCGAACTTGACGGGCACCTTGCTCCGCAACGCGTTGCTCGGCGCGATGCGGACCGACGCGGCTGCAGCGGCGCGCACGGTGTCGATGATGGTTATGGCAGATTCGTTGATGAAGTCGCGGACTCCTACGCGAGGCTTGGCAATGATGTCGATCGCACCTTGCGAAAGAGCATCAAGAGCTGCTTTGCCCCCCGCCAGTGCCGAACACACGACCACCGGAATCGGGTCCGTCCGCATGATGGATGACAGGAACTCAAGCCCAGTCATGCGCGGCATTTCCAGATCCAGCACAATCACATCCGGTCGCTTTCGAGCGATTTTTCGAAACGCGATGATCGGATCGGCTGCGCTGGTGACCGTCATGCCACCATGCTCCAAAACGGCCGTCAATGTTTCCCGGGCTACCGCCGAGTCGTCCACGATGAGCACGCGGGGAACGCTCACGCTGTCCTCTGCATCGACCTCGGCAGAGGCTCGAGGATGCCGGGTCCAGCAACGCGGGCTTCTATGCCTGCTGCGGGTCCACCCTCGGCGTGCCCGACGAACAGCAAACCACCTGGCGTCAGCAGTTCAAGCAAGGAGCGCAGCGTCCGAGTTCGGGTTTCGGCGTCGAAATAGATGAGCACGTTGCGACAGAAGATCGCGTCGAAGCGGCCGTCGACGCTGCGACTGAGCTGGCAGAGATTTCCCAAGCGAAAATCGACCATCTGCCTGATCGTCGGTCCTACGCGCATCTGTCCCTCCCTAGGACCCGAACCGCGAAGCATGAAACGCTTGAGGTAGTGCTGAGGGAGTTCGGCCGAACGAGAAACCGGATAGATGGCGTCCCGGGCCACATCGAGCACGCATCGAGAAATGTCCATTCCGACTACGGAACCCAACGTCAAGCGACCGTGACCAAGCCCCGCCTGAAGTGTCATTGCAATCGAGTAGACCTCCTCTCCCGTCGAACAACCGGCACTTAGGATTCGAATGGACCCGGGACTGGCGCGCTCTCGAGCACGTGCCAGCCAAAGCGGCACACGCCGCTCGAGCACCGCGAAGTGCTCGGCCTCGCGGAAGAAGCGCGTTTCATGCGTGCACAGCACCTCGAAGAGTGGTGCGTGCTCGGCAGTCCCCGCTCTGCGAAGGTAACGGCAGTAGTCTGTCGCCGTTTCCAGCCCCAACTGCCGCATTCGACGAAACAATCGACCGGCCACGAACATCCGCTTCGCGGGCGGCAGGTGAATGCCCACCTCGCGTCGGACGAGCTCACTGATGTAGGCGAAGTCCTCGTCCCTGAGGCTCGTCTCGAATGAACTGGCCGGAAGTACACTCATGAGGGAACCCAAGCTCAGAAGCTCCCGAAGTGCTCGTCGGTTGCCTCACCGGCGGCCCCATTCGTCGGCCTCGTCATCGATGTCGCTCGAAGCAAGCCGTCGTGGTGATCAGAATGTGGCGTCGTCTCCCCGACCTCGAAGAACGCCATCAGGCTACGAAGCGTCTCGGCCTGGGCTGCCATCTCTTCGGCGGTAGAGGCAAGCTCTTCGGAGGCGGCGGCGTTCTTCTGTGTCACTTGGTCGATTTCGCTCGCCGCTCGAGTAACTTCGCCGATGGCCGTGGCCTGCTCGCGAGAAGCTGCGGCGACCTCTTGAATCAGCTCTGCCGTCTTCTTGATTGTGGGTACCAGCGCCGTCAGGCGTGCGCCGGCACTCTCCGCTACCTTCATGCTCGAGCCTGCCAGCGCCCCGATTTCGCGGGCACCTGAGCGGCTTCGTTCCGCTAGCTGGCGGATCTCCGAGGCGACTACGGCGAAACCACGCCCTGACTCGCCGGCGCGAGCCGCCTCGATCGCCGCGTTCAGCGCAAGAAGATTGGTCTGGTATGCGATCTCCTCGACAATCTCGATCTTGGAAACGATGGCGGTCATGGCCTGAACGCTCTCGTGGACCGCCTCGCCGGACTCCTCGGCATCCCGCGCTGCTGCCGTCGCGGCTTCGTCGGTCTTCACGCTGTACTCCGCGCTCTGGGTGATGGACACGTTGACTTCTTCCAGGCTGGCACTCGTTTGCTCCATGCTCGCTGCCTGCTCCGTGGTTCCTTGCGACATCGCCTGTGACGCCCCGGATACCTGTACCGACGCAGCGGACAGCGCACTGGCGCTCGCGACGACCTCCGCGACCGTAGACCGCAGGCGAGCAACCATGTCCATCATTGCGCGCAGCAAATCGCCGGTTTCGTCTTGGCTTGTGGGCACGCGTTCGACGGTGAGCTTCCCCGCCGCAATGTTGCCTGCCATGGTGACTGCCTGTTGAAGGGGCGTCGTGATATTGCGGGCGATCAGGAAGGCCATGAGCAACGTGCTCACCGCGACGCCTAGAGCAATAGAAGCAAACAGGACCAGCGCCCGTGCCGCCTGCTCTTGTGCCGACTCGGCTGACGTCATGAGTCGCTCGGAAAGGTGTATCTCGACCTTTTGCAGAGCCGCGATGCGCTGGGTCATTACATCGAACCACTGTTCCGGACGGATGCCGAAATTCCCCTCGGTGGCCTTGTCGAGTGCCGTTTTGCGCATCGCAGCGGCATTGTCGTCTGAGGCCCCAGCCACTTCGTTCTCGTAGAACAACCGTTCTTCTGGGGAAGATAGCGCGAGGAATGACTCGATATAGGCATCTTGAAGTGCAATTGCGCTCACGAAGCGCTGAAATACCCCTTTGGGAAACTGGTTCGCGGCGAACACGGAGGACATCGAACCCCGCTCGAGCCCCACCTGCTCCTTGGCCTTGATCAAGTTGACGTAGGCGGAGATTTGGTTCGCGACCTCAGCATTCGGACTGAGGCTCGTGAGCAGCACAGTTGTTCTCAACAGAGCGCTGTTGATTCCTGTGTAGTACGCGAGTGCATCGGCGGGAGAAAGCCCCAAGCGGTCAATCCGATTGCGCTGGTCCGCAAGCTTCTCCAAGCTCCGCATCGCACCGCTAACCTCCTCGTCGAGATTCACCCGCAGGTCATCTCGGGCTGTTCTGAGATGCTCCTTCAGAGCAATTAGCTTTTGATTGGTGCGCCCGCGCTGAGCTTTGAGCTCCGACTGAAACCGGGCGCCCTGACTTCCGAGGTAAAGCCCGCTCGAACCGCGTTCGCGCGCGAGCTCATGCACGAGCGCCGATACGTGGGTTACCGTGCGGACGACCTGTTGGGTTTCCTGCGCGTCGCGAGCCGCATGCCGCTTCTCGACAATCCCGTTCAGCGAAAAGTAGACAAGGCCCATCAGGGGCAGCGCCAACATCAGGACGAGTTTCGTGCGGACACGAAGACGAGAAAGCGTGTCGTTGAATGATATCATACGTAGAGTCCTGATTAGTCCTGAGCCGATTGAGAGGGACTTGGTGGGTCATGCTCATCGTGAAGTGGCGCCGACTGAACGGAAGACGTGGTGAGAGCCAGTTCCTCTTCAGACAAGATCCTTTCGATATCGAGCAAGACGACGAACCGCTCCTGAGATCGCGTCATGCCCACGAGGTAGCGAGGGTGCACGCGCGTCCCAAGCGGGGGAGGGGTTGCAATGGCCTCCGCGGGTGCGTCAATGAGCTCCTTCACCTCGTCCACAATGCAAGCCAGAACAGGTGTTTCATCGCCAATCGTGACACTCACGAGCACGAGGCAAGTCCAACGACTGATGGGGGCGGGCTCAAATCCGAACTTGAGTGCAAGGTCAACTACGGGAATCGGTCGAGCCCGCACGCTGACGGCACCACGTATGAACGACGGCGCGCCAGGGATGCGCGTCACAGGAGCGTAAGGAGCCACCTCGAGTACGCGAGCAGCATCGATGGCGAAGTCGTCGCCATTCAATCTGAAGCTGACCCAGTGCTCTGGCGCCGTTGTCATGGAGTGTCCTGAATGGGTTGAGCGGGATTTCGTCGCCAGGTGCCGACGAGCGCCTCGCGGTAGAGGGCGTTCACGTCGAGAACGAGGCCTAGTGCCCCGGACTCGAGCATCGTGCAACCGGAAAGGTAGCGCACCGATCGGAATACGGGCCCGAGCGGTCGTATGACTGAGCGCGCCTCACCGAAGAGCTCGTCCACCACCAAACCGAGACGCTTTCCCGCGCATTCGATAATCACTAGTGCCTCAGCTAGTGAATTCCTGAGGTCGGCGCGAAACAGTCGACGCAGTCGGACGAACGGTAATGGCTCGCCGCGCACGTCGACGACACCCTCGTCCTCTTTCGCATTCGGCGGCAACGCGAGGCATTCGAGCACGCAGTCTTGCGGTAATATGTAGTGCTCTCCAGAAACGCCCACTCCGAAGCCATCCAAGAGCGAGAGTGACACTGGGACACGAAGCGAGACGGTCGTCCCTTCCGCTTTGCGACTTTGGACCTGCACGGTGCCACGTAGTTCTTGGATGGACCGTCGCACTGCGTCCATGCCAACACCCCGGCCAGAAATGTCACTCACAGTTGCGGCGGTAGACAAACCCGCTTCAAAAACGAGATCCAACAGAATGTCATCTGGCAGCTCGGCGTTGGCCGACAAGAGACCGAGTTCGACGGCGCGCGCACGCAGGCGGTTCGGGTCGATTCCGCGCCCATCATCAGTGACATCCACCATGAGTCCGGTTGCCGTTCTCCTCAGGCGCACGCTCAATTTTCCGCACGGACTCTTGCCCTGGGCGGTCCGTTCCTCGGGGGGTTCGAGACCGTGGTCGAGGGCATTGCGAACCAGGTGACCCAATGGCTCGCGTAGGCGCTCGATGACGTTTCCATCTACGGTGACGTCCACTCCTTCAACCGCAAACCTGACTTCCTTGCCGAGGGCCGCCGATAGATCGCGAACTGTTCTGCCCAGACCTCGAAGCAACTCGCGCGCTGGCACCAACCTCAAGCTCGCTGCGCGATCCTGCAGGTCGACCATCAAGCTTTCGATCTGGTTCAGGACCTCGTCGGTCCGTGGGCCCTTCTGGGTCAGCGGACGCAGGCGCACGAGTGCGAGTGAGAGCTCGAGGCAGGCGTCCATCGCCCCCTCCAGGAGCGCGACATTCACTCGCGCCATATCCGCGCGGTCGATGGCCATTGGGGCTTCGCCAGAGCCGGTCGAGAGATCACCCTGCTTTGCTGATGCTTGTGCCGTCCGGGCCGCTTCTGTGAGAGTCGTGCGCAGTCTCGCGCGCAGCTCCTCGGAGGAACGCCCGGCGTCAGTGCCGGTTGACCGAATTCGTTCGATTGCGTCACGCAACGCGTCGATGCAATCCAGTATCAGGGTGACGATCGGACTCTTCAGCGTGATAGCGCCGCCGCGAACTGCATCCAGCAGATCCTCGAGCGAATGAGCAAGGACGGTGGTCTCTGCGAAGGCAAGTGAATCCGCATCGCCCTTGACTGTGTGAATGGCGCGAAACAGCTCAGAAAACAGTTCGGCATCACCCGAATGTTGTTCGAGCATAATGGCGGCATCCTCGGCGATCAAAAGGCGCTCCTCCGCCTCGGCCAGGAACGTCCGAAGGATGGTGCTCCGGTCGATCACTGAGGCAGTGCCTTGCCCAGCAAGCGGCGTACGACGCGAACCAAGTCCTCACCGGCAAGGGGCTTGGGGAGGAAAGCATCGGCTCCTGCTTCGAGGCTTTTGGCCATCACCTCCTCACCACGCTTGGATGAAGCTAGGATGACCGGCAGGTTGCGTACCAGGGGGGAGGGATCTCGGCGCAGGCGGCGAACGAACTCCCATCCGCCCACCCCCGGCATGAAAACGTCGGATAGGATGATGTTCGGCTGGAGGGCATGTGCTCGTTCAAGGCCTTCCGTGCCGGAGGAAGCTTCGTAGAAAGTGAATGGCAAGCCCACCAGGTAGGCCTGAACGAGCAGTCGCGTGGTGCGACTGTCGTCAACCAACAACATTCGCAAAGAGTTCATATCCATTCCGTGTTGTCGCGCTGGGGGAAGTTCGTTCCTAGAACGACGGCCGAGTTGAAGGGGGATGGCTGGGCACAGACGACGGGGAAGTCTTGCGCTTACCTTCAGACCTTGTCCAGGACAACTTTGGGGCAATTAGGAAGCGCCATATGGCACTCGTAACTGATGGTCAGTTGACTGTTATGTGTCATACACTGTAACTGAGTCGCACATCCGGAGCTGCGAGTGCGAGCCCGCCCCCTCTGGAAGTGGCTTCGTTGGGAAGTGACACCACCGGGACCGTGCCCGGAATCTTTGGCCCCCAGCGACAGTCGCCGATCTCGCGTTGCACGCTTGGTTTTCGCTCAAGTGCTCAAGTACGTAGTCTCGCTCTTCTTGCGAGCGACCGCGGGCGGCTCCTCGCTGGCGTCGAACCGCAGCTTCGGAGAATCTCGGTGCGGCGAGCACATCCCAATCCGGGACTGGTGGCCCACTTCCGGGAACGGCGCACCGCCCAAGAGCTCGCCTTCGTGCAACGGCTTCACAGTTGCTCTGCAAGCGGGGGGCGATCTGACGGTTCCCCCCCCCTCACCTGGATGCTCTGCTCCAGGTGGTGAACGTGCGTCAGGTACTCTTGGCGGAGCGCGGCCCCGGCAAGTCAGCCCGCGGGCGGGTGACCCCATCGCGGCTCGACCAGCCAGTCCTGACCGTAGTGCTTCGCGAAATCGTGAAACTCACACTCGAGCTCGCTCGCGGGTTTCTATCCCTTCCGCAGCTGAACCCGAATCTCGCGGCGACGCCTGACCCTGCAGTTTTCTGGCTCCCCCGCGGGGGTGGGCTTCGTCTCGGACGACGAATGTTGCTCCATACCCCAAGCGCGAGCGCGAGAATCGCCGTGCTCATCACGACCCAGGCTGCGGGGCGGACGAACGGCGCGCTCGCTTGCGCAGCGCCCGCCCCGAGCCCGAGCGTCACCAACCAAGCAGTGATGCACACCGGGCATTTGGGCACGACGGCCACGGCGAGCAGACCGACGAGCGAGGTCGCCATGCGCCGACCGTGCAGAAACCAGCGCCCCTCAGGCACTCGTGCCGTACTCATCGTGATACCTGAGCCAAGCCATCGGCCAAGGAAGGCCGGTTTCGTCGCGCCCCTTCGGCACCAGATCGAGGTACTGATAGGCGCCATTCAGGATGTCGACGCCACGCCCGAACGTCGAGTACGTGTGGAAGACATCGCCGGCCGCGTCCTTGGCGAAGACACTCACGCCGTGGAGGTCGGCGGGTCCGTTCTTGAACGGTCCTTTGGCGAGAGGCTCGTAGTTGTACAGCGCATTTCCGGCGCTTCGCTCTTCTTCGCGGAAGGACACGCCAAGATCGAAATTGAAGTCGCTCTCGGCCGAAGACACCCACCGAAAGCTCCAGCCCATGCGCTGCTTGAAGGCGAGCAGCTTGGACAGGGAGCCACGTGCTACCACCACCAGCGTCACGTCGCGAGCCGCCAGATGGGGAAGGACACCGTCGAAGTTGTCGACCCAGAACGAGCAGCTCGGGCACCCCACCTCGGCGTCCGGACCAAACATGAAGTGATAGATGATGAGCTGCGACCGACCGGCAAACAACTCGCTCAAGGATACCTTGCCTTCCGGCGCGTCGAACACGTAGTCCTTCTCGACGGGCGTCCAAGGCAGGCGGCGCCGTGCCGCTGCCAATTCGTCCTTGGCGAGCGTGAAGGCTCGTTCCTTCTCCAGTAGCTTCAGACGCCGTTCGAGCCACTTCGAGCGATTGACGATGGGATGTTGGGACATTGATAAACCTTTCGAATGACGATGCCGAACTGCTCGGCTCGCTTCGAGAAGCTACGTCCCGGTCGCGCGGGGTGTGAGTAACAACGCTTTCGCGATTTCTGGTTTTCGGGGCTATGTAGGAGGCGCGTATGGACTCGGCCGTCAACACTGCGGCACGCGCCCTCTCGGCGGGCGATCCTCTGGGCGCGCTCAAGCTCGTGGCGCTTCGGAGCGATCCACCGGCACTCGCGCTGCGCGGGATCGCGATGGCGCAGCTCGGAGAGCTCGAACACGCGCATACGCTGCTCGGGCGCGCGGCCAAAGCCTTCGGAAGCGCCGAGGCCCTCTCGCGGGCGCGTTGCGTGGTGGCTCGCGCCGAAGTCGCGCTTGCACGGCGCGACGTGCGAGCAGCCGCCCGTGGTTTGGACGCCGCGGTCGCACTCTTGTCCCACCGCGGCGACACGCTCAATGCTGCCATGGGTCGGTTGGTACGCGTCCGGCAACTCGTGCTGCTCGGTCATCTGGACGAAGCCGCGGCTCAGCTCGAACGGCTCTCCAGCTCGACCGTCCCTCCCCGCCTGGTCGCGCTGGCGGAGCTGATCGCAGCGGACATCGCCATGAAACGGGTCCGGGGCAGCATTGCCGAACGAGCTCTCGAGCGGGCCGATCGGGCCGCTCGTGCGGCAGGTATCGTCGCGCTCGAGGGCGAGGTGGAGCGATCCCTCGAGCACCTGCACGCGCCAGCCGTTCGCTACCTGATCGAGGGTGAAGAGCAGGTCCTGACGTTGAGCGGGCTGGAAAAGCTCCCGACTGCGAAACGCGTGTTCATCGATGCCTGCCGGCGCGAGGTGCGCTCGGGCAGGTCCGTCATTTCGCTGCTCAAACGACCTCTCTTGCTCGAGCTCCTCGTAGCGCTCGGATCGCGAGCGCCACATGAAGCGCCGCGCGACGCGTTGATCAAGGAGGTGTTCGGCGCGCGACGTCCCAACGACTCGCACCGCGTCCGCCTGCGCGTCGAGATCGGGCGCCTGCGCAAACTGCTGAAGCCCGTTTGTGACCTTCAAGCGACGTCGAACGGCTTCGCGATCGCTGCTCGCGGTGCTTCACGCGTCGCACTGCTCCTGCCGCCTGGAGCTGGAGAGGCAAGCCAGCTGTGGGCGCTGCTCGCCTCGGGAGAAGCCTGGTCCACGTCGGCTCTCGCCGCTGCCCTCGGCAAGAGTCAGCGCGCCGTCCAAAGGGCGCTTTCGGAGCTGGAAGCCGCGGGAAAAGCCCGATCGACGGGGAACGGTCGAGCCCGACGCTGGGTGGCGACCCCCGCCGACGGTTTCGCGACACCGTTGTTACTCGTGGCGCCCGGCACTCTGGGGTAGCTCCGTACCATGACGAAACCAGCCCCGCCCGAACCTCGACGGGCCGAAGTCGTTTCCGAGTACGGCCCCTTCCCCGACGCCGAGAAAGTTGGCGGGGTGACCTTCGACGGCACTCTTGCGTGGTTCGCCGCTGGCACCCACCTGCAGGCCTTCGACCCGGTCACGGGCAAGCCTGCGCAGCGTCTGGACACCCCAGCGGATGCCGGAACGGCCTTCGACGGAAAGCACTTCTATCAACTCACCGGTGGGGAGATTCAAAAGATCGACGCCGAGTCCGGTCAGGTGCTCAGCACCATTCCGGCTCCCGGCAAGGGTCGGGACTCCGGCATGACGTGGGCAGAAGGAACACTTTGGATCGGGCAGTACCGCGATCGGAAAATCTACTGCATCGATCCGAACACCGGAGAAATCCTGCGCACCATCGAGTCCAATCGCTTCGTCACCGGGGTGAGTTGGGTAGACGACGAGCTGTGGCATGCCACGGGCGAGAACGACGAGAGCGAACTCCGGCGGGTGGAACCGAAAACGGGCGAGGTACTCGAGCGCCTCGAGATGCCGAAGGGCGCTTTCGTTTCTGGTCTCGAGAGCAACGGAGCGGACTTGTTCTTCTGCGGAGGCGCGAGCAGCGGAAAAGTGCGCGCCGTCCGCCGCCCGCGACATCGCTAGAATCGAGGACGGAGCTCTCTTTCCCTATGACGTGCGCCCCCTCTCGGGATCGGAGACCGAGTGGGCAATTCTTATTCGAGAACGCCACCCCAGCCTCGCCAACCGTCGCGAAATGCAATCCGGGCGACTCCGGCACCCTCGCCGAGGGCCGCTGGCCGACCGCCGGTGGCGTCGCCTCGCCTTCGGTTTCATACCTAACAGCGGGCAGCGAACAGCCGCCCCGGGGGCGCACCGATGTTGACCCATGAGGTCGTCAACCAGCCACCGCCGCTCGTCGGCTACGATGTTTCGGACTACCCTCTCTTCCGCGAGGCTCTCGAGTGCGCCGGAGCGGAAAATGCGCTCGAGGAGATCTCGGAAGTCGGACGCCTCGCCGGAACCGCGCGATTCCAGGAGCTCGGAGAACGAGCGGAAAGACACCCGCCTGTACTCCGAACCCACGACCGCTATGGGCATCGAATCGACGAGGTCACCTACGATCCCGCCTACCACGAGCTCATGAGGATGGCCGTCGGCTTCGGTCTTCACGGCGCGCCGTGGACCGACCCTCGACCGCAAGCTCATTTGATCCGCGCCGTGAAGTTCAGCGTGTGGCACGTGGTCGACACCGGCCATGGCTGTCCCATTTCGATGACGTACGCCGCGGTGCCAGCTCTGCGCACCGATCCGCGCCTTGCCGCGATGTACGAGCCCCTGTTGGCGAGCCGAGTGTACGAACCCGGACTGCGCACGCCGATGACGAAAGCAGGGCTCATCGCCGGCATGTCGATGACCGAAAAGCAGGGGGGCTCCGACGTCCGTGCAAACACGACGCGCGCCACTCCGGAGGCCGATGGCACCTACCGTCTCGTCGGGCACAAGTGGTTCACCTCCGCGCCGATGTCCGACATTTTTCTCACCCTCGCCCAGGCGCCCGGGGGCCTCACCTGCTTCGTCGTACCTCGGGTGTTGCCGGACGGCTCGCTGAACGCCATTCGCCTCGAGCGACTCAAAGACAAGCTCGGCAACCGGTCCAATGCCAGCAGCGAAATCGAATACGAAAATGCGGTGGGGCTTCGCCTCGGAGATGAGGGACGCGGTGTGCGCACCATCATCGAGATGGTGAACGGCACCCGTCTCGACTGCGTCATCAGCACCGCAACACTCATGATGCACGCCACGATGCAGGCTGCACATCACGTGGCGCATCGCTCCGCCTTCGGCAAGAAGCTCGTCGACCAACCTCTCATGCGGAACGTCGTCGCAGACCTCGCCGTGGAAGCCGAGGCGTCGATGATGGTCGCGCTCTGGTTGGCGTCCCTCACCGACGCCGCCCAATGCGGGGACGAGCGGGCCGCCACGCTACGCCGAATCGGGCTTT
Organism: Polyangiaceae bacterium; assembly: GCA_050289625.1. GTDB lineage: Bacteria > Myxococcota_A > Polyangia > Polyangiales > Polyangiaceae > NIC37A-2. The sequence continues at coordinate 16,284 of JBNKGC010000010.1, read as the reverse complement.
CGGTCTCCAAATACCACGTGTGCAAGCGGGGCCCCGCGCATACCGCCGAGGCCCTCGAGTGTCTCGGCGGGAACGGCTACGTCGAAGAGTCCGGAATGCCGCGGATCTATCGCGAGGCGCCCTTGCTTTCTATTTGGGAAGGAAGCGGCAACGTGGCCGCTCTCGACGCGCTGCGGGCAATTCGGAAGGAACCCGATGTGCTCGACGCATTTTTCGAGGAGCTCGAAGCAGCAAGGGGCGCAGACGCGAATCTCGATGCATTCGTGCAGACGTTCGGACCTCGGCTCGCAGACACGGAATCCCTCGAATACCGGGCGCGCCAGGTCGTCGGCGACATGGCCCTCGCGCTCCAGTGCGCGCTCCTCTTGCGCTTTGGGCATCCCGCGGTCGCTGAGGCATTCACCCGGGCGCGCCTCGGGGGAACGTGGGGCTCCGCCTATGGAACCCTCCCGAAGGGCGTCGACATCGCCCCAATCTTAGAGCGGTGTCGACCGAATGCAGGTTCGTGATCGGTCGGACCGGAGACGTGGCCCCGCGCCCTGCAGGGTGAAGAACGAACGAAACGGGCCGTCCCATGACCGTCGATGGACGAAAGCCGCTCTGACCTCCGGGCTCGGACGGTGTCCCGGAGTGGACAACCCGACGACGCAACGTGTTGAGCTTTTTCATCATCGCCATGGCCCTTCTCCTCGCCGGGTATTTGGCGTTTTCCCGACGACTCTCGACCTCGTCGACCTTCAAGGCCACGGTGACGCCGTTGGCCTCGATCATGGGAAGCGGCTTTCTCGTCAGTGCTCCCCTTCTGGCAATCACCGTCGGTATCTGGGCGACGGCGAGCATGGCGACTCTTCTTCTCCTCGCCTACGCCGTGGGAAGCGCCATCCGCTTCAACATTCGCTACTTCGAGCCCGTCGAGAACACTGGACACGGACCGGCCCAGAGCGTCGCGTTCTTGTCTCGAATCGTCCTATCGGCTGCGTACTTCGTCTCGGTCACCTACTACCTACAACTCCTCACCGCATTTCTGCTCAACGCCGTCGGAATCGAGGTCGAGCTGGTGGGCAACCTCGTCACCACACTCCTCCTGGTCGTCATCAGTGGCGTGGGCATGTGGCGCGGCTTGCGAGAGCTCGAGGCGGTGGAACGCTATGCGGTCAGCCTCAACCTGGGGATGATCGGCGCGCTACTCTTCGCGCTCGCGGTTCACAATGGCGGCCTGGCACTGCGGGGTGCGTGGACCTTGCCGGAGGTTTCGTCGGACGTCGACTTCCACGATTTTCGCGTCCTTTTGGGACTCCTGATCGTCGTTCAGGGCTTCGAAACGTCCCGATATCTACGAGCTACGCACTCTGCCGAACAGCGGATTTCAACCATGCGTGCCGCACAACTCGTCTCGGCAGTCATCTATCTGGTGTTCATCGGGCTTTCGACGGTTCTTTTCCACGAGGGCTTCGGAGCCAACGTGACCGCAATCATCGGCATGACGAAACCCGTCGCCGTCGTCCTGCCTTTCCTCATCTCCGTTGCGGCCATCGGCAGTCAGTTCAGCGCTGCCATTGCGGACGAATCCGGAGCTGGCGGTCTGATCGACGACATCACGGAGCACAAACTCCGTCCGCGTTTCGCCTACCTCGCGCTGATGCTGATCACCGTTTCTCTCACCTGGGAGACCAACGTCAACGAGATCATCGCCTACGCCTCACGCGCATTCGCACTCTTTTACATGCTTCAGTGCATCGTCGCGTTGCTGACGGCAGTGCAGAAGGAGAACGTTCCGCGCCGCTCGTTGCGACTCGTCGAGTTTTCCATCACCACCCTGCTCTGCCTGCTGGTTTTCGGCCTCGGATTGCCATCGCAATGACCGCCAGACGGCGCTGGGGGGGGGGGG
>JBNKGC010000010.1:0-14386 GCA_050289625.1 Polyangiaceae bacterium | reverse complement strand
CACCACCCAGCAAGGAAGACACGTGGGGAGGCGCAGCCTTCCGTCAGTGCGTTCGACGTGCGTCTTGGCCGCCCACCGTCTTGTTGCCCACGGCAGCTCGCATCTGCTCCTCTTGAGCGACGAGCGCCGAAACGGGCGTACTCGCGGCGGGGAGGGCTGGATCGAGCGCCGGAGCACCGCCCGTTGCGGGGCCGGGGAGCGGCTCCTCACCCGGGAACGGCTCGGCGCCCCCCATGCCGCCACCGACTGAGCCACCCGCCGAAGCGCCCCCGACGCCTGACGCACCCCCCGTCGGGAAGCCACCAAACCCGCCAGATCCGCCGCCTGAGCCGCCCTCACAGCCGTCGACCGTCGGGAGCTGGACGAACTGGCTCAACACCTCCGCCCGATGCGGCAGGAAGACGTCCACGACCGCCGACGAGAGTCCGAAGCATTGCTCTCCTTGGCCACACTCGTCGAGCCGGAACTCGTCCACGTGGACGAACCCGTTGGAGAACGGAGCAAAGACCCCGTTACCCAGATCGCTTCCTCCCGCTTCTTCGTGGCACCCGATGCACGAACCTGCGAAACGCGCGCGGCTGGCCACGTCGAAAGCACTCAGACCGGTTCCCTCGACGGCGCTCGCAATTTGCGCCTGGAAACCGCCGGGATCTCCACCGAGCAGATGCCCCAAGTAGTCCTCGCTGAAATCGTTCCGGCTCTCCGCGTCCTTGCATTCGTGCGGAACAGGGAAGCTCATCATCGCCGGATCGGTTAGCAAATTCGGAATGGCGTCGAGGAAGGCTTGGCGACACGCTTCGCCTTGCGGCGTGGGGATGCTGTCGTTCCAAAGCTCACCGCGAGGCGACTCGGCAACGGGGAACGGAACGACGGTCAGCTCGGGGCCATCGGTCGCGAGCTTGAACTCACGAAGGGTCCACGGGAAAGAGTCGAACTGATTCGTTCGGATCTGGCCGCTTCCCACCGTCAGATTCGTGGCGGTCATGAAGGGCCCGATCCCCTGCTCCAGGAGTTCGGGCAACCCCGACAGGAAGGCCTGTGAGAGCCGGACCGCGCGTTCGAGCGGATCGTCGATGGCCGCCTGGGTCGCCCAGAAGTCGGCGATGGGCTGACACCCTGCGACGCCTAGCTCGGGGGCCGGGTTCGGAATTTGCGCTTCAAAGATGAAGAACATGCGGTTCAGCGCGTTGCTGGCGAAGATGAGCCGCTGCTGCCCGCAGTGGGCGCCCGACTCGGGTGCCAGATCGAGGCGGTTGACGGCTGCCGTCGGGAAAAACAAATCGAGGTTGTCGAACTGATTTCGCTCCTCCCGGTTGCACTCGATCGGGAAACCGTTCAGTGTCGGTTGACCGTCGACACTCTCGTCCCCGCAGTGAACGGCATCCGGGAGGCGCCCCTCGCTCGCCGTGGCATAGCTGTCGATCACTTCCTGGAACAACCGCTCGCCCGGGGTCGCAAAGTCCTCGTTCGCGCCGAGCGCATCGAAGACCTGCCGCATGGACAAGGCCGACGTGGCAAGGACGGAGGAATCGAACAAGGCTCGCCGCTGGATGGCCAGTGTGTCGCACTGCGGTTCCTCCGGATCCTCGATCACCCCGATGCCGATCTGGAGCCGGCCCGGGAGGAACTGGATCACCTCATTTCCCACGCGGAAGGTGTAGAAGACGAACTGGTCGCTGTTCGGTTCCACCGAGACGAACTGCACGGCGTTGCCGACCAGGATTGCGGGGATGACTTGGGAAGATGCACCACCAGTGCCCCCCACTCCTGCCGGGGGCTCCTCCTCCTCGAAGAAGTCGTCCGGGAAGGCGACGCCGCCGCCCGCGGCAATGCCTCCAGTCCCCGCATCGACGCCACCGGCAGCAGTCCCGCCGACGCCCGGATCCCCTGTGAAGCCGCCCATCACGGGACCGCCACCAACTCCCACGGCGCCACCCGTGCTGGCTCCCCCGGTCCCAACCGAACCGCCGAACCGCTCGAGCTCCCAACCTTCGAGAAGAGTGACCGTGTACTCTCCGGCCCCGAGCTCGGTCTCGAGGAGGCTCACACCAGGCTCACTTCGGAGCGTCTTCACCGTCTCCCCCGTGGCCACGCTGGTGATACGGAAGCGGGCGTTGTTCAGCCTGTAGAGGTTCCCCTCCGAACCTATCGTTTCCAGCGGGAGCTGGATCTGACCTGCCCGCACCGTCTCCGAACCTCCGTCCGGTTCCGCGGAGCACGCCGACATGGCATGCGCAGAACCGAGAACCAAGAGTGCCGTTCCAATTCTCAGCAGGGTCGTTCGAGTTCGAGTTTTCATTCATTCTCCTTGAAGTGAGGCCCCCCAAAGTCGCTTCAGGGGCCGCCCCCAGTCAGCAAGGACCATGCCGCAAGGAAAACGGGTCACCTTCCGTCGCAACTTCTGATCCAGATGTCCGAGCTGTGCCGAGCTGTGCCGCAAATTTGTGTGTCATCCATGAGTGTGAGCGAGAGCACAGAAAGGGGAGCCGGGTGCCGTGACGAGCATTTGCCACCACCATCACAAAATAGTCACGGATTGGAGCGGCCAAGTCGGCCCATTGCCCGGTTTGTCCACACTCGCCGACAACCGGCCACTGCCCTCGTCCGCCAGAGGCTCGGAGCGCCAGGTCGTTGGCGTCGGTCTCGAATCGCGGGGAGCCGCGCCTCGTTGCGGCCAAGGTTCGTCTCGCGGAAGCTTTCGCCATGGCACTGAAGGGTCACTGCGCATGCCGCCACGTTCGCTACCAGCTGGGCTCATCGCCGCTTTTCGTGCACGCTTGCCACTGCACCTGGTGCCAGCGTGAATCGGGCTCGGCTTTTTCCCTGAATGCTTTGATCGAAACGGAGCGCCTCACCGTGCTCCAAGGAACCACCAGCGAAGTGCTCACCCCAAGCGCGAGCGGCAAGGGACAGCGCATCATTCGATGCGACCAGTGCCAGGTCGCCCTGTGGAGCCACTACGCCTACGGAAAGCTCGCCGAGGCCATCGTGTTCGTCCGCGTCGGTACCCTCCAGCGCGAACATCAGATGCCACCCGACATTCACATCTTCACCGACACCAAACAGCCGTGGTTCACCCTCCCCACGGGGGTGCCGATCGTGCCTGGCTACTACCGCGCCTCGGAGCACTGGCCGAAGGAGAGTCTAAGAAGGCGTGACTCGCTCCTTCGAGCCGTGTCCTGACCTACTCCTCTTCGTGGTCGTGAGACCGCTCGCCTCCCTGATCGGGGGTGGCGTAGATGCCAGCAGCGCCATGGCGAAAGACCAATTCTCCGCCGGCCTGCCCCGTGCGATAGGCGAGACCCGAGACGACGACCGTTCCCAGGGTAGCAAGCGTCGCGACAGGGAGTCCCGCCCTGCGGCGTGCCATGAGTAGACCGATCAGCATCACCCCGAGAACGCCGCCGCTCGCCCACACGAAGATCTCACCAGCCTCCTCGTGCTTCTCGATCGCCGACTCGGGCACCACCTCTTCCGCTCGCTCCTCCTCGGCCTCACCGGTTTGAAGCGCGACGGCGCCCGAGGCAACCAGGATCGCTTGGAGCGCCACCGCCAGCACCCAGGCTCGAGGTGGCAACCACCTGCGCCACCAGGCCAGAACGAGCCCGCCGGCGATGAGTGGCATCAGCACGCCCAAGGCCAGGGGCACGTGAATGACTTTGGGGTGAAAAAACAGCGAGTCCATGGAGAGCCCTTCGACGGTCGACGTCGGAGACCGGGCCGACTGGGGATTTGCCAGTCGGTCGGCCACCGCCGGCTGGAGTGTTGGCTTCGCATACGGCACCGCACGCGTGGCCGGCAGCTGACCATCGTATCAGCGGGGTCGCCGTGGGGCTCGGAACCCCACCCCTTGCGAGTCCCGGCACGGGAGCCGACGATGTGACCACGGTGGAAGCTGCGCACAAGGATCTGGTCGCCCGCTTGCCGGAGCGGTTCGACGTGCTGGAGCTCCTCGGCCAGGGCACGAGCGGAGTGGTCCATGCCGTGTTCGACCGTGAACGAGGAGAGCGTGTCGCACTGAAGACCCTCCACCGAGCCACCGGCGCATCGCTAGCGCGCTTCAAGAACGAGTTTCGCGGCCTCGCCGACATCTCGCATGAAAACCTCGTCGTGCTGCACGAGCTCTTCTTCGAAAATGATCTCTGGTTTTTCACGATGGAGTTGGTGCGCGGGGCGCACTTTCTGGCTTTCCGCAACGGACCGGACAGCCGACCGCGACTCAAGGAGCAGGCGCTCCGCGACCGCTTCGCGCAGCTCGCGCGTGCGATCCGCGCCCTGCACGAAGTCGGCCGCATCCATCGCGATCTCAAACCCGCCAACGTCCTCGTCGAAACCGGTGGTCGCGTCGTGGTACTCGACTTCGGATTGGTGCGTGACCTGCGCGACGGGCGAGCGCAACGCGCCACCGAGGCCTTCGTCGCCGGGACTCCCGCGTATCTCGCTCCGGAGCAAATCACGGAAGGCGAGCTCTCCGCCGCCTGCGACTGGTACGCGTTCGGTTGTTTGCTCTACGAAGCGCTGACCGGCGCGCCCCCGTGGGCGGGAGCCACCCTCGCGCGAAAACTTGCGACCGATCCGGCCGCACCGAGCAGCTTGGTCGGGGGCGTTCCGGACGACCTCGACGAACTCTGCCTGGGGCTCTTGCGGCGAAATCCCCGCGATCGCCCCGGGCCCGAGGAAGTCTCACGACTCCTTGGGGATTCCCAGGGGTTCACGGTGCCTTCGGTAGCCCCTTCGGCTCGACCGGGAGCCACCACGCTCGTGGGACGAAACCACGAATCCGCCATCCTGAACCACTGGATGAGCGCTCCGGCAGACCGACCCCGCGTAGCGGTAATCGCGGGACCGTCAGGCATCGGCAAGTCGACGTTGGCGCACGCTTGCGTGACGCGGGCGGAGAGCGGGGGCGCGCTCGTGTTTTCGTCGCGGTGCCACCAACAGGAGAGCGTGCCCCACAACGCGTGGGACGGCATCGTGGACCAACTCGCCGACTACCTCGAGGCCCGCTGTGCCGAAGAGGGCCCGCGCCTGATCGATCCCGCCCTGATCCGGCTGTTCCCAGTTTTGGGGGCGGTTCCCGGCCCCGGAGGACCCGAGGCAGACGAACCCCTCGATCCGAACGAGGAACGAGCGCTGGCGGTTCGGGCTCTGCGTGCCATCCTCCGCGAAATCGGAAGCGACGAAACGCTGGTCCTGTACGTCGACGACTTCCAGTGGGCCGATGCCGACAGCGTGCAGCTGTTTCGTGAGCTGTTGACGGGGTACTCCCCGCCCAACCTCCGCCTACTCCTCACCCATCGCACCGGACAGCCCGGGGGCGGGCCAGCGCAAACTCTGTTCGACGATCCGGAGGTCGCGGAGGTGGTCCAGCGCCTCGATCTCGAGCCGCTCCCCCCCGAGTGCGCAGCAGAGCTCCTCGACGATATAGACGGGGTGCCCAACTCGGCGCGTGCCCGCATTTTGAGCGAGGCGGCCGGAAACCCTTACCTGCTTGCCGAGCTCGGTCGCAGCGCACAGAGGCTCCACGCCGAGGGGATCCCCTTCGGGCTGCCAAACGCGGTCGACGAACGCCTGTCGGTGCTGCCCGAGTCGGCGCGGCTGATTTTCTACCGAGTCTCACTTCTCGCTCGACCGACTCCGCTACGCGTAGCGCTGCGCTGCGCGGAAAGACGATCGACCTTGGAGGACATCCGTCGCCTCGAAGTGGCCGGTCTCGTACGCTTCGTGCGCCGGGAGGCTCGAGCATGGGTCGAGCCGTACCACGATCGTCTGCGCCGGGCCGTCGCCGAACGGGTGAGCGAAGACGAACGCCCGGCGCACTTTCGAGCGCTCGCTCAGGCCTTCGAGAAGCACGAACGGCGCGACAGCGCCGCTCTCTCGGCCTGTTGGAAGGCAGCGGGGTACACGACGGAAGCGGCCGTCCACGCCTTCGACGCCGCGCGGAAGGCGGAGTCCAGCTTGGCTTTCGGCAGCGCCGCCAGTTGGTACGACGAAGCCCTCAGTCTCGGCACGTACACCGCCGAGGAGCGTCGCCAGATCCTCGTCGACCTCGGTCGGACAGCGGACTTGGCTGGCTATGGCGCCCGCGCGGCCCGCGCCTTTCGGACGGCGGCGGACATGGCCGATTCCGTCGAACGCATCGACCTGCTGCGGCGCGCCTCCCAAGCCCTCCTCTCGAGCGGCCTCGAAGAGGAAGGAATGCAGATTCTGAGCGAGGTTCTGGCTGCAGTCGGCTGCCCCATTCCCGCCGGCAAGTGGGCGGTGCTCGCGTCCCTCCTGTGGCAACGCTCCCGTCTTCGCCGGCGGCCGCTGGCCGTCGGCTCTCGGCCCCACACCACTCGCGAGCGACAGCAACTCGAGGCCCTGCACGTCGCCGTGGTCTCCGCATTTCATCATGATCCTCTGCGCGCCTGGCTCTTCGCGACCCTGCAGGTGCGTCGGGCGCTGAAGGGGAACGACGAGCATCAACTTCTGCGGTCGGTCAGCAATTTCTTGGTGTTTGCCGCTACGGAAGTGGTTCAAAAGCCGACCACGGTGCGCGCCTTCGAGGAGTTCGGAGAGGCGCTTCTGCCACGGGTGAACGACCCCGTGACTGCAGCGTGGTTCGAATCGGCGCGGGGCACGCGAGCATTTCTGGAAGGATGCTGGCACGAGGCCATCGAACGACTCGGTGCAGCCGAGCGCGCCCTGCGGGAGCAGCACGGAGTACGCTGGGAGCTGACGACCACCCGACGCGCCTACGCCGCGGCCGTCCAGATCGAGGGGGACATGGCCTGCATCGAGGCCGAACTGCGCGATTGGCTGGCCGACGCCGAGCGACGCGACGATCGCGAAGGGGTGATTTCGCATTCACTCGCACTTGGCTACGCGGACTTCGCCCGGGGTGACACCACCGAGCTACCCATGCTCCTCGAGCGCGTGCGCAAGCTCGCCGGACCATCCCACGACGCGCAGGTCAACATCAGCTGGGTCGAAGCGTTCTGGCGCTGCTACGACGATCCGGACCTCGGCTTGCTCAGTGAAGCCTACGAGCGGCTGCAGTACCTCCACCGGAGCGATCAACGCTTCGTCGCGTTCTTTCGCGCCTGGAACACGGGCTACGAGGCACGGGTTGCGACGGCGTTGGCCGTGAACACCGAAGGTGACGAACGGGCGCGCTGGAGGCGCGAGATGCGCATCTTACGGGGGCGTCTCTTGCGCGAAAATTGGCCGCACGCGACCGCCGAAGCTCTGCAGCTCGAAGCTTCGCAGCTGATCTTGGACGGGGAGGTCGATCGCGCCTCGGTGCTCCTCGACCAGGCAAGTGGTCTGTGGGAAAAGCTCGGCGCCAAGCTCTTCGCGTCGACCCGCCGCTACGCCGTGGCGCGCCTCCTCGGCGACGCCCAAAAGGCCGAAGCTCTCGCGCAGAGCATCCGACACCTCGGCGTCGCGGACGTCGAGCGCATGGTGCGAGCGCACGTCCCCTCTCACCGCGTCCCTCCCGGGAAACCCGAGCTCTAGGCGACGTCCACCCGAGTCGCCGGGTCGGAGCTCACAGACTCCCGCTGGACATCGTCGGGCAGTGCGGTGTGGAGCCCCAAATGACGGCGCCAATAGCGACTCAAGAACACCTCATCGGGATCGCACTCCTGTCGCACCCTCAAGAAGTCGTTCCAGCGGGGATAGCGAGTCGCCATGGCGCGGCCCACGGTGGAACCAGCGCGTGGAAGATACTTGCCCCAGTGGGCTCGGAACTCGAGATCACCCAGGGCATCCCAGAACTTCGGAAAGTAGTCGATTACGGGATCGCCTTCGTTCCCTCGGAACCAGAACACGTCCACACGAAAGACGTCACGCTCGTAGGCAGGGCTGAGCCACGGTGTGGAAGCCTTGGTGGCGTACAGCTCGCAGGCGTACGTGCCCGCAACGTCGGGATCGCGATAGAGCTCGAGCAAGCGCTTCATCACCTCGGCGGTGTGCTCGATCGGAAACCAGAGCTCCGTGAACTCCGTCGGCAGGAAGAAGTCGTCGACGTGAGTATCCATGGGCAAGTTGAGATCCCAACGCGCGTGGAATCGCTTCGGGGGATCGGGAAGAAAGAACTTCACCACCAGCGGGAATAGCGGCAGCGTCCAGCGACCGACGGCCCGAACGATGCCACGGCCCCGGGCCAATCCCCAGAGCGTCAGCACGCGCCCTGCCAACCACTGCATGATCGTGCCGTCCGCCTCGTACGGCCTCGGGTGCGTCGGTTCGACGAACGTTCGCTTGCCTTCCCAGGCGACCATTTTGTGCACCCCCGCCTGCGGCCACCACAGGATGCGGCAATACTCGATGCGGCGCAGGTACGCCGCGAGACCATCTTCGCCCGGACTGAGGAGATCGATGATTTCCGTGGACCCGGACGCGTCGTCCGTCGGCAATTGGAGCACCACCCTTCGGACCGGGTCGTCGACGGTGGCGGGCGCGCCAACCACGGTTCCCGTCACTTCGCGGCCCTCGATTTGATAGGCAGGCTCGCATTCGAAGGTCACCTCGGTGACGACACCGAAGAGCCCCAGGCTCACCATGGTTGCCTGGAACAGATCCGGGCTGTGGGTGCGGTGTGCCACGCGGAGGCGTCCCGCGCCGTCGACGAACCGGATTTCGACCACCGCGTCGTTCAGAGAATGGACCAGGCTCCCGCCAGACGATCCTGTCGCCAGAAACCCCCCGACGGTTTGATGAACGATGCCACCCAGATCGGGCAGGGCCCAACCCAACTCGGCCAAGTGTCGTGTCAGGTTGTTCTGCACGGAACCCGGAGAGTTGGGGGCCTCGCCCAGATGCATGCCCGCCTGCACGGTGAGCCGACGCTTCGTGCGGTCGACATCGACGATCCGGTCCATGCGCTCCAAGCTGAGGTGGATACCGGGCAGGCGACTCGGTCGATGCAAAGGAGGACTCGGAGCTCGATCAGCCTCGATCGCGCGCGGAATCGAATGACCGGATCCAATCGCGCGCAGCAGCTTGCGTGCCGCTCGCGCCTCTCCGATGTGCGAGGCGATCTCTCGCGCGCCGTGGGGGTGAGCGACGTCGAGGCGCTGGAGTCGACGCGCTCGCGAAAGCAGTCGGGGGAACCAAAGCGTGATGCCGACGTACGGAGCCGCCAGCGCATAGCCGAGCAGGTTCACCGTGCCGAGCCCCACGGCGGAGATGAGCAAACACGAGGTGATCGAGTCGAGAAACAGGGAGCCCAAGATCTGACCTTTGATCACCGCCAGATCGCGAGTGTACTGCGACCCCCACATCGAAATGGTGTTGACGAGGAAGCTCACCCCGTAGGCGCGAATGAACCAGTGGGCGATGGGGTCGCGCACTCCGAGCCAAGACACCGCCAGGTGGGCGCCGAGCACGAGAAACGTCCCGACCACCAAGGTCAGCATTCCCACCCAAAACAGAGGCTTCCAGAAAGGCCATGCTTCCGGAGTCGGGGTGGGACCTCGCTGGCCCTGCTCTCGCACCCAAAGGGCGAAGCCACCGAACCCGACGGCGATCACGGCGAGGACACCGATCGCCGTGGACGGGACGGCGAGCACCGCACCAAGTGCTGCGAGAGAACCCCAAAACACGGCCGTCGCGGCCAGGATCCCCAACAAAGCCCGAGTGTCGCGGGAGTTTTTCCCAAACAGCAGGTTGATGCCGAGCAGACCAAAAGAAAGCCCCAGCATTCTGACTAGGAGCTCACGGAAAGGCGTTGCGGCGACTGCCGCCGCATCGAGCAGCCAGCCCGGGCCGAAGAGGGTCACCATCAGCGGCGGCACCATGACGAGAGCGAGGACCGAGAGAGCTCGCTGTCGAAGGCCACTGGCTTCCGTGGTCTGATGCGCGGCGGTGTCGGCGCTCGCGACGGGACCGCGCTCTTCCTCGACCTCTTCGAGAGGCCGAATCGACAGCCGCGTCGGCGGCTCTCCGCCGTCCGTCACCTCGAGTTCGGCACCATCGAGGGAAATACCCGCCGCTCTGAGATCAGCTCGTTCGAAAAGGGCAACGTGCACCGAGAGGGCCGATGCTTCGTCGGGGTTGAGCTCCGGACGGACGAACCCCGGCACGCGTTGCCCCCTCTGGACGAGCGCGACGCGGGGCGGCGACGACCTCGCGGGGGCGGGCTCGGCGAGTGCTCGTTCACCCGAAACGGGTGGGAAAAGGCTGGGCGACCGCCCCTCCGTGGCGAACACCAAGCGGACCATTCCGCCGTAGCGGGGCTGCTCGTAGGCAACGTCCAGGAGCTCTTCGACCGCGCGCTGCGGCATGGAAAATCCGATAGGCCGAGGCCCTTCACCCAAATCGGGAGCGGGACGCTCCGCCCCGAGCATTTGCTCGACATAGCGATCCAGCGCGTAGGGCCCGTACAGGGTGCTCGCGCCCTCGTAGTGTTGCGCGCGGTACTCTGGAGTCGTGGTGAAGTAGCCCGCGTAGTCGCCGGTGTAGCCAAGCACGCTGACCGAGGTGACCCCGAGACGCTCCCTTGCCGCTCGACGAATCTGGCGTGCAGCGCAGACCGTGGGTTCGCCGGGGACCGTGCAGATGACGTGGTCTCCGAGACGCAGTCGATGCCAGGGATGGCAGGGAGCGAGGTCCACCCAGCCACGCAGGGCGGCTTGCACGCTCCCAAGAGCCGGGGCCTTGGGCGCCTGATCGCCGTAGCCGCCCTGAAACCCCTCGCTGAAAAAACCCGAGATCCACTTCCAGGACCGGAAGAAAGGACCGCCATCTTCTGCGCCTCCGAGGGCGGGGACTCCGATCGCCCAGCGCGGCGTCCCCGCGGTTGGCCGCACTTCGTAGAGCCCGCTGCGGAGGGTCAACGGGAGGGGCCCGGTTTCCTCGTCGTCTCGAACAAGCCCCACGACGGCGACGACGGCCTTACCGACCGCTTCTCCAACGCGCCGAGCGAGTGCGAGTCCCTGAGCTCGGTCGGCGTTCTTCGGATCCATCGGGGTGACATCGCCTCCCGCGCCCGCGCCCATCGCAACGACACAGTCTTCGTCCCCCACCGTATGTTCGACCGAGGCGACGGCCATGCCGGGCCAATCCCGATGAAACGTCTTCCACATCGGGCCGAGTGCCGTCGCGTGACAGCCAAACCACGAGAAGATCCCGACGAGCTTTCCAGCCGCGCGGGCCTCGAGCACGGTGAGACGCGGATCGATGGCTTGGTAGTCGGAGGGGAGGTCGAAAGGAGCACGCGGCTCTTCGGGATCCGAAGGGTTTTCGAGATAGGCCTCGTGGCTCCGGTTGCGACTTTGCCCCCAGAGCATGGTCTGGTGGACGGTCAGACTGCCGGGGCGAGCGCGTCGACGAGCCTCGATGCACGCTTCGGCGATCCGCTCCGCCGCAAAGCTCGTCCACGAAGCGTCGAATCCCGAAAGCGACTTTTGGGCGAGCAGGTCGTAGAAGCGATTGCCGTAAAACTGCCCTGGCGCCGTGTGCGTGTGAGTGCCGGACAGAATCAAGCTTCGACCGAGATCGGGGTCCGTCTCGTCGAGTCGCTTCCTCACCTCCTGGAGCAAGCGAAGCGACGCCGACATCAAATCCACGAAACAGAACAGCGCGGCTTCACCGGTCTCACTGTCTTCGAGATAGAGGGCCCGTGCCCAAAGGCGGTCATGCTCCGGCCTCGACGCGGCAGCAGGTCGCCCCACCTGCCCCGCCCAGGAATATCCGGCCATCGCATGTTTGCCATGGGGGGTGATGTCGACCCGGTGCGCTCCAACGACGCATGTTCCGCCAGTCAATTTCGTGGCATCGGCCATGGATCGCTCGTAGCCGAAACGAGCAGTGGCGAATAGCCCTTCGGGAGCACTGCTGCGTTGGACCTCCCTAAGAATCGGCGTTGCCGCCCCCCGTGTCTACCGCGGGAGTTTCCAGAGAACGTCAATTGGATGACTCGCAGACTCGGCCCGCGCGCGCGAGTCACCACAACCGAAGACGTTCACTGGCGACGGAGGATGCAATTGCTGGAGTGCCGAACGGTTGTCGCCCTCGTGCGCCGTGCTCGGCGGCAACAACATCGAGGGGGCCTTCAACATCGTCGGCTGGGCCGTAGAGGACGCTACTCTCCTGCCTTCGACCGATCCGAGGCCGTTCGTCGACCCCGACACGGAGCTCTCGGAAGGCGGCTACGTGATCAACCAAGGCACCAGCCTCCTGATGGCGATCGCCTACGAGGAGGAGGGTGTGCAGGCGCGCTCGGTCCTCACCTTCGGCAACTCGAGCGACCCGGCGTCGCCCTACTACGACGACCAGACCGCCGAACTGTTCTCGATGCAGACGTACAGGATGCACTGCACACCGACGAACAGATCGAGGCGGATCCGGAGTACGTCCTCGAGTCAATCAGCGGCGAGCGCGCTCCGACCAGCTCTTGAGTCGACCAGCGGCGAGCGCGCTGGAACCAGCTCTTGACTCGCTCCTGGGCACCGCTCCCTTCGGCTGCAGGCCCCCCGCGGTCGGTGGGTAGGCCGTTGCCAGGATTCTGATACCTCGTTCGTCGAGCGCCGCCTCCCCGGGCCACGCTACTCTTCCATTCGTTTACGGGAGCTTCCACCGCAAAAAAGCGAGACGAGCTTGGTCTTTGAGGCGCTTTGGACCATGGTGCCGCCGGCAAGAGCCGGATCTGGTGACCAATGAATGAGGACGCCCGACAGGGGTTGGCGGCGCTCGACCGCGAGCAGCGGCGGGCCCATGCAACCACGAGTGGCATGCTGCTTGCGTCGGTGGCGGCGCCCCTCGGCGTGCTCCACGGAACGGGCACGAGCGATACGATTTTCGAAGCCCCGCTCTGGCTCCAGGTGAGTGTCGCAGGGGCTTCATTCCTACTGCTCGTCGCGGCCCTGTCGATTGTGCGCCGAGCAGACGTCGGGCGCGCCGCGGCGACCCTCGGGCTTTTTGGCGTCTTCGGACTCGGGTTACCACACCTCGCGCGGGACCCGCTTTCGGCACTCTCCGCGCTCATCGGGAGCACGGTGGCCCTCGTCCTGCTGTGGCGAGTCGGCGCGCCGATGATCGAGCTCAGTCGGGTACGCCGCCGGCCAGTCGCCGAGGGCCGGGCCCAGGGCTCCGGGGTGATGGCCCTGGCCCTCTGGTTGCTGTGGACCTTCACGGACCGGGATCGGTCGCTGGTCGACACCCTGGTCATCGGATGGGCAGTCGCCTGGAGCTGCGTTTTGAGCCTCCGGTGGGCCTTACGTCATTTCGCCACCCAGCGCCTTCGCGCGGGCGCTCTGCTCGTGACACTCGGAATGGCGGCGGCCCTGGCACCGGCGTTCTGGGGACAGTGGTGGTGGATGATGAGCTTGTTCGTCGGCACTTCGGCCGCCGCCGCCGCCGTTCTTCGACGCGCCCCGCGGCTCGAAATGGAGCAGACGAGCTGGTGGGAGCCTCTCCTTGGGCACCCCGAACGCCTCTTCACCGGCACGTTTGCTGCGCTGTGCCTCCTCGGCACGGTGCTTCTCGCCCTCCCTCAGAGTGCGGCGTCGGGCGTGAGCGTCGGGTTCATGGATGCAGCCTTCACTGCCACGAGCTCGGTTTGCGTCACCGGCCTCATCGTCCTCGACACCCCCGTCGATTTCAGCGGTTTCGGCCAGCTCGTGCTGCTTCTCCTGATCCAGGTGGGCGGACTGGGGATCATGACCTTTTCGACGGTCGCACTTTGGGCCCTCGGACGCCGAATGAGCCTGCGACACGAGGGAGCCGTCGCGAGCCTCATCGGCACTAGAGATCGGGGGCGTCTGTTCGCGACCGCCGGTCGAATCCTAGAGCTCACCCTCTGGGTCGAGGGCGCCGGTGCGCTCGTGCTTGCCGCCGCGTTTCTAATGGAGGGCGACGGTGTCGCCATGGCGCTTTGGCGCGGCTTGTTCACCTCCGTTTCGGCATTCTGCAACGCGGGCTTCGCGCTGCAAAGTGACAGTTTGATTCCGTACCAAACCGCGCCGCTCGTTCTCCACACCGTGGCGGCTCTGATCATCCTGGGCGGCCTGTCGCCTCTGGCGGTCTACGCGCTGCCCGCCGTCGTGACCCGTTCCTCGGCGCCCGTCTCCGCGCAGGCTCGCCTGGCCCTGGCCGCGACTGCCGCCTTTTTGGTGAGCGGATTTCTTCTGATCCTCGCGTTCGAATGGAACGATTCGCTCGCGAACCTGCCCGCCCTCGACAAGCTCCACAACGCCTGGTTTCAGTCGGCGACTCTGCGAACTGCCGGATTCAATTCGGTCGACCTCACCGTGGTGCACTCGGCGACCTTCACCTTGATGCTTCTGTGGATGTTCGTCGGCGGCAACCCGTGCGGCACCGCCGGTGGCGTGAAGACGACCACGATCTCCGTGCTCGTGCTGTCAGTCGTCCACGCCATCCGTGGGCAGTGGACGCTCGA
>JBNKGC010000009.1:0-61774 GCA_050289625.1 Polyangiaceae bacterium | reverse complement strand
TGCCTCGTTCTGTGCTTCGAGGTGCATGGCGACCGCACCCGGCTCGACGGGTGCTTCGGTCCCGAGTCGCACCTTGATGAGTTCGTGAGTGAGAAGAGCCACGTCGATTTCGGCGCGGACCGAGTCAGTCCACCCGTTCTTGCCCACCTGCACGACGGGCTTCAGCTCGTGCGCCAGCGCACGCAGGTGCCGCCGTTGTTTGCCGGTGAGCCGTTCGGAAAGGGATGACATGGTCGATCTCGTCTTGAGGCCCGACGGGAGGCGAGCTCGGTGGAGGCTCGACGACGGAGTCGGGGCTGGCTCGTTTAGCAAAGCCTTGGTCCCGGGCAAGGGGGCGGCCAAGTGGGTGACCAGAGCCGCGCTCTATCCGAGCTCTCGGGCGGCCCGCAGAGCTGCGTTGTAGCCGCACATGCCGTGCACCCCGGCCCCGGGGTGGGTGTAGCTCGAGCAAAGATAGAGGCCGCGCACCGGCATTGCGTAGCGAAAGTGGGGGAAGAACGGGCGGAAGAGGAGCTGATTGCGAACCGAGTTGTCGCCTCCCCCGATGTCGCCGTCGACGAGGTTTTCGTTGGCGCGGGCCAAATCGCCCGGGGTGCTCACGCGGCGTGCCAGAATGGCCTTCCGGAACCCGGGCGCCAACTCCTCGATGCGTGCTTCGATCGTGTCGGCGAACGGCTGTGCGAGGCTGTCCCAGTTGCCGTCCTTTGGTTGAGCGGGGACGCGTGTGTAGCAATAGAGTGTGTGGTGATGATGAGGTGCTCGACTCGGGTCACAAAGGCTTTGCTGGCCGACGACCAGATAGGGGCGCGCGGGAAGGTGACCAGCACGAACTTGGCGCGTGCAGCTGTCGAGGTCGTCGATGTCCTCGCCGGTGTGCACGACCGCGCTCTGCCGCGCGATTGCGCAGGTCCACGGCACGGGAGCCGAGAGGGCCCAGTCGACTTTGACCGTGCCGGGGCCTTGAACGAACCGATCGAGCGCACGCAGCACCCGGCGAGGTAGGTGCTCAGGCCCCACGAGGTCGAGGAGGAGGGGGCGGAGTGCGGTGTCGGCCAGAACCCCGCGCCGGACATTGAGCTCGCGGCCTCGCTCGAGGCGAATGCCCCGGACTCGACCCTTGTCGAGCACGATACCGTTCACGCGCGCGCCGAGCCGAAGCTCGCCGCCGTGGCGCTCCAAAATGGTGACCAATGCGTTGGTGAAGGCTTGAGCTCCGCCGCGCGGGACAGGGTAACCGGCGGAGCCAGCCCCCAGTGCGAGCATGTATCCGAGGGCGGCTCCCCAGGGATCCGACGGTCCCACGTCGACGTGCATCCCGAGCGCCGGGATGACGCGTCGGGCCGCTTCCGAATCGAACTTGCGACGGGACAGGCCGGCAGAGCTCGTCGCGAACGTGCGGAGTAGGGTCAAAAGCTCCAGAGGACGAAACCGTACGAGTGCTCCCCAAGAGGGGAATGGGCCGAGCAGGAGTCGTTCGAGCCTCTCTGCAATCTGGGCGTGAAACGCGGCGAGCTTCCGCCAAGTTGCGCCATCCTCGGCGGAGCCGAAGTGCTGAGCGGTGACGTCGGGGTCCGGCGAGATCGCGGCGTAGCTTCCGTCGAGCGCCGGATGGCACGAGGCGAACAACGCGTGTTCGAAGCGAAGACCCGTGCTCTCCAGATTCAGCTCCCGAAACGCCGGACTGTCCTTCATCGGGAAGAAGGCCGCACCGACGTCGTGGACGAAGCCCGGGCGGGTGAGCTCCGCCGAGCCGAGTGCGCCGCCGGGGCGGGACGGGTTCGCTTCGAGCACGAGCACTCGAAACCCACGGCGAGCCAAAGTGCACGCGGCGACGAGTCCGTTCGGCCCGGAGCCGATGACCGCCACGTCGGGATCTCCCTGCATCTGAAAGTTCAATCTACTCGGACTCGAGGACGTCCGCGACGGGACCAGTTCTTCCTCGACTTGGACCGAGCTGCTACGACCGACGCCGATGATCGCACTCGGCATCGACCCCGGCACGAGAAACCTCGGTTGGGGAGTCGTTTCCCGGCGGGGGAATCGCTTGGCGCACGTGGCGCACGGTGTGATCCGAGTTGGCGGTCAGGCGGCGCTTTCGGGGAGGCTGCTCGCCATCGCCGGGGAACTCGATCGCGTGATCGAGGCGCATGCTCCCGACGTCGGTTCGGTCGAAACGATTTTCTTCGGCAAGGACGCCTCCGCCGCGGCCAAGTTGGGGCACGCGCGCGGCGTGGTGCTTCTTTGCCTCGAGCGGGCGGGTCTGACCGTGTGCGAACACACGCCAGCGCGAGTCAAGCGCACCGTCGCTGGACGGGGGCAGGCCGACAAGCGCCAGGTGGGGATGATGGTCCGGGCCGTGCTCTCCCTCGACGAACTACCCCCTGCTGATGCGTCGGACGCGTTGGCGCTCGCCATTACCCAACTGAGGCTCGATCCCAGAATGGTCGCTCTCGGGGCAAAGACCGGCGGTCGGCGAGCCAAGATGCCGGGGCACCTTGTGCGAGCCATCGCCGAAGCCCGTGAAAAGGCTCGGTAAGCTAGGTCCCGGCGCAAAGGGGCTCCGGACGCGGCGGGCCCCTGACGGGGCGAGGGCCCGCCACGTCCTCCGTAGCCTTCGCGTACGCCGGCTAGCGGTTGTTTTCTCGGGGTCTTTTCAAAGACCCCGCCCTACCGCTGCGCGGCAGGGTCCCACCCCAAAACCGCTTCGCGAATTGGGTTTGGCGCGAAGGGTAGATCCCGGCGCAAAGAGGCTCCGGACGTGGCGGGCCCCTGACGGGGCGGCCCCCCTCTCCCCAAACGGCTTTGCGAGAAGGCCCGGCCCAGTTTTGTGGGGGACTCGCAAAAACGGAGGCTGGGGGGTAGGTTCGCTCGCCCGGTGGACCAGCCGGGGTGAGGGAAGCGCCGGCGCCGCTTGTGCGTATGCTAAGAGCCTCGGGTCAGCTGTCTCCGGACGAATCAGCGTCCGAATGGGGAAGCCCAGCAAGAAAGCCGATTTTTAGGGAATTCGTTCATGCGTCGCCGTGATTTCGTAGGTCTGCTCAGCGCCACTTCGCTCGTCGCCGGTCTTTCGGTAACCCATCGGGGCTGGGCAGTGGAGCCGCCCATCAGCGCAGAAGAGCTCGCCGACGGAGTCCAGAGTTTCTACGACAAGACGAAGACCTTCCGCGCCAAGTTCAAGCAGCGTTACTGGATCGACGCCTATCGCAAGAACAAGGACAGCAACGGCGAAGTCATCTTCGAAAAGCCCGGCAAGATGAGTTGGCGCTATGCCAACAACGGCAACCGCGTCGTTTCCGACGGCAAGATCATCCGCGTCTACGAAAAAGAAAAGAAGCAGATGTACGAGCAGCAGATCGAAAAGAGCCAGTATCCAGCGGCTCTTTCGTTTCTGGTGGGCGGAGGAAGGCTCCGGAAGGAGTTTCGCCTGAAGAAGCTCGATGCGAAGGCTCTCGGGTACGAAGGAGGCTACGTTCTTCTGGGCGTGCCGAAAGATCCGACGCCCGCCTACCAAAAGCTCCTCTTGTACATCGACGCCAGCACCTTTCAGGTGCGTCGGGTCCTCATGATCGACGCTCAGCGGAATCGGAATCGGTTCGATTTCGTGGCCCCTGTCGTCAACCAGAAGGTTCCGCCGGGCGAGTTCGACTTCAAGCCTCCGCCCGGCACGCAGGTCATTCGACCCTGACCCGCGTCGCCTCCGGCTGAGCCGAGGCAGGCTTCCGAGTCAGGCAGCCGTGCGCTGAAGCTCTGCCTTCCCTCTCGCGTCGAGCAAGAGGTAGGGGCGAGCGTTCCGCGAAAACCCGAACGAGCCGAGGTTCTTGTAGCCGGGCTCGTCCACTTCGACGTGGGTGTGCCCGAATACGACCAGATCGGCGCCCGTGGCTTCCCGAACCCGGTGCGCTGCCGTCGTCAGCCTGGGAACGACTAGGTTCGAGTAGCGGCTGGTGGAGCGCGAGAGGCTCGAGCCGAGGTAGGCGCTCCCTGCACCGGTGAGCAAGACGCCTGCCAGACGCGCCGCCGGCGATGTGATCGACAGGACCAATCCCGATCCGACAGCGACACCGGCGAAGATGCGGTCGAAGTAGAGACGCATGAACGTCTCGAGGAAGCCGTGGTGGGTGGGTGACGGCGCGAGATCGAGCAAGGCCTCGAGGAGTGTGGGGTCGAGACCTGCGTTGCGAGCCGCCCCGGAAAGCCTCGACGATCCCTGCTCGAGTTCGCTCCGGTAGACCGGGCCGTGACGAGCGGCATCGGCGCACAAGCCAAATGCCGTGAGAAAATAGCGAGCGATCACCCAAGGCGCCCTCGGCCCCCACAGCCGAAAGGCGCGTGATAGCCCCTCGATCGGTGTGGTCTCATGCGCGTGCGCGAACGCGATGGCATCGTTTGGGCCGATGAAGCGGCGCATCAACGCCGTTCCGAGCGGTTCGGTCCGAGTGTCGTGGTCTGCGAGCGGGTGGGTGGGGGCGTTGTCTGGATCGTAGAGATGCCCGTGCTCGATGTGGATTCCATGACGGCGGACGAACCATGGACTGACGCGGAGTGCTCGCTCATTGGGTGCTCCGAGAGCGTGCCTCAGGGTGTCGAGGGCCGCCTCGCTCGACAGCGCCGCGTCGTGATTGCCGGGTACCAAGGTGATCGGATTGCCACCTCGCAGGTGGTCGCCGAGCACGCGACGAAGCACGGGGTGCGCCCGGAGGATGCTCCGGAGGCTCTCGGAAACCGGAACGCGCGGTCCATCCAGGGACAGATCGAAAATGTCACCGGCGAGGATCAACTCGACGTTCGGGTGCCTTTCGAGGACGCGCGACAGAGCGTCCGCGGTCGAGGTCCCGTGGTCGCGTGACAGGTGGGTGTCGCTGAGGATCAGACTCGTCAAGGTCAAGAAACCGGTACGCCGTGCGCCACGAACACCTTAGCGCCGAAGGGCCCCGCCGCCAGAGTGCAGAGGGTGCAAAGCACGCAGGGGTGCGGGACGCACCAGGCGGTGCGCAAGGGCGCGGCGCGGGGGGAATCGTATGGGCTTCCGCTCGAAGTGGCATAGAGAGTCGAGCGCGAGGCAGAGCTTTCTTCGGCTGCCCCGATCTGGCTATCCTGGCGCCCCCGGGACGAAGTGAAATTCGCCGCGGACTGGTCCCGACTCCATGCCTTTCTCATTTCACGCGGCAACGACGACACTCTCCAAGGCGGCAGAACAGGCGCTCGCCGGGGCGGCACGTCGTCTCTGGCCCCTGGTCGAGTGGTACGACTCTCGAGTCGACGGGCCACGCGTGCAGCCGGATTGGGCTCCCGCTCCGCTGGCGCGCGGCGAAGAGCGGACCTTCCCCACCCTCGGGTGGCCGCGCGAAACCGATTCCCTCTGCCCCACCTGCGTTCGAGAGGTACGCGCAGCGGTTCTGAACGGCGCAATGGATCTCGAGCGTTTCGTGAGCGAACACCCCGGAGAGCTCAAGGCGCGGATCGTCGAGCGGGACGGCAAGATCGTGATGGAGAAGGAGTGCCCTCACCACGGTCCGGTCGACGACGTGATGAGCATCGATCCGGCCTTCCTGGCGCGCATCGAGAAGCTCTTTCCGGGGCGTGACTTCGAGGCTCCTCGGTCGAAGCTCCGGGACCACGGAAGCTCCAGCATCAAGTACGGGCGGGGTTCCGTGCTCACGGTGGATCTCACGAATCGCTGCAACATGATGTGCGATCCGTGCTTCATGGACGCCAATCAGGTCGGTTACGTGCACGAGCTTGGTTGGGACGAAGTTCGGGAGATCCTCGACGCGAGCCTCCGGGTGAAGCCGCGCCGCCAAATGAGCGTGCAGTTTTCGGGGGGCGAACCGACGCTGAGCCCGCACTTCCTCGGAGCCGTGCGCTACGCGCGCGACATCGGGTACTTCTGCGTCCAGTGCGCGTCCAACGGAATCCGCTTCGCGCAGGATCCGGACTTCTGTCGGCAGGCGAAAGAGGCAGGGCTTCGCCTTTGCTACCTCCAATTCGACGGGGTGACCAACGAAGCAAATTCCCACCGCAAGGTCGGAAACCTCTTCGATGTCAAACTCCAGGCCATCGAGAATCTCGCGGCGGCGGGCATCGACGTCGTCTTGGTGGTGACCGTGGTCGGTGGGGTGAATGACGACCAGGTCGGCCCGATCATCCAGTTTGCCGTCGACAACGCCGACAAGGTGACTGTCGTCAGTTTCCAGCCCGTGAGCTTCACGGGGCGTGACGAAGAGATCAGCGACGAAGACCGCCGACGGCAGCGCTATACGCTCAGTCACCTCGCTCACGGCGTCAAAGATCAACTCGGGGCGACGGAGCCACTCCGCGACTGGTTCCCCTTGAGCGCGATGAACTCGTTCAGCGACGTCGTCGACCTTCTCATCGGACAGAACGCGGAGTTTGGCGCGCTGAACTGCGGCTGCCACCCGAACTGCGGCATCGGCACCGTGCTCTTGGTGAACAAGCGAACCAAGCAGATGGTTCCACTTGCGGAGTTCATCGATCTCGAGCAGGTGCTGCGCGACTTCCAGCAGATCGCCGACGCCGGCCACGGTCAAAAGATCACCCTGTCGAAGATGGCCCTGTCGCTCCTGCGGAACTTTCGCCCGGAGCGCGCTCCCGAGGGTTACGGCATGACCGAGCTCGTTCGGCAGGCGCTCAGCCAGATGGGTGCGTCCGGCGGCGAAGTGGGGGCCACCGAGGGTGATGCGGCCAAGTTCGAGTGGCGCTTCTTGTTCGTCGCCGGCATGTGGTTTCAGGACCTCTTCAACTACGACTTCCGACGCACCGAGATGTGCATCATTCCGTACGGTACCCAGCAGGGAGAGATCTCCTTCTGTGCCTACAACACCGGGGTCGGCTGGCGGCAGATCATCGAGAAGATGCACCGCACGGCGTCGGTCGCCGAATGGTTCAAGGAGCACGGCCGCCATTCCGTGTATGCCAAGAACCAGACGCTCGACCTCCCTGAGGCTCCGGTCACGGTGATCTCCCGGGAGCGCCGGCGCCTACCGCTGGTCGGTTGACTGTCGGTTGACTCAGCGAAAGAGCGCGGTCTCGGGCCGGTCAGTGAGCGAGATATCTGTCCCGGTCACTGACCAAGGCAGCTGTCGTGGCTTTGACCATTCAGGCCTGAGGCGTTCGCGATCTCCGCCGGGCACTCGATCGGTTCGTAGACGACCGTTGGATTGTCCGCGACCTCGTACCAATCGACGAACCACATGCAGCCGGCGTACAGATCCGGGAGGGTGCCCAGGACGCTCGAGCAGTAGCCTGCGACGCAGCTCTTGAGATCCTCGTGGCTCTGATTGCCCTGATTGCGACAGGTCTGCAAGAAGCCGCCGAATCGCTCCCCGATGTCGCTCTTTTCCCATTGGGTGCTGCAAGCGTTGAAGTCACCCACGCCGCCGCCCGGGATGAGCAAATCGAACTGATTGCCCTGCACGCCGCCGATGTTGATCGCCTGAACGATCATGTGTTTCCCGGCGAGCGCAGCCGAGCCTGGGTCGCTTCCCGCGTTGTGTGAGGAGCCGGTGAACTGCAGGTGGTAGCAGCGTCCGCAGATGTCGCCGGTGTTCGCGATGGCGGCGTACCCGTAGGCCACGTCGTTCGAGGTCCACGGTGCGAGCCCTTGGCACATGTACGAGTTCCCGCCGTCGCAGGCGCTGGTGGCGTTCGGATCGATGGACTGATTTTCCGCGCCGCAGCTGTTGACTGGGCTTCCGGTGCTGACGTTGCCGCTCCACGCGCAGTGAGGCTTGCAGCAATCCCAATAGCGGCTCGCCCAACCCTGACAGCCGTCTGTGATGTCGGGGAGATTGGCACCACCGCCCGATCCGCCGTTGCCTCCCGAGCCTGTGCTTCCGCCGGAGCCGCTCGTTCCGCCGGATCCGCCCGACGTGCCCCCGGTGCCGCCCGAACTGCCGTCGCAGTCCTGGGGGGTCTTGCACACGCCGTTGCAGTCGATCGCCCCGTCCCAGCAGCGGCAGGTGTCTACTTCGCACCACCCTTGTACAGGACACGCGTTGTCGCATTCGCCGCAATGAGCGTTGTTGTAGAGGAGGTCGACGCAGGAGCCGCCGCACAGGTCCTGGTTTTCACCGCAGCCGCCCGACGTGCCGCCGGTGCTGGTTCCACCCGAGCCGCCGGTGTTCGCGGTTCCGCCTGTGTTTGTGGTGCCACCAGTGTTTATGGTACCGCCTGTGTTCGTGCTGCCGCCGGCGCTGGTCGTTCCACCCGAGCCGCCTGTGTTCGTGGTGCCGCCGGAGGTGATGCTTCCCCCGGAACTGCCCACGCCGAAGGAGCCACCCGTCGCGACTCCGCCGGCGGCGAGGGTGCCTCCGGTCGCAAAGCCACCGGCGGCCGTACCCGCCCCTGAGCCTCCCGACGAGAAACCTCCCGCGCCAACCGCGGAGCCGTTGGCAAATCCGCCCTCGATGCCGGAAGTATCTCGCTCCGTGCTCTCGCCCACGGCGGAACACGACACCACCGACAGCGTGCCCCACAGCACCGTCCACGTACCCAAGGAAAAGCGAAGCAAAGACATGCCCTACGACTAACACCCGTGTGTTGCCCCTTCAATTGTTGCCCCACACTCGAACGTTTCGGGGGACAAGCCGGCAGGGTTTGTGCCTCGGTCTGTGTTCGGCCTGGAAGGCGCTTCAGAGGGTCTCGAAATCCCAGCCGACCCGCAGATCGACCGGACCGTCCAAAGGGGGCTTCTGCATCTGTCCGAGGGGGACGTAGCGCCGTTCGCCGAGCCAGGTGCGCAGGGTTCCCTCGAGCAGGTCGTCGCCGGCCTTGCCCACACAGGTAATGGAGTGCGCGATCGGTGAAAGCACGCTGCGCAGGTCGCTGACCCGAACCACGTGGAGAGTTCGCCCAGTCGGAGGCAGGATGAGGCGTCCCTCGCGAGGATCGAGCACGACCACGCTCTTGCCGGCGTGGAAAGTCTCCGCGGCGTAGAGCATCGTGTCGCGGTACCGAAGAAAGTCAGCTTGCTCGTCGTCTCCGAGGGGACCCCGCGGTACCGCCTGTTCCCATCGCGCGAGGGCCTTCGCGAGCGCTTCCGAAAACTCGCTCGCTCGTTCCGGACTTCCTCGCACGATGACGACACGTGGGCTCAGGCATCCGCGCTGGTCGAAGGCGATCACGTCTTGGGCCAGCGCATCGGCGAAGGCGTCGCGGTCCGAGGAGCGATCGAGTCCCTCCGGACCCACGATGGCGATCCCCATGCCGGGGCCATGGGCGTGGAGACGAACTCCTCCTGGAAGCTCCGCGCGCAAGTGGTGGAGCGTCTCCGAAGTTCCATAGGCCCAGACGTGGTCGCCGGGCGCTGGAGAAAGCTGCTCGACGAGCTCGAACGCTCGCCCCGAGCCTTCGTGGAGTAGGCGCGCCATCTCGGGCTCTCGGCGTGAGGAGCGCACGAACACGCGGCTCGACTGGGCGAGGGCGACGACGATGGCGCGAAAAGCCGCGGTGACGACGTTGGCCGACAAAAGGACGTGGGCGCGGGGTGCCGGAGGGGCGCGCCGCGTGAGCTGTGTGAGAGCCGAGCGCGACGCGCGGTGCTCCAGGCATCGGGTGAGGGCGTATTCGACCCCCGCGGGGGACAGCCCCGAAGAGGCGACCAACGCCGCCCGGGCGTCGCGGCCCAGCGGGGTCGTCGGATCGGCGATCTTCGCCGCCGCGTCGTGCACCGCCAGGATGCGTGCCGTGCGCTCTCGGAGATCCGTCATCGCGCCCCCCCCGCGGGGACGAGACCCTCGTACGGCAGGGAGCAACCCCGCGCGGGTGCTCCCGGTCGTCGTCCGAGCAGTTCGACTCCTCCGTCACGCCGCCGAACCACGTCCCCGGTCACGACGGCGACCGCCGAATCGACGTTCGCCAGGTCGATGATCTTGGCTAGTCCTGGTTCACCATCGGAGACGGGCTCGAGTGTGCTGGGGCGAACGGGAATGACACGAAGCCACGGCGGCTCGAGGTAGACACCCTTCGGCCCGCTGAGGCCGGCACCTGGCAGGCATCCTTCGTAGAGCTGGCTCGAGAGTTCCGTCATGCCGTATTCGCCGACGACGTGATCCGGGATGGTTCGAAACGCGCGAGCCACCTCGCGGCGGAGCTCGTCGGGATCGACTTCGCGGGACCGACCCTTGAAGCCGCCAGTTTGCATGACGACGGTACGCCCGGGGCAGGGCAGGAGCTCGCCATCGAGGACGTCGAGGAGGCCCACCAAGGCGAACGAGGTGGCCAGAACGAACAGGGGTTCGCTCCGTGCTTTGGCGACTTTTGCCGCCCGTTTCAGGCCGTCGACGTCGACGCCCCCGGGACCGGCGAGCCAGCGCTCGGGCGAGTCGGAGCGAAAGGGAACGCCCTCGGGCTGTCGCGTGAGGGCGCGGCCGTCGAAGGTTTCGATGAAGGCCTGAACCATGAAGGTCAGCGACGAAACGGGGGGAACGACGGGCGCCGAGGTGAGAGAGACGATGGTCTTCGGGCCGTCCCAAGCGCTGAAGAGCGCGAGCTGCCCGAGCTTCGTCGACAGGGTGCGGTACGTGTCGAGGGTGCGGAAGTGATGCAGGCCGGACTCGGTGCCGGTCGTGCCACTGGTGCGGAAGGTGGCGAGGTCGTCCTCGGGTTGGTGCGTCGCGACTCGCGTCAGGCGAAAGGCATCGACAGGTACTGCGGGGATGCTCTCCAGGGTGTCGAGAGTGCTTCCGTGCCGCTCCACCAGTCGGGCATATCCGGGCGAGGCCGCTCGTTGGTATCGAGCGATCGCGACGGCGAGGTCGTCGAACGAATCCTCGGTCGTGTTGCCTTCGAGCGCAGACTTTCCGTACAGCGTCACGCGCGCATGAAGGGCATCACTCTGCTCGTCGAGCCTAGGGGGGGCGGGCACCGCCCGAGGATCCGCGGGGAGGTCCCTTCGGGCAAGGCAAAAGGGCCACCGTTGGCGGCGACGAGTCCCGTCTGCGTGGGCTCTCCGTCGACGCTCTCGACCGGGGCAGTCGATCAACCGGCGGAGGAGTCGGGGCACGCACGCCCCTCGGCTCGTTCGGGGATCCACCAATTCGACGACATCACGATCATCGACAGCATGCGCAGCGTATCTTCGTAGTAGTGCTCCGTTTCACGCTGCAAGGTGTGCTCCCACACGGCGTCCAGCCAGGTCTGATTCTCGGGGCTCACCATCGCTCCCACGCCGAAGGGCGCGGTGAAAGCCATGGTCTCGTAGTCGACCATCTCCTTCCCATCGAGGTAGTAGCCCCCGCGAAGTTTCGTCGGATCGCCTCCAGTTTTCCGTTTGACGAAGTCGTTGAGGCGCTGCGTGATGCGGCGGGCGCGAGGATCGCCGCTCACCAGAAAATCCGTCCCAAAGCGCAGCGGAATGCGACAAGCGTTGTAGGCGTAGGTGCCATCGCGCGCACCTTCGAGGAACCCGTTGTTCGCTGGACGCGGGGTTTCGGTGTGAGCCTGCTGAATGAAGTCCGGCAGAAGTCCCGTGTCGGGGGCGTGCCCGAGCTGCACGGTTTCAGCCATCCAGTAGCTGTAGTCCATGAGGCCGCCCCACAGAGGATCTCCCGAGGCCGCCTGGAAGCTTCGAAAATGCGAGCCCATCAGGTCGGACGTGCGTGTTCCGTTCGAATGCGCCTTGTCGTCGGAGGTCACCCAATCGCCGAGCAGCACATATCGGCCCTGGCGCTCGACGCCGCGTTGACTGATCGCCTTGATCACCCAGTTTGCGTACTCACGATAGTTCACGCTGCCGCAGCTCCCCCACTGCTTGTCGGCGAGGAGCAGCGCGTAGGCGATGTCGAGGTCTCCGTCGGTCGCGCCGTTGTCGCCGCCCACGTCGGCGCAGGAGTCATTTTGGTACCAGGCCATGATGCCAGGAGTGATCCTGCTCTGGTGTTCTCGATGGTACCGCAGCATGGCGTCGAACTGCTTCTTGGCGTCCGGGTCGTGCCCAGCCATGTAGGCGGTGATGATGAGACCGTAGCCGTGGGCTTCCGACACGGTGAGGTTGGTCGGCTTGGTTCGCGACTCGACGACGAGCTCGCCCTCGTTGCAGCCCGGCCGGATGTACGTCTTTTTCCAGAAGTCGTAGAAGTCGCGCGTAGCTCGGTCGTGGTCCTTCGGATCGCCGCTCGGTGCGATGGAGCCCTCCGCGTAACTCTGGGTGTGGGCTCCGAAGGGAGTCGTCGGTGACAGGTCTTCCGTGACGTCGGGAATGCCGGCTGGCTCCGAGCCCGCCCGTTTGACGCATCCGGTCGACAGCAGCAGGCAGGTCACGAGGAGACAGGTCGTTTTGCGTGGCATGACGATGGCGAGCATCGCCCGTGATGATCAGAGAAAACAAGGGCGGTACAAGCAGTCAGGCGGCTATCCCGCGCGCTTTCAACGAGATTCGGCCGACGGACGAACCCCGCTCGCTTACCCGGAGCTGGGCTCAGCGTGCTGGCGTCTCACGAAGGACCGCGGTCAGCGCTTCCGTGAACCTGTCGAGGAGGCGATTCGCAATCGTCAGCGGCGGAGTCAGCACGAGGACGTCGCGCGCGCCCCCCCCGGTGGTCGTGACATAGCCTCTTTCCAGCAGCTTCTGCTGAAGGCGCGAGGCGCCCCCGATGAGAGCCGAGGCGTCCAGGCCCACCATCATGCCGGCACCTCGCACTTCCAGAATCCCCGTGTCCTTTGTGGCGTCCCGCAGGTTCGCCATGAAGCGAGCTCCGCGCGCGGCGGTCCCTTCCACCAAACCGTGTCGACCGAGCACATCCAGCGTGGCGAGGGCGGTGGCACAGGTGAGCGGGGCACCCGCGAAGGTGGAGGTGTGCACGACCTCCGCCTCTTGGCTCCAGCTCGCCATCACCTCGGGACGGCCGAGCACCGCGCTCATCGGGAGGCCACCGCCGAGCCCCTTCCCGAGGCAAATCAGATCGGGCTCCGCGCCACCTTCGAGTGAGTAGAGCCATCGCCCGGCGCGGCCGAGGCCGGTCCACACTTCGTCGGCGACGAGGAGGGCGCTGTGCTCCCGGGCCAGACCGCCGAGCGCCGGGAGAAACGCGTCGGGGGGGACGATCACGCCGCCACGCCCAAGGATGGGCTCGACCAAAATGGCTCCCACCGAGCCCTTAGCGAGGGCCCGCCGCGCCGTTTCGAGGGACTCGTCGAGGTTGCCTTCGTTGGTGGGGTAGGGGGCGAAAGTGACGTCCGGATTGAGCTCTCCAGCAAAGGGTGATCGGTAACCACGACGCAAACCGCAGCTCGCGAGGGGACCATAACCGAGTCCGTGGTAGGCGCCTTCGAAGGCTACCACTCCGCCTCGACCCGTATGCAGGGTGGCCGTCTTCAGAGCACCAGTGATGGCGTCCGAGCCGCTTTGACCGAGCAGGACGCGGGCGTCTGGGTGGGGGTAGAGCCTTGCTAGGCGATCGAGGAGGCCTATCTTGGCGTCGCTCGGGTAGACATCGCCGAGCCCCTGAAGGAGACGGGGCGCTTGCAGTTCCAATGCCCGAAGTACGCTTTCGTGGCCGTGCCCGAGGAGGAGAGAACCGAACCCCGCCGCGAGATCGACGTAGCGGTTGCCATCGACGTCGAGCACGTTGGCACCCTTGCCTGAAGCGTAGACGATGGTGTCTGGCGGTACATCGGCACGGATTCCGCCTCGCTTCTCGGCGACGTGGCGACGGCCCATGGGTGTGGTGCGGTGGGCATACCGCGTGAGCCAGGTGCGCGACTGGGGGCCAGGCGGGCGCGCGACGATCTCGGGTAAATCGTTGCCGGGCTCGACCTCTACAGGAGGCGGGATTTCACTGAAGCCCATGTGACCTCGACAGTCGGCTCAGACGCAGACGCGGTTTCTGCCGGAACGCTTTGCTTCGTAGAGCTTCTCGTCGGCCGCCCGCAACAGATCGCTTCCTCCGCCCTCTGCGGACAGCTGCGCGGCCCCCATGCTGATGGTGACCGGAATTCGCTCGTCCTGGAACACGAAGCCGTGTTTTTCCACTCGGCACCGGAGACTCTCGGCGAGCAGCTGCGCGCCCTCGAGGGGCGTTTCGGGAAGAACCAGCGCGAACTCCTCGCCCCCGTAGCGCGCGAAGACTTCGTCGCGGCGAATGCGCTCTTGCACCACCTTCGCGAGCTCCCGAAGCACGTGGTCGCCCGCGAGATGTCCGTACTGGTCGTTGACCTGTTTGAAATGGTCGATGTCGAACATCACGACGCACAGGTCGCGACTGTGGCGCCGAGCTCGCATGACCTCCCGTTCCAAGGCTTCCTGGAGGTACCGCTTGTTGTGGATCTGCGTGAGACCATCGATGATGGTCATCCGATAGATCTCTTCGTGGTACTTCGCTTCAGCGTCGGCACCGGAGAGGAACTTCACGATGGTGGGGCCGATCTTGATCCGGTCGCCGTTGGTGAGGGGGCGATCGCCCGAGATCTGGTCTTCGTTGACGTAGGTGCCGTTCGTGCTGCGATTGTCGACGGCGTACCAGACGTTCCCGCGGCTCTCGAATTGGGCATGGCGGCGCGACACGCTGTCGCCCTCGAGCACGATGTGGTTGTCGGCACCTCGGCCCACCCGAACCGGGCTGGCCTCCAGGACGAACCTCTTGCCGAGGAGCGCGGGTTCCGTCGTGTAGATCACGACGAGGCAGTCGCTTCCCCCGGCAGGCTCCGGAGGTTGCTGGACCACCTGGGTCACCCGTGTTTTTTCGTCGAACTCCGTCAACCTTCGCCTATCTCGGTCTCGTGGTTCACCGTCGGAAACCCGGGTGCAGCCACCCGAGGTCGCCAAGACTTTGCCAGACGATTCCGCAACAGAAAAACCTAGCGCCGCCGCGACCAGGTCGTCAAGCGCCTCCTCCTCGATTCTCCCTTGTAGGTCGAACACTTACGGAAGTGTGGTCGCTTCGGCCCGCTCGCGGCTGTGTGCCCCGCGCTGTGCCCCGCGCTGTGCACCGTGCTGTGCCCGCTGTGTGCACCGCGCTGGCCCTCCGTTCTGACTGGGCCTCCGTGCGGCCCTTCGACCCGCGCGGCTCGCCGGAGCGCGGGGCTAGGCGGGAGCGCGGGGCTAGGCGGGAGCTCGGGGATCGACCGGAGGTCGGGCGTCCGGGCGATAGGGAAGCGTTCGGGAGCCGGGCGAGCTCGGGAGCTCAAACCGCGACACGGACTCAATCGAGCTTAGGGCTTATTCGAGCGGCGGTGGCTCATTCGAGCGGCGGTGGCTCATTCGAGCGGCGGTGGCTCATTCAAGCGGCACCGAGAGCCCCACGAGCCGCATCAGACGCAGGGCGTTGCCTTCGGTGACGGGGCCGGGGCGGAGGGTGTAGTCGAAGGTCATCCGGTCCCCTTGGACGTTTTCCCGGAAGTGCGCCTGGCGCACTCGCTCCATCAGCTCGGGCGTCAGTCGGCAGAGCTCGCTGTCGTGGGTGGTGACCACCCCGAGCGCGCCGCGCTCGAGGAGCTGTGCTGTCACCCAGCGGGCCCCGATCTGTCGTTCGCGCGAGTTGGTGCCGTGGAGCACCTCGTCGAGCAGGAAGAGCACGGGGCGGGGTCCACTCGTCGCGTCGACGACTCGCTTGAGCTTCTCGAGCTCGGCGTAGAAGTGGCTCACCCCCCCGGCGAGGGAATCGGCGATGCGGATGCTGGTGATTACCTCACAGAGGGTGACTCGAAGCTCGCGGGCGCACACGGGGCCGCCCGCGAAAGCCATCACGCAGGCCGTCCCCACGGAGCGCAGGAACGTACTCTTGCCCGACATGTTCGAACCCGTGATGAGAAGGGCCTCTCCACCGCGCAAGGGATCGACGTCGTTCTCCACGCGCTTCGAGTCCGCGATGAGTGGATGACCCAGTCTTTCGGCTTCGAACAACCCTTCTCGTCCGCCCCCCTCCAGGGCCGGTTCGTGTGCCTCGACCCGAGGTAGGCAGAAGTCCGGCTCGTCATGAGCGAGCCCTGCGAGCGAGGAGATGCTCTCCATGTCGCCGAGTACCTCGAACCAGCCTCGCGCGTACTTGCCGCCGCGGGCTTTCCACCGTTCGAGCGCGAGAGTGCAGTGCAGATCCCAGCACAAGAGCGCGTTCACGAACGGGTAGACCATGCCGTTGTGGCGCAGATCGAACCAACCCACGATGCTGCGGAACGAACGCATGCTTTGGCTCGGCACGATGCCGCTGGACGCGATGCCACTCGACTCGCCTTCGGCGTCCTTTCGCATGAGGCGCGCCTTGCGTTCGTTCACCCAAGGGGCGGCTGCGTCCAGCTCTTCGACCAGGCGCAGCATGGCGCCGTAGCGAAGGAAGGCGCCTTCAGTCGAAGAGGCAGCGGCGAAGGCCGCGGTGGTGGTGCGGCGTTGCGAGGCAAGCAGCACAACCTGAGCCAGGAACGGCGCCGTCCACAGCACCATTGGCTTCCCGAAACCGAAGCTGGCGACCATGCCCGCGACGGTGCAGGTGGGTAGGACCCAAGCCAGAAGTCGGACCCAAGGACGGGGGGTGAGCTCGGGCTCGGCTTCCGCCCAGCGAAGCAGTGGCTCCGGGTTGGGCCCGATGCCCACCTCCATCGTTCCGGGCTCCTTGCCTGCACGCTCGACGATCGCGAGGCTCTCGGCCTCGAGGGCTTGCCGAAAGTCCAGCCGTGGTGCGAGGTCCCGCACCGCTTGCTGTCGGGCTTTGATTTCGGCGGCCTCGGCGGGCTCGGCGAGCCAGCGCGCCAGCGTCTTCTGACCATAACGCGTGTGCGCCACCGAAACGCGCTGAAAGAGCGAGCCGGGACCGTACACGTCGAGATCCCCCGCGTAGGGGTGGTCCCCTGGGATGAGGCCTGCTCCCGTGGTCGGTAGGGTGCGCCAGCCGTCGGTCGTGCGCAGGCGTCCGCAGTCGTTGACCCGGGCCCAACGACGGGCGTGCGCCTCCTGCTCAATCACCCTCGAGTGGTACGTGACGAGGCCGAAGAAGGCGGCAAAGCTTAGCCCTGCGGCGGAAAGGGCCAAGAGCCCCCCGTCGCCAAAGATGCTGAACCCGAGGGCGACGGCGGTGACTCCGAAAGTCAGGCCGCGCAGGTTTCCGATCAGTCGGGAGCGGGCGCCGAGGCGTTCCGCATCGGCGTCGAACCGAGCGCCCCGCTGTCGGTAGCGTTCGGCGATTTCCTCTGTGGGGGTCACTTGGGGGAGAGTTTGAAGACGAGCGTGGCGCCCACCATCGGTGCGGAGGGTACGCCCGTCTTACGACGATCGACCACGTCGGCAATGCATTTCGCTGCTTCGCGACTCACACCCCGGTGCGCCACCACTTCGACACTCTCGGCTCGCTGACGTTCCCCGCGCACGAGAAAGTGAACCCGGACTTCCCCCGTCTTGCTCGACAGGCCGCCGTGCTCCTGCACGCACTTTTCGTAGCGATCCTTCGGAACATGGAGCCGCCCGATCCCCACCTCGCCGTCCTCCGCCGAGATGGGACCCACCTCTACGCGGACGGGCTGCGGAGCGGCCTGTTTCGCATCGGTCGCATGTTCGCCGGAAGCGGACTCCTTCGTTTCTGAGGCAGCTTCTTTCTTCCCTTGGGGTGTCTCCGATGCCGGGCTGGCCTTGGGAGACGCTTTTCCGGCGGCGAGGCTACGGGCCTCGGCTTCGCTCAGGCAGCGGACGATCATGCCGTTGCCGTTGGCGACGCGGCCCCACGGGCATGCCGGATCGTAGGGGTAGCGTGACTCGGCTTCGCTGTCCGCTCGCACGGTCCACGGCACGGCGAGGGCGGCGAAACCGACGGCGAGAAGGGTGGCACGGGGGCGGCGGAGGTGGTGGCGATTGAGCATGGTGGCAAATCCCGTCATTTGCATTGCTGGAAACGGTCCTGAAGGGGCCAGGCCCGGCCCCGGTCTTGATGCTCGCTTCTGCCACAGGCGCGGCGAGGTGGCCCAGTCTCCGGCACCGGCGCCGGTTTCGCCGTGACCGGGTGGCCGGATTTTGCGGTGCCCAGCCGTCGTATAGGCTCTCGGCTCACCGGCTCGCTCGGCTCGCACCGGCGAGCCCGCCTTACACTTGACGATCGGCTCTGAGATCATGAAAACCCCCCCGCGTTCGCCGGTCGCACCTGGCCTGGCTCCTTCGCGGAGCGACTTGCGTCCTGCTGGCAGGTCCGACGGCTTGTTCCCAAGAGGATTCGGATCTGTCGGTCGATGGGGCTGGAGCCACCTCGAGCGGGACAGGCGGCGGAACTTCAGGAACCGGATCAACGATGAATAGTGCCGTACAGCCAAGCAGCAGCCCGGCGGCCCCGACCGTAGTGGAGGGCAAGCTGGTGTTTTCGATCGGCGCGATCGAGGTCGAAGTCGATCCTGCGACCGGTGGGCGCATCGTCGCCCTGCGCTTCGAGGGAAGAGACCTCCTGACCGGTGAGGAGATCGACCCCGCCAACTACGGTTCCACCTTTTGGACGAGCCCCCAGGCGGACTGGGGCTGGCCGCCCAACCCCTATCTCGACATCGTCGCGTACACCTGGTCCTTGGACGGCGCGACCGCGTCGCTCGTGAGCCAGCAGTTCAACGCAGACTCGCAAGGCACCAAACCGATCACGGTCGAGAAGCGTTTTACGGCCAATGTCGAAGCCGAGGCCTTCGACATCGAGTACGTCATTGCGAACCAAGGCGACACGGCCTTCGAGCTGGCGCCTTGGGAGATCAGCCGCGTCGCCGGTGGCGGGCTCACCTTCTTCCCGACCGGAGAGTCGGAAATGACGGCGATCGATCCGCACGGCGAGCTGCCCACCACGAAGTGCGGCGGCGTGACCTGGTTTGCCCACGGAGACTTCACTCCCGGCGATCAGGGTGCGAAGTTGAACGCTGACGGCAAGGAAGGCTGGCTCGCCCACGTCGACGGCGATGTCCTCTTCCTCAAGGTTTTCGACGACGTGGCGGCGGACGCGCAGGCGCCGGGCGAAGGGGAGGTGGAAATCTTCGCTTCACCCGATGGGGCGTACGTCGAGGTCGAAAATCAGGGCGCCTACGCGACGATTCCGCCGGGGGAGAGCGGCGTCTACCGGGTGCGTTGGCTCGTGCGGCCCCTTCCCTCGGGAGTTTCCGCTGAGGCGGGGTCTTCGGATCTCGCGGACTTCGTCCGATCTCTGCTCTGATGACCGAACCCGGGCTACCCAGCGTCGCTGCGACGGTGCTCACGTTTCTCGAAAGCGTGGGCCGGCGATCCGAGGCTGAGCTCTACCTCGATCTCTTTCGCAGGCTGCCCAAAGAGAGCTTTGCCCTGGTGGCTCCGCAGACGTCCGTGCTGCGCGAGGGACCAGGCGTGCTTTCCGAGCAGCTCGGGTACCTGAAGCGACTCGGCTTGTTCGCGCCGATCGTGCTCGGGGCTTTCGATCGTGAGGCTACAGGGGCGGATCGGGACGCTCTGGTCGACCACCTCGGTCAGGTTGGTGTGTTGGCGGAGACGCTCAGCGGCACCCTGCCGCCCGAAAGTTTGGTCGAGCAGGTGCGGGACGCCCTGCGGGTCGGAAGAAGTCCGGTCGTTCTGTTCGACGGATCGGTGCGCGACGTCTTGGTGGAGCTGGCCCGCGGGCTGTCGAGCCGCAAGATCGTCGTCCTGCGCGGCCGCGGGGGGATCGGGCCGCACGGTTTGTCGCGAATCGAACTTTCGCCGGGTCACGTCTTGGAGGGCCACACGAGCGGCATCGGCGTCATCAACCTGAGGAGCGATCTGTCGGCCCTCAGCGCCGGGGGGCATCTCGCCGAAGATGAAGTCGAATTGCTCACCGGGATCGGCGAGCTACTCGATCGCGTCGCCGAAGGGCGGGACCGGAGTCCCGTGTTGAACGTCGCGTCTCCGCTGTCCCTCCTCGAAGAGTTGTTCACCGTCCGAGGCGCGGGGACGCTCATCAAGCGCGGCGCCAGCATCGACAAGTTCGCCGACTACGGGGAGCTCGACAGCGGGCGCCTCGAGTCGCTCCTTCGGACCAGCTTCGACCGCGCCCTACGACCGGGATTCTTCGACCGCCCACCGCTTCGGATCTACTTGGAACGAGACTACCGCGGGGTGGCGCTGCTCGAACCGGGTGTTTCCGGCGCCTTCTTGAGCAAGTTTGCGGTGCAGCCGGTCGCGCGCGGGGAAGGCCTGGGTCAGGATCTGTGGTGGTCCCTCGTGCGCGACAACCCAGCGGTCTACTGGCGCTCCCGCCCGGACAATCCGGTGAACCCTTGGTACGCCACCGTGTGCGGTGGGATGCAGCGCGGCGAGCGTTGGAACGTGTACTGGCGCGGCATCCCGGCAGAAACTCTGGCGTCGGTCATTTTCGACGCGTCTCAGCGTCCGGAGGACTTCGACCCTCCGGGCAGCGCTCGCTTGGACTTGGAGGAGTAGCGCAATGTTCTACGTCTTCTTGCTGATCGTCGCGGCCCTCGGGGCCGGAGCCTACATGGCGCTCTTTCTGACTCACGTCCCGGGCGCGAGCGACGAGCGTCTCGGTCGCCTCGAACCGCTGCCCGACGACCTCGGGAAGTGGAAGGTGGACGAGGAGAGCGAGGCCGGTCGCGCCGCGGCCCGCGCAGGTTTGAAACGCGAGGAGCGTTGCCTCTATCGGGAGGCTCAGGGTCTGTTCGGGGCTGGCAAGTTCGTGCGACAAACACGTTACCGAAGCCTCGAAACCGGAGAGATCGTTCGCGCCGAGCCCGAAGTCGTGACGCGTCGCAAGCGGGTGAAGGGCAGCGCGGCCTGATCCAAAGCGCGTCCTCTTAGTCGACGGCGCCGGAATCTTCCTTTTCGGGCCGCCACCAATAGGCGCGCGACTCCATCGGCGCGGCCGCGGCATAGAGCACCGTCGCTTCGTGCCCGGCCCGCGGTGGCGATTCGCTTCCGGCGCGCTCGACGAACGGTGGATGGTGCGAACCGCGGTCGGTCTCCACGACGAGATCGCAACCGAGTTCGACCAAGGCTTGGGCGGCCGGGCCCACGCTGTCGTGGTGGATCTTCGCCAAGAGAACGTTGTTCTCCTCGTCGATGCAGAGCGCGCCGCGTTCACGCAGCGCGCCGAGGTCGTGAGCTCTCTCGAGTAGCTTGCCGCCGCGGGCCAATACGGGAAGCTGCACGAGGTCCGATCCGGTTTGAAGTCGGATTGGTTCTCCAGGAGGAATCAGGCGAGGCGGCCCGCCCGCCGCCAGGCGAAGGGTGGCGAGCTCGCGATCCAAGGGCATGATGGTGGTCGTGCCGAAGGCCAAGCCGAAGCGACTCGCCTCGGTCGTGTGCCCGATCCCGATCGCCGCAAGGACGTGCGCCGCCACTTCGGGAGGAAGCTCACGCTCCGGTGCGGGACCATCACTCGGCTCTGCGAGGCCGGCGCGCACCAGCCAGTGAAACCTGCCCGCGGCGAACCGCGTGAGCTCGACGGTCAGGGCTCCAGCGCCGTAGCCGCCCGACAGAATCGCTGGCAAAAAGCGCGGCTTGGGCTGGGCACCCCCGTCAGGTTTCCACCCGAAATCCTTCTGCGTCTCGGGCGCGACGTTCCTCAGCTTGACGTAGAAGAAGTCTTTGGGAGACCAGCGGATGTATCGCTTGGGGTTGATGCGCATTCTCTCGTCGAGGACCGCCGTGTCCGCTTCGACGCGTGCATAGTCTTTGATGTTTGTGAACACGAACGCGCAATGGCCCGGGTTCATGTCGAGGTGGACGCCGTACTGGCAGCCCGCCATGCGAAGCGCCTCGGCGAGAGTCGCTCCGCTGGCATCGGGCGACCACGCGTAGACGAGGTGGCCGCCACCCGTGACGCAGAGCGCACTGCGCTCGGTCGCAACACCCTGGCCATAGAGCTGGTCACCCCAGACCTCACGACCGGTGGGATTGACCGTGTCGCCTTCGATCAATGGATCGAGGTTTTGCCGAAAGGAGCGCATCTCGGCGGGGATCGGGAGCACCTTCGGGGCTTCTCCGTTGCCTTCCGGAGGGGGCCACGTCCCGAGACCCGTTCGACCGTCCTCGTCGATCCGCACGGTGGCTGCCCCGGGCAGTGGAGGAACGAGGAGGCGGCCGTCGACCATCATCCCGTATTCCCCGTGATCGGTTTTGAACGCGCCGTTGAAGGTCGCAACGATGCGGCGATACGCCGCCGGATCCTTGGGGACGTGTCCGGAGCCTGGCGGGCCCGCCGTGGGATGAGGATCCTCGTAGCCCCCTTCCACATCCAGCTCGAGCCGTCGGGTGTCCATGGCGACGAGAGTGACCTCAGCGTAGGGACGCTCCGGATCGGGACGGACGAACGTGGTGAAGAAATACGGGGCTTCTCCCTCGGAATGAGGAAGCCGACGCAAGAAGGCGTGATCGACCGGCTTCCAGACCCCTTCGTCAGGACGTGGTTTTTTCCAGCGCGACACCAGGTTCGGCGGCGGCCACTTGCCGGCGTCTGGAGCCGCACCCAGGCTCAACGGACGTGGCTCGGGGGTGACCGGAGCTGCTTCTTCGGTGCCCGAAGAGATCACGTATCCCACCCGGTGCACTCCGTCGACGAGCTCGAAGAGACGTCCCTCCAGCCAAGCGACGGCGCCGGTCCCCACGTAGCCTCGAGCGACGTCGGCGAGCACGTGGGGAAGGGGGCGATCGCGGTAGTGACGCTCGTCGACCTCGAGCTCGAGTGAAGCGGGCGACTCGACGTCGATCCCCGCGGGAGAGAGCCGAAGGCGTGCTTCACCTGCGGCGGTGCTCAGCAGGAGGCTTTTCGACGTGAGCTCCAAGTCGAGCGTGTCCGTGGGCTCTGCCAGTCCGACGTCCGTCCGTCCCAGACCGTCGATCGTCCCGGTGGTTTGCATGGAGCGGAGGGCGTGCGCCAAGCGTGGTGCCCAGCCGCTCGCCTCGTATCGCGAACCTCGGGTGTCGAGGACGGTGACGCTTTGGACTTCGTCGAACGCGACGGTAGCGAACGCGGCGAACGGATCTCGCACCACCAGCCCTCGCTCGTCCGCGAGCTCGGTGCGGGTGAGGTTCCGGATGCGCGTGACCGAAAGGGGGGCGCCGTCGGGGCTCACTCGGACGAAGGCTCGATAGACGTCCCGAGGCTGCTCGTCGCTCTCGCGGCCCAGAAAGAGCAGCGGGCGCCCATCCAACAGATCTGTCGCGCGACCGCGACTTCCCTCCCACCCGAAAGTTTCCACCGGTCCGTGGAGCGAGTCGCTCAGGAGGCTCGTGAGGGCCTCGGGAGTGCGCTCGGTCGCGACGGGGTGCCCGAGACGGCAGAAAGCGGCGGTCAGTGCCATCACGCCCACGACGCGAAGGCGCGTGGACAGGTATCTGCGAAGGCGAAGGGACACGGTGCGTAGTTGGCGAGCACCGCTTGCGGTGATCGAGGGATCGGGAGTGGCAACCGCGCGAGGCGATTTTTGCGAGGGTCGCCGTCGGATGCGCATACCGACGCACACGGAGCGTCGCAAGGGCCTGCGCCTTCGCCGACAGGCCCGCGGGGCGTTGACCCTGTGGCTCGCAGGGAGCTGGTCAGATGTTGCCCACTCTTGTGACCGGGGGGCGCGGCTGTTAACGCTCCCGTCAGTGAGCAAAGGCCCCAAGAGTAATCTCGCCGCCCGAGTGATCACGGCTGTCGTGGCCGCCCCGCTTCTCCTCGGGCTTCTCTTCGTGGGCCCTTCGCAAGCGTGGGCCCTCCTCGTCGGAGCTGCCTGCTGCCTGGCGGGGCGTGAGTTTCTCAAGATGACCCACCCGGGCGACACTCCCTCACAGTTGGCCGGGGTGGTCGCGACGGGGCTGATGGCCGCAGCGACCTATCTGGGAGCCCAGGAGCCCCCAATCCTCCTCTCTGCGCTGCTGCTCGTGCCCATCCTCTCGGCGATGGTGCCACTGTGGCGACTCGGCGACATCAGCACCGCCGGGATCCGCATCATGAGTGGAATCGCCGCGCCGGTGTACGCGGGCGTGCTCTTGATGACGTTGGCGCTGCTTCGGCGCGACGTCACGGACGGAGCGTGGTTCGTTTTTTACGCCCTCACGATTGCTTGGATGGGCGACACGGGCGGCTACACCTTCGGTCGCCTCTTCGGGAAGACGAAGCTCTACGAGGCGGTCAGTCCGAAAAAGACCCGGGAGGGTTTTCTCGGCTCCGTCGTGTTTGCGACTGCGTCCACTGTGATCGCGAGTTTCACCTACCTGCCGCGGGTCCCCTGGTTTCACTCGATCGCCCTCGGCGTCGTGGGCAGCATGCTCGGGCAGGCCGGCGATCTGGTCGAGTCGCTCCTGAAGCGTTCGACCGGGATCAAGGATTCGGGTTCGCTGCTCCCGGGTCACGGCGGCATCCTCGACCGCGTCGATGCGCTGATGGTCGTGGGGCCGTTGGTGTATTTGTATACGCTTTGGGTGCTCTGAAGCGCTGGGTGCTCTGCGGCGCTGGGTGCTCTAGAGGCGGTACGCGCGCGCCACGTGTGCGTCAGGCAGACTTGGCAAGGGCCCGTGCCACCTTCCGAGGCACCTCGATCTCCTCGAAGAGACTATCGGGGTAGAGGTAGTCCTCGCCGCTCTCGTCCACGACTCGCACGAAGCCGGGTTCCTCCGCGCTGGACGCGCCGAGCGCCACGTAGAGTTTTCGCGGCTCGAGGGAGGCCTCATAGCCCTCGTTCGACAAGCAGACCACGTAGCTCTTCTTCACTCGCGACATCGCTAATCCTTGACGGTAGCAATGCCCTTCCGTTTCCGCCAACGGCCACCCCGTGCATCTTTCGAAGCCGTGTCAGTTCGCGAATCCCGCGCCCGGTGGCAATGGTCCTGACGACTTCCATCGAGCCAATCTCGCTGGAGCCAACTTTGAACAGGCTGTCCTCCGAGGCGCGCGACTCACTTCGGCACTTCTTGATCGTGCGGAGCTAAGAAGAACCGACTTTACGGATGCATTTCTCGAGAATACCCATTTTCGAGGAGCTGTGTTTGCGGAGACGAACCTCAACAGTGCCCTTCTCCAAGGCGCGGAGTTCACGGATTCAGTGCTTCAGCAAGCGCTACTAATAAACTGTGACCTGGCCCCGCTGTGCAGAGCGAGACGGACCAAGTTTACGGGGCCATCAACGGTCGATTTCCGAAGTGTGGTACTGTCCGCCTGTGAGCCGAAGCTGAAGGAGTTTCTGAGACGAACGGGCATGCCAGAGGTGTTCGTTGAGTACGATGTGTCGTGTGCACAGGCCCTCACGGGAAGCGAAAGGAGAAGTTTGTTGCAGTCGTCGTTTTTTAGTTATGGCGGTCCAGATGAGCCGTTCGCGACCGAGCTGAATGAAGCTCTCCTTGATCAGGGTGTCGTGACATTTCTCTTTTCTAAAGACGCAGTTCCCGGCCGTCGCCTCTCCAGGGTCATGCATGAGGGTGTCAACAATTATGACAGGGTCATCCTGGTTTGCTCTCGGGCCTCGCTGGACCGACCTGGCGTACTCAACGAGATTCAGGAAACTCTCGATCGTGAGGCCCGCGATGGCGGAGCCGAGTACCTTCTTCCGGTTAGGCTTGATGACTACGTTTTCACCGATTGGGCTCCGGGAAATGCACACTTGGCTCGGGCCGTCAGATCACGAGTTGTAGCTGACTTCACGTCTGCGGAAAGGTTCTCTGACGGAGTAGGAAAGCTAGTCCGCGCGTTGCTCAAAAAGTAGCCGTTGTTCATGGTCGGCGCGGAGAAGGTGGCTCGGAGTGCCCCCCAACAAGCCATTTCTGCCGACCGCAGCCGTGAAGGTCTACGCTTCGCTGAAGGGTCGCCCCTCGGCCGCCGCTCGTTCACTCCCTTTGGTCGTGGCGGCCGGTCGTTGTAACCTGAGGCGCCCTGCGCGGCGGCAGAATGGCAGGGGTTGGGCCGAGTTGCGACTTGCCGACCCTCGCGCGGGACAGAGCGTCGCTTCTGTTTTGAGTTGGGAGTGTTCCACGCGAAGAGGCCATCGGTATTCCAGCTCGGAGCATTCCTCGGAGCAAGGCCAGCAGCTCGTGGCGTAGTAGTAGTTGCCGGCGTCGTCTTTGGTTAGCCCCATCAGACGACCGAGCAGACCGACCCGGTACGCATGGGTGACTGCGTAGGTCGCGCCGCTCGGAGCGATGTGCACGACGTATCCGGTAGCTCCCGACGAGTCTGCGGTGTCCCGCCAGTCGACCCGCCGCTCGTGTATCGCGGCGAATCACGCGGGCAGCTTGTATCACGCCAACTGGGCGGTGCTCGTGAGGAAGCTCGTGCGGTGTCCCCAAGCGCTCACCGTTCCGGGAGTAGCCGCCTCACCTATCGCCCGGGAGGGCGCAAGTAGCGAACAGCGACGATTCGCTTTCCGCCGTCTTGCTCTTCCACGCGAAGCGAGTGGGTGAACCTGACTACGGCGCCGAGCCCGCCTC
This sequence comes from Polyangiaceae bacterium, assembly GCA_050289625.1. GTDB lineage: Bacteria > Myxococcota_A > Polyangia > Polyangiales > Polyangiaceae > NIC37A-2. Next base: position 35,442 of record JBNKGC010000009.1, on the reverse strand, counting down.
CGATGCCCCTGCGCTTCACCATGTCGACCGGGTCGATAGGGCCTTGGTCATCGTAGCCGTCCTGCAGAGCGGACTCCAGGCTGCGAAATGGCGGCCCGTGGTCCACCGCGATCAAGGCGATGCCCGAGCCCTCGGCGTCCATCCTTGCCTCCGCTCGCAAGACACCGTGAACGCCGTACTTGACGATGTTCGACCCGAGCTCGGAGGCAACGATGGCGAGCTCTTGGCAATCGCGCTTGGCGAAACCGAGCTCTGCTGCGTACCGTGCGACAGTGCCTTGAACGTAAAGAACGTCGAGCCAATCGCGCACGGAGTACTCGGGCATGAGTGGGTCAGCGTACCCGCCGCTCCACGAATCGTTGTAGTGCCTCGTGAAGGGTGCGGTGGATCGCGACGTTGGACAGGTCGATGCCCATATGCACCACGGTGCGCGCGATGTGCGGGTTCACTCCAGTGAGGACGCACTCCGCACCCAGCAGCCGCACCGCGCTTGCCATACGCATGAAGTGATCGACGGTGCCCGTGTCCATCACGTCGATGCCTGTGATGTCGATGATGGCGCAACGCGTCTTCTTTTCTACGACTGCTTCCAACAGGGCGCTGGTCATCTCCGCGCTCCGCGCGGTGTCCATCACGCCCACCACAGGAAGGCACAGCACGCCGTCCCACACCTCCATGATGGGCGTCGATAGGTCACGAATGGCAGCACGCTGCTTCTCGATCGTCGCCAGCTTCTCTTCGAGCTCATTTTGATAGACTTCGCTTCTGTGCTTCTCAGCGCCCAGCGAGTCGATCATCTGATTAATAGCGCGATATAGGCTGGCCAGTGGCCCGTCATCATCGTCGTTGATTTCGAGTCGTGTGCTGAAGTCGCCTAGCTCGAGGTTGGCGAGCGTCAATAGAACGTCGGCGACGCTATCCACCATCTCTTCGTCTGTAATAGTACCCATCGACCTGACCATTGATTCTTCTCTTCCCCTAACAGTTTTCCGACTGTGCCTTCACCCTCGAACGCCGCCGCATGCGGGCCGAGCTTTGCTCGCTCACACATGCCTTCAAGGCTTCGCGCATCGTGCGATAGCTCTTGAGTCCTTCTAGGTCGACGCCCATGTGCACGATGGTGCGGGCAATGTTCGGGTGGATTCCCGAGAGAGTGCATCGTGCGCCCAGGAGCCCGACCGCACCCGCCATACGCAGGAAGTGGTCCGCAGACTGGGTGTCCATGACCTCGATGCCTGTGAGGTCGATGATGACGTAGCGCGCCTTCTTTTCAACCACCGCGTTGAGCAGAGAGGATGTGACATCCGATGCACGCAGGGTGTCCAAGACCCCCACAATCGGTACGCACAAGACCTTCTCCCAAACTTCGATGATTGGCACCGACAGCACTCGAATAGCTTCACGCTGCCTTTCGATCGTCTCGATCTGCGTGCTGAGCTCGTTCGAGTAGTTGTCGGACTCGGCGCGAGCGTGCTTGAGTGACTCGACCATCGAATTGACGCTCAGCGCCAGCGCACCGAGGGGATGCGTCTCCTCAAAGGGCAACTCGAGGTGCTGATCGAGGTTGCCCTTGGTGACAGCATCCAGCGTAGACAACACGGCGTGAATCGATGCCTCGACTTCCGACTGGGTTTGTCCCCGAGTGAAAGGTGACGCGTCCGACGGTGGCGCCGCACTAGAATCGCTCACTGTTGGCCTCCCACGGTTTGCATCGTCGGGGCGGGACTCTCATGCTCAGTCGCAGCGACCGACTCGGGGTTTGGTTCGTCCGTGTCCTGCTGCGGGCGATACACGCCGAGTTCGTCGAGCGCCGTTTCCAGATCCAGCGTGGTGGTCACGTTCGCCAGTCGAATGCCCATGCTCTCGAGTGCCATGGCGATCTCCGGCTTCATGCCCGAGATGATCGTTTGTGCCCCCATGAGTGACGCAGCGGCCGCCAATTGGGACAGGAGAGCGCACAGATGACTGTCCACCAACCACAGCCCGGTAATGTCGACGATGAGGGCCGAGCTACCTTCCTTGTGGATGCGATTCAGGACTTCCGAGACCAGCCGCCCCGCCATTTCATCGGTCATGTCTCCCTGAAGCGGCACCAGAAGTAGATCCCAGAACTTGATGATGGGTATTCCGTTGTACTCGTCGCTCATGATCGCAGTCCTGCATTCGCGAAAGTCGGCTCGTTTCCTGGCGTGTCGTTGTGCGCGGCCCGGTTCATGCCACGGGCTTCACGTCCGCCACCAGCACCGTGGCATCATCATGTTCGCGTCGATGCCCCGTCATGATCGTGTCACAGGTCACATCAGGGGAGAGCCCCTGCAGGTCGGAGGTTTTGGCTCCGCTGGAGATACCATCGCTGAACAGCACAATCCGCGCTGCTTGATTGAGCGGAGCTTCGCAAATGCGAAACTTTGCCACGCGGACGCCAAGCACCCCCCGGGAAAAGATGAGTGGCAGCCGAATTGGGGAACAATGAAGCTCCACGTTGCCGACCGCGCAAGCTTCGACGCGTCCGTCGCGTAGAACGCAGACGGTGGCCGCGGCTCCTCTCGATCCGGTGAGTGCTGAATGTACGTCTTCCATCATGTCCAAGAGCGGAGCCTGCAACGACACTCGATCGAGGCACTCGGTTGCTGCGCGGGACGCCGCGTCAGCACCGGGGCCATGCCCCAAGCCGTCGATTACAGCAATGAGTGAGCGCCCACTGCCGTCGCTGCGGACAAACGCCCGATCGCCGTTGGCGAACTCTCCGATCTTCGGCAAGGAACGGTGGGCAACGGCGAGCTTCACTACGCAACCTCCGCGGTGACCATGGATTGAACCTCCAAGCAGCACCCTACCAGCATCCAGAGCAACCACCAGAGACCGGGTTCGATGAATCGCTCCCCTAAGGTGCGCTCCATGTCGCACAAGATCTCATGTTGCACCAAGCGAGGCGGGTGCTGATGCGAGCCAGAAAGCCATCAAGAGCCGTTCGCCGTCTTCCATTTGCGGTAGGCAACAATCAGCTCACGGCGTGACTTCGCTCCCACCTTCGAGGCGGCCCTGTACAACAGCACACCGACCGTCGAGGGCGCCACGCCAAGTACCGCGGCGATCCGCTTGTTCGAGTTGCCGTCGCTGGCCAGCTCGAGCGCCTCTTGTTCGCGCTTGGTGAGAGTCGGCTCTCTAACTCCGTCGTCAGCCGGCCTCCGTGACAGACGATAGAAGAAGCCGTCATGCTCGAACTGCTCCACCACGGTCCACCGGCGACGTGCCGAAGTACTTCGTGGCGCAGCCGGGAAGGTGTCCGACTGCGGTCCGGGCGGGGATCGGTCGGGGCGCTCGTCAGGTCCGTCTACATTGCCGTCAGCGTCGTCTACCCTGGGGTCCTCTCCTGGCTGCTTGGCTCCACGCTGTCGCTGGGGTTGGTGGCTCATGATCCTGACCGTTTCTCCGGTCGCTTGGCGCAGCTCCCGAGCCCCCCACACCGAATGGTAGCTGAGAGCCTCCGCGTGACAAACCCATCCCAACGAGAAGAGGTGGGATGGCGCGCGTTCGATCGGCGGGATCGGGACCTCTCGATGGGGTATCGGGAGCCGCTCCTCCACAGCGGTTTCCAGTTGCCTTGAACCTGCGCTCCGCCGAATCGGCCCCTCGAGGTGAGGGCCGAATCGGCTACGAGCGGCGCGCAGTCTGCACCTGCCGCTCTTGTTTGATGGGAACATCGCAAGCGATGATCGGTGGACCCCGATCCCGGCGCGAAAGGAGGCTCCGGCCGCCTCGGGCCCCTTAGGGACGAAGGCCAGCGACGGCCCCCGTAGCCTAAGAGCACGCCGGCAAGCGTGATGCTTTCCGGGGTCTTTGACAAAGACCCCGCCCTACCGCTGCGCGGCAGGTCCACCCCAAAACCGCTCCGCGATGAGTTCCCGGCGTTTTTCCGGGAACCAGCTCGCTCGAAGAATGGTCGGCGTTTTTTTTTGTCCCGCGCCCGAGTCTCCGCAAGCGAGATGCTTACTCACGTTTCCGTAAACAAGCTTCCCCGAGTCCTACATGATGCCCACAACCATCCGCTTCGATATTTACATCAAGTTGCGTAAACACATGGTGAGGATGAGCGGTTTGTCAGAGAAGACCACAGTGCTTGCACGACTCACAGTGCTTGCGCGAAAGTGAGATTTATGTGAAGGCTACAAACACGTCAAACTGACGGTGTCGCACATGTAGGCATCCGGACCAATGGAGGGGCCGGATGAGTGGGACCAGCTTGAGGGAGTTGCGTCGGGGGTGAGGGGTCAAATTCAGGGGGGGTTTGGTAGCGCGTCGATGAGTCGACGTCCTCGTTGTGTACAGCGAGCTTCACCCCAAGCAGGCCGACTCGAAGTAGGTCAAGGAAGGGGAGAAACAATGCAGGATAATGAGGTCATTAGGGCACTGTATGGGAACGTCGACGTCACGCCGTGCCCGTTCACCGCGAAGGAGCGAGCAGAGCTAGATGAGCGCGGGGAGATGCTCGTCTATGTTCCGGCAGGCATTACGCCGGCCGAGATGTGCAAGCGGTGGGGCATTCGCGCGAACATCGATTTCGAGCACGAGAAGATGATCCGAACTGTGATGAACAGCGAGGATCAGTGGTTCGTCACGTCGAAGGCCAAGACTCCGGAGCTCATCTATCACAGTGCGCAGGCAGCAAAGCGGATCTACGAAGATGATGGCCTTCACGGGATGGATCTGCGGCGCTATCTGGCATTCGTTGCGACGTTTCGCACACGTTTCGACGTGCTTCCAGATCGGCTCTACTGGACATTTCTGCACTCGGGTTCATACGACCGCAGCGGCATCTCGCTCGTTGGGTTCGACGTTCATGGGGTGCTCAACCACCACGGGTGGATGAAGAACTTCAAGGCCAAGTTCGCAGGGTCTCGATACGTCTGCATCGCTCCGAGGATCGAGGTCACGCTCGATACAGAGTTGCTCCCGCGTGCCTACCGCGCGAGTCGGGGATGGCAGGGTCAAGAAGCCGCGATGGATTCTTGAGGAGACCATCGAGAGCAACTGATGGCACTCGTTCAGCCGCAGTCCAACCGTTACGACCTGGGTTCGGAGCGATTCTTCGCGAATCCGGAATCCACGTTTGCGCGAATGCGCGTGGATGATCCCGTCTACTTCGATCCGACCTTGTCCGCGTGGATTCTCACGACCTATGAGGACGTCAGCCATGCGTTGCGCAGTCCTTTATTGTCGGTGGACCGCAACGGTGAGATCGGCCGAGGTGCGAGTGCCGAAGTTGGAGAGCAGCTGCGGCAGGTCAACGCGATCGTCAGTCGATGGATGGTTTTCAGCGATCCCCCGGAGCACACCAGGCTGCGAGGAATCGTCGCGAAGGCCTTTCAGCCACAAGCTCTTCAGAGCCTGGTACCGACCATCGAGCGCATTGTCGACGAGCTGCTGGATCAAGCTGAAGAACGCGGAACGCTGGAGGTGCTGTCCGATTTGGGGGTGCCTCTGGCGGAGCGCGTGACGGCGCACATGTTGGGGCTGCCCGAGGGGAGCCCCACTCAGCTCAAGCGCTGGACGGAGAGCCTATTTGGGTTCGTCGGAGCGGCCAATGCGAGCAAGGCTATCGTCTACGCGAACGCGGAGGGCATTAACGCCTTCCGCGCGTTCGTTGCAACCGTGGTCCAAGCACGCCGCGACGAGCCTGGAGACGACCTGGTGACTCAGATCCTACGAGATGTCGACGATTCCTTCACGGAAGAAGAGATCGTTGGCCTCGTGATCACGCTCATCGCCGGGGCGTACGAGACGACGGCACATTCGATCGCGAACGGTTTGTTCGCGCTCCTTCGGCATCCCGAGCAGCTGCGTCTCCTTCGGGAGACTCCGGATCTCATCGAAAACGCCGTAGAGGAGCTCCTGCGTTTCGATGGTCCGGCGTTGAGCGTTCAGCGGCGGGCCAAGGAGGACGTTTCGATTCGCGGAGCACCGATCAAGGCTCGGGATCGCATCTACTGCATGCTGCACGCGGCCAACCACGACCCGACGACGTTCGAAGAGCCTCACCGGTTGGACATCAGTCGGACCCCCTGCCGCCAGCTGGGACTCGGCTTGGGACCACACTTCTGTTTGGGGGCTTGGTTGACGCGGTTGGAGACGCAGCGTGCCATCGTGAAGACGGTGCAGCGCTTCCCTCTTCTGCGTATCGCCGGGGACGCGGAGCCGGAGTGGGTTGCAAACTTCGCGATCCGCGGTCTGAAGCAGCTCATGCTGTCGACGTCGCCGTCGGGTTGGTTCACAGGTTCGCCTGATATATAAAGTAAGAGAACTATTACAAGTTCATCAGGACTCACAGCAAGGCTGGACACACAGCAAGGCTGGACACACAGCAAGGCTGGACACACAGCAAGGACAGGCGATTCAGTGGAACCGATGATTCGTGGATACTCCGTCAAGCAGCAACTCAATTTCTTGGAGACGCAGTACGAGCCCGAAGTCAGCCAACGACTACTTGCCCAGATACCGGAGGATGTGCGTTACGGGATCGCCTCTCTCAAGCCAGCGGAGTGGTACCCGAGAAGGTATTCCGTTCATGTGCTGCGTGCGATTGCATCGCGCAATGAGGGCGAGAAGGAGGTGTCTGACGACTTGGTACGTTGCGGAACGTTTATCGCCACAGAAGCCACGAATACCTTTCTCAAGCTCCTGATGAAGATTCTCACCCCGGCGTTGTTCGCAAAGAAGATTCCAGAGTTCTGGCAGCGAGATCAGAAAGGCGGACACGTCGAGGTCGATACTTCGGGCGCTAGCTCCGGCAGTATGAAACTGAAAATCTGCGACATCGAAGGGTTCGACCACATTGGCATCGTTTCGATGGGGTGGATGAAATTCGGGATGAAGGCGATGGGCAAGGAAGACGTCGTGGTGACTCAGGAGGGGTGGACGTTGGCGAATCCTGGACCAAAGGAAGTCTCCTACGACCTGAAATGGTCCTGAGCAGTCGTCATCGTTGGAGATTGTCGCTGGCTGACATGTGAGCAGGATCGGGGCGCGAACGGATCGCCCCGATCTTCAGACTCGAGCCTTAGGCTCGACCTATGGGAAGGGACGGGCAACGTGCGGGAGGCGCGCGTTGCCCATTCGGGAATTCTGGGACTGCGCTGCAGCGACTCTAGGCTCGCCGCAACGAGGCGTAGCCACGAAGAGGGAGAACGCACAGTGGAGCATGCTCAATACATAATTGTTGGCGCGGGGCCAGCGGGGTTGCAGATGGCCTATTTGATGCAGCGAAGAGGGCACGACTATCTGGTGGTCGAAGCGAATGACACCGCTGGCTCGTTTTTCGCAACGCAACCACGTCACCGCACGCTGTTATCCCTCAATAAGCGCTTCAACGGGTTTCCAGAGCATGAGTTCAACATGCGTCACGACTGGAACTCGCTGCTGACGGAGGAAGCGGATCCCCTATTTCGGGAGTACTCCGCTGAGCTCTACCCGAACGCTGATGATCTTCATCGCTATCTAGTCGACTTCGCGGACCGCCATCGTTTGCGGATCCGCTACAACAGTCGCATCGAACTGATCGAGCGAGGCGCCGGCGCGGGCTTCGTTCTCAATGACAAGACGGGTCGGCGGTACACCTGCGAGAGGCTCTTGGTCGGTACGGGTGCATGCGCCCCGCACCTACCGAACGACATCGAGGGGATCGAGATGGCCGAAGGGTACGAGGACCACGAGCTCGACCCGACGCACTATGAGAACAAGACCGTTCTGGTCATTGGACGGGGTAACTCCGCTTTCGAGGTGGCTAACCACTTGGCGGGTCACGCGGCCATCATACATATTGCCATCGGCAATCGCCCGATTCAGCTCGCGTGGGAAACGCACTCGGTACGCCATGTTCGCTCCGTCAACAATACGGTTCTCGAGATGCTGCACGTCAAGGCGCTGCACGGGGCCGTGGGGCTCAACGTTCGAAAGATCCGTCGTGCGGAAGATGGCGCCTTCGAAGTGGTCGCCGACGAAGAAGTGCCGAATTGGCAGGAGCCGGGAATGCTTGAGCTTCAGCTCCGGTACGACCACGTGATTCGCTGCACGGGATTCAAGTACGTCACCCCCGAGATTTTCTCGGACGATGTTCGACCGCGAGCGGATGAGCAAACCAAGTACCCCGTGTTGGATCCGTCCTGGCAGAGCACCACCCCCAATCTTTTCTACATTGGGACGGCCATGGCCGGTCGGGATCGGCAAGCGGCTTCTTCGTTCATTCACGGCTTTCGGTACAACGTCCGCACGCTGTTCCGAATGCTAGAACACCGATATCACGGCAAGGAACTGCCATCGAGCGTCCATCGCCTCGAGACGGTCGATGATCTAAGGGGACTGGCGGACCACCTGCTTTCCCGTTTGAGTACGACAGCCGCGCTCTACCAGCAATTCGGCTTTCTTTGTGATGTGCTGCAGTTCTCGGCGGGGAACTGTGAAATCTTCGAGGAGCTGCCCAAGGACTACGTCCTCGAGCAGCCGCGTTTCACCGAGAATACTGACATCATCGTGATGACTCTGGAGTACGGATTTCATCGCTACCCGGGAGCTAATCCCCTCAGTTTCATCACGCAGATGGATGAAGCGACGAGTCGTCGTTGTGCGGCGTATCTCCATCCGGTCTTCCGTCACTACCGGAACGGCGTGTTCGTTGAAGAGGACAATATCGGGGAGTCACTCACACTGCGCTTCAGCAAGCACCGCACCCTTCGCCCCTCGACCAGCGCGCCGCAGGAGGATGTCGAGCAGAACACCGTGATGAACATCATCAATCGAGTGTCCAAGACCGCGGAGCAGGTGTTTTCAGAAAAGGCGTTGTTGGCCAATCACGCGTTCCGGCCCTGGCCCAAGGATCGCCCGTTGGACGCGAAGGGCCTACCAAAGTGCGCTGCGGCACCAAGGGCGCCGGTGGATCCTGTAGAATGAGTGCGGCGATGGCGTACGAACGGCTGGCGCAGGCGCCGGGCCGACTCACGTCGCGACGATCACCTGAACGGTGGTGCCGGCTGGGCTGGTGCTGATCGTGAAGTCGTCACCCAAACGCTTCACGCCGAGGATGCCCATACCCATGCCGGTCTTGCTCCGGTACCGACCCGCTAGGACGTTGTCCAAATTGCTGATTCCGGGCCCCGCATCCGTAGCTCGAATCAAGAGCCGGACGTCGCTATCGATCGTGGGCTCTAGTTCGATGCGACCACCAACGGAGTAGGTGGCGATATTGCGAGCCAGTTCACTGACGATGGTGACGACCTTCGTGACGATGAACGACTTCATACCGAGCTCAGTTGCGAGGGTCCGGGCAGTGTTCCGGGCTGGGCCGATGTCTGTTTCTTCACGAACCATCAGCACGCATCTGCGGGGTGACAGTGGTTGTGGAGCGACGGGCGCACGGCCCAGAGCCATCAACTCACGCTTGAGCCGACTTTGCTGCGAAGGTGGTACGAACAGCCTGATCGAACCACTCAGGGACGTCGCCACCTGTGGGAGGTGTTGTGGAACAAGACGGTCACGTTCGATCCGGGCTGCAGCAAGACCGCGGCGCAACATCACCTCCGCATGCATCGGCGAGACGTAGCGGGCTAGGACTTCGGCAATCTGCTGGTACAGCTTTGACATTCGAGGCCAAGGGAAATGGCAAGCAGGGGGGCGGGTCGAGGGTCCCCCCCCCCCAGCGGGAGGCTCCGAGTATCTCGACAAACGGTCCACTCCGCCATCATCAAGGCCTACTTAACGAAACTGTGCGAGCGCCTCTCACAGGAAGCGAACAGGGTTGCAGGTGCTGCCAGCTTGGTCGTTGTGCGCGGTTCACCGAGTTTTTCCCTGTTCGGCGCATCCAACGTTGCCCATCGTCGAGCGTGTGTTTACTGTGAGTGTTGTAAATCCCCGCCGGCGTTGCCCGCGTCATTGCTTCGCTCCGTTGCGCGGGAAACAAGGGGCCGGGGGCGCCAAAGAAAAATCAGCAGAAAGCAAGGAAGCCATCATGCAGCGTGGTCGAGGCTGTGGGGCTCTTTGATCAGCGTTCACCAGCGTCCGCTCTTCGGCGGGTTCGCCGTCTGTGCGGTGTAGACCGTGTGCACGAACGAGTAGCTCGCAAACCCACCCTCGTCCTGGGCTAACGCATTGACCGAGTAGTGACCCGGCTCGGTGCAGGTGTGCTCGACGGTCGTATCCGAAGCGGAAGACTCGGTCGTCAGGCCGTTGCCGAAGTCCCATCGGCTCTCGGCCATTCCCGAGGCGTCCGAGAGCTCGGCGGAAAACTCCGTGCCGGCCCCGTGCAAGGTAGGGGGCGGGGCGAGAGACTCAGCTCCACCGCATCCGCCCGCCCGCTCCAAAGCAGGACGAGCAGCGGGCTCGAAGCGAACGAAATGCGGGTGCTGCGCTTCATAGCATGCTCGCCGTCTTGTTCCGGCGGGGCTGAGCACCGGAATCACGTCAGGCTCGTGGTGGTTGGGGCGACCAGGTGGCTCGTCCAGGGGATGCGATGATCGAAGAGCCAGTCTCTCGAGGCACGCGTTGCTGCCGAGAGAAAGTATGGGAGCATGAGGTCGCGCATCCAGGCCCCCAGAGGGCCAGGAATCTTAGTCGAACTGGTCCGCGCGGCTTCCTTGACAACTCGCTCAACGCGAGCGCGACGCTGCTGCTCGAAGCTCTTCCAAGCAGCGTCCACTGGTAAGTCGCGCAGGCACCGACTCAGTGCGACGGCATCCTCAATCGCAAGAGACGCCCCCTGACCGGACGTTGGAGAGGCGGCGTGCGCAGCGTCTCCGAGAATCCCGACGCAGCCCTTGTGCCATACCGAAACCCTCGACAGTTCGTATTGGAGCGCAAAGGTCAGGGGAGACGGCGTAGCTAGGATGAGCCCGCACGCAGGACCGCAGTCCGTGGAGAACAAATCAGCCAACCAGTTCGCGTCGCATTGAGATGGGTACGGGGTGGGTGGGTTGGCAAACCACCAGACCTCCCCCTGAGGGGTGAGCACGTATCCGAAAAATGCGCGTCGGCCGAATATCATCCTATAGGTGCCGGGATCTTGCGTATCTGAAAGCACCTTGCGCGCTGCGGCTGCGGGGACAAACCCGCCCACGTTGCCCATGCGGGTCAGACGAGGCTCCGGAGCGCCGGGATCGATCATCCTGCGCACGCGCGAATGAGCCCCATCTGCTCCAATCACCACCTGAGCGTGGATCTCGGTCCCGTCATCGACCCGAACCGTGGCCGATCCGTCGCTGCGAGGCACTACGTGTGTGACCTTCCGACCGTATGCGATCTCGATCCCTTTGGCGCGCGCGCCTTCTACGAGGGTTCGATGAAGCTCGCTGCGCTTCAGGGTTTGGGTGCAAGTGCTGTCGGGGAGGGCCTTGCCCAACGAAGCAATTCCCAGCTTGCGCCCGCTGGCGTTGAAGAGTTCGATCTCCTGAGAAGGAAACCCGATGTCGAGGACGCGCTGATCGAGATCGAAGGTGGCTAGGGCCGCCAAACCATTGATCGCCAAGGTCAACCAGGCACCCGCGGCACTGGTTGAAGCCTCCGAATGGCTCTCGAGGACCACGGGCTCGAACCCGGCACACTTCAAACCGATCCCAAGAACGGGCCCAGCGATCCCGGCACCAACGACGACAGCTTTCATACGCACCAAGCTAGCTACCGCCTATGATTCGTACGAATCATATTATGTGTGATAGACTATTCGTGCCGTGAATATCTCGGGCGTCGATCTCAACCTGTTTACTGTCTTCCAGGCCGTGTTCGATGAGGGCTCAACCGTGCGAGCGGCACGTCGGCTTTCCGTCACTCAGTCAGCCGTGAGCAACGCTCTGGCACGCCTGCGGGAGACGCTGGACGATCCGCTGTTCGTGCGTTGCGGTCGAGGTTTGGTGCCCACACCGCGCGCCGTCGACATGCGACCGGCTGTCGACCAAGCTCTGCAAGGCATCACGAGCATCCTCGCCCATCGATTCGACCCTGCGACGGAGTCGCGTACATTCACACTGGCTTGCGCGGACCACCATCAGGCGGCCGATGTCCCTCCTCTGGTTGCAGCCATGGCCAAGGCGCTGCCTCGCGCTCGCCTGCACGTGGTGAATGTCGACTACTTGATTGCCACGGACGGCCTCGCGTCGGGTACGGTCGATCTGGCGCTTGCTCCAGAGGGAACGAAGGGGCCGAAGCTCCACTCGATTCCTTTGTTTCGAGAAGGGTCGGGGTTGTGGGTGCGTCGTGGTCATCCTGCCCTAGGGCGAGTGCAGTCGCTCGACGACCTCGAGACGTTGGGGCACATTGATGTCCACCTCAGCATGGGACAGGCCGGTGACGTCAATCGAGAAGTGGCGCGTGCGCTCGCCGATTTGGGGTTCGAACGCCAGGTCGCTGTGGTCGCCTCATCCTTTACCACGGCGGTGATGATTGCCTGCCAGACAGACTACGTCGCGTGGCTACCCGATCACGCCGGGAAGGTACTCGGGACAATGGCAGATCTTCAGCTCCTGAAGTCCGAACTTCCCCAGTGGGAGGTTGGATGCAGTCTCATCTGGCACGAGCGAAGCGAACTCGATCCGGCTTGCAACTACCTGCGAAAGCTCGTGAAGAGCAAGCTGAGCGCAAAGATCGCGAGCCCAAAGAGTCGTCGGCACAGAACATCCAGCTCCACGCAACGACGCGCAAAGGGAAAGCCGTCGAAGCGCGCGACGGGCGAGTAGTGCGGGCGAGCCCGCGGGTAGTGACTGAAGAGTTTGTGGGAGCGGGTCGCGCGCACTGCGTCCGTCGGCTCCAGAACGAGAGCTCAGCGGTCAAGACAGCGCTGCTCGTGGTGATTCCAGCCGATCAGGATTCGATTCATGGGCGTGATTGCGCTTGGAATGTCGCTCCAGTCGACCTGAAAGCCGGCGTCGTGGAGGCGGTAGGAACGCGACACGTCGATGGTCGTTGGCCGACCGAGCGCACGGGAGAGGCCCGGAACTCGAGGCGGATCGGCCTTACCGTAGCAGCAGGCCATGGCAGCGACTGGGTTCTTGCCCCCGATGGCCATGGCGAGGCCCCGATCGGTCAGGCTGCCGCACGCGTGGACGAGAAGCACTCCGGCACCCTCGGGTACCTCGAAGGGACCTTCGAGCGAGGCGGTGCGGTAGCTCACTCGCTCACGCACCCACGGTCCGACGTCGACGAAGGCATCCAAAATGCGATCGAAGGTTTCGGGCCGGCGTTCGTCGAGCAGGATCACCCGAGAGACCGAGCGCTCGCAGAGGGCGAAAATGAGACCCGCGAGGCCGTGTCCGGCACACAGATCGACGATGGCTGGTCTCCGGACCCGACGCCGCACCCGGCGATAGAACTCGAACGCCTCCAGGAGCTCCTTGACGTGGACCACTCGGTGTCGAGCGAGCGCCTGCGCCAAGCGGTCGGGTAGGTGGTTGGTCGGAAAGAGCTCCGGCGGCAGGCTGTGGATCCGATGCTTCATCCGCGCATAGGGCAGAAGCTCGGGAGCGTTGAACTGCGGGTACACCAAGAAGGAGGGGGAATGCATGCGCTTCGTTTCGAGGGGCTCGATGGGTGAAACTGCTCCGGTCCACGCTGTCGGCGAGGAGCCAGGTGCAGGCTGAGCCCAACCGCTCCTGCCTACGCGTCGCGAACCGCGTCGGGCAGTTCGTTCGTGTCGTCCGCGCGCGGAGGGAAGTTCGTGGCAAGCAGCTCACCGATGCGTTCGACCGCCTGCACGAGACCTTCGGCAGGGCTGTGCTCTCGAATCCGCTTTACGATCATATCGACGTTTCGCTGCCACTCCTCGGCATCGACCCTTTCGTGGATCCCCCGATCAGCGAGAATTTCGACTCGTCGCTCCCGCTCCGACAGGAAGACGAGGACACCGCTCCGATCGCGGGTCTCGAGCACTCCGCCATCGAGGAAGTACGCTTTGGCGCGTGCATCGACGGCGGCGGATCGGGCGTTTGCAGGCACGAGCATCCGCACGAGCGGGGCCCAACCGAAGACCAGGTGCAGCGCGATCGCCGTCGGGATTTGCGCCAGAAAGAGCACCCAGCCCGGGACCACGTAGACGTGGCGAAACGTGAGCATGCCGAGCGCCACCGCCAGTGCGCCTGCGGCAGCGAGCCGAAACCCGGCATACGAGTCGGAGGACGGAGTGACCGCGACGACGATTTCGCCGGCGGTCCTCGCCTCGGCGGCTCGGACGGCTGTCTCGATCTTCGCTTTGTCACCGTCAGTTAGGAGTCCCACGTGTACCTCACCAGTCCCCCGAAGCGCCGCCGCCCCCGAATCCGCCTCCACCACCGCCGAAGCCTCCACCGCCACCGCCCCCGAAGCCGCCCCCTCCGTAGCCACCGCGCCCGCCCCCTCGGAAGCCGCCGCCCAAAAAGAGGAACGGGAGAAACCCACCGCGACCTCCGAGCAGCAGAAGTCCGAACAAGATTAGCGGAAGTAGATTCAGGATGCTCGGCGCGTCCGATCCTCCGGACGAAGGGGGCGGTCCAACCCGAATGGCCTCGCCTTCGGCAGCTTTCATCAGGAGACCAAAGGCTTCGAGGACGCCTCCGTCATGGTCGCCTTTTCGAAAAGCGGGCCTCATCACGTAGCGGATGATTCGAGCTGCAACGGCGTCCGGGACGGCGCCTTCGAGACCATAGCCGACCTCGATCCGCATGCGCCGATCCTTGGCGGCGATGATCATCAGGAGGCCATCGTCGCGCTTCTTGTCTCCGAGGCGCCACTTCTCGGCCGCGCGGATCGAGAAGTCTTCGATGGGATCGCCTTCGAGACTGGGGATCGTGAGAAGGGCGAATTGATGCCCCGTCTTGCGTTCGTACTGCTCGAGCGCGGTGGAAAGGCGGCTTCGGGTGCCGGGCGACAGGAATGCCGCTGTGTCCATGACTCGCCCTTCGAGCTTCGGAATCTCGAGAGCGAAGGCACGCACCGGCACCAGGTACAGCGCGACGAAGAGCGCCAAGCGAACGAGAAGAAGCCCTTTCCGTCGGGCGGTACCCGAACGCCGCGCGAGCTGCCGAGCTCCCGACAACGATCAGAACTCCACCGACGGAGCCTTGTCGGCGCCCGGAGTCGTTGCCGAGAAATTCGGGCGCTCTTGCTTGCCCCGCAGTTTGGCACCGATGGAGGAGGGGAAGCGGAGCACGGTCTTGTTGTATTCGCCGACGGATTGGACGAAGCGCCTTCGGGCCACCGCGATGCGGTTTTCCGTGCCTTCGAGCTGAGCCTGGAGATCCTGGAAGGCCCCAGTCGCTTTGAGCTCGGGATAACGTTCGGAGACCACGAGCAGGCGGGACAGAGCCGACGTCAGCTTCCCCTGAGCTTCGTCGAACTGCTTGAGCCGCGCCGGGTCGTCGATGATCGAAGAATCGACCCGGACCTGTCCTACCTTGGCACGGGCATTGACGACCTCGGTGAGCGTTTCCTTTTCGAAGTTCGCGGCGCCTTTGACGGTTTTGACCAAGTTGGGGACCAAATCAGCCCGGCGTTGGTACTGGTTCTCGACCTCGCTCCAGGCCGCTTTGACGTCCTCGTCCTTTTCGATGACTTCGTTGTAACCGCACCCAGTGCTGCTCAGGGCGAGCAGCAGGGCCATGAAGACGAGCAAACGCTCGAGCCAAACAGCTGGTAGCAAACTCCCACGGCCCCGCCGCGCGTCGGGGCGCTTCATCCCTTTCGTCATGCGCCGAAACATACGGCGTGATCCGGGGTCGGCAATACCCTCCGGGGGGCGCGCGCTCCGGGTTGTTGTCGCTCACGTAGAACGAGCTCAGGTCGATGGCGGTGTCGGAGCGGTTGAACGATTCGATCCAGTCACCGGTTCCGCCACCTTCGTCAGCACCGCCGGTATCTTAACGGACCAGGACGCCTGCCAGCTGATCCACGAAGGAATCGACGTCGATGCATGCTGCGTACCCGCTCGCTGGATCCGCGAACAGCGCGTCGACGAACTCGCGCAAGTGGCGCGCAAGTGAGGCACGAGGAACCCGGCGGCCTGCCGGCCGAATTTCCTGGCCGGTCTGTCCGGGCGAGGCCTGACGGGGGGCCACTCAGCGCACGAACGGAACGTTTCAACCTTGGGGAATCAATGGGAAATTGCAGGGTCCAGACCCATTTGCGGTTCTGGGCTTGCTGCCCCCCGGGGTGTTGGACGAACGTTCACGAGCCATGCGGGTGGACTCGTGGATCATGATCGGTGCCGCCGGTGTCATCGCGGTTTCGGTGGGAGCGGTCTTCTGTGCTCCGCGTCTGACCGGCCCCGAAGACGCCAGCGCAGCCGACGAGGGTGCGGCCTCCTTCGTCGGGGGGGCGCAACCTTCCCTTTTGACGAAGGAATCACGCTACCTCGTCATCGACCAATTCGGTTACCGCCCGAAGATGAAGAAGGTCGCCATACTCGTGGACCCGCAGAAGGGGTGGAACTCGGTCGACTCCTACGACGCGGGACGTCGCATCGAGGTGCGTTCGGTTGGAGACGACCGGGTGGTGTACGCGGGCGCGCCCACCCCCTGGCAAGATGGACGCGTCGAAGAAAGCTCGGGGGATCGTGGCAGCTGGTTCGACTTCTCCGAAGTCGAAGAGGCGGGCTCCTACTACCTCTACGATGCGGAGCACGACGTTCGCAGCTTCGAGTTTTCGATCGGAAAGGACGTCTACGGACCGATCCTCGATGCCGCGACGCGCATGTTTTACTTCAATCGCGCAAACTTCGCGAAAGTGGCTCCGTTCGCTTGCGTCGGTGACAAGTGTTGGGTCCATGGCATGGACAACCTTGGCCCGGGGCAGGACGCCGAAGCTCGCAGTGTTCGGGCGCGTGGAAATGCATCCACGGCACGCGATCTCTCTGGTGGATGGTGGGACGCGGGGGACACCAACAAGTACACGACCTTCACCTACTCGGTGATGCATCAGCTGCTTTCCGCTTACGAGGAGCGCCCACAGGCGTTCGACGACGACTCGAACATTCCCGAGTCCGGCAACGGCATTCCGGACATCGTGGACGAGATGAAAATCGAACTCGATTTTCTGAAGAAGATGCAGGCCGAGGACCTGGACGGCGGGGTGTTGGTCAAGATGGGGAGCCTCGAACACGACGAGTTGCTGCCCGAGGAAAACAAGAATCCCCGCTACTATTATCCCGGTTCGTGTTCGTCGGCGGTCACGACCGTGGCTGGGATCTTCGCCCATGCGGGCCGTGTGCTGTCGCGATTGCCTGCGCTCGAAAAGTACGCGGCAGATCTTCAGAAACGTGCCGTGGCCGCTTGGGATCACTTCCAGAACCACCCGAAGAGCGACAGCTGCGACGACGGAACCATTCGTGCCGGTGACGCGGACATCTCGATTCCCGATCAAGAGATGCGCGCCGTGACCGCGGCCGTCTACCTGTTTGCCGTCACCGGGGACGACCGGTTCCGAAAGTTCGTCGACGACCACATGAAGCTCACGCGGCCCTTCACCGAAGATCGGTGGAGCATCTACGAGGCTCCGTCGGGCGACGCACTGCTCTTTTACGCGAGCCTTCCGAATGCGACTCCGGCCTCGAGGCAGAAAATCCTGGAACGGAAGAAAAAGCAGGCCGCCGAAGTCGACCTGTACGGGTTCAAGCCCGAACGCGATCTGTATCGCGCCTACATGCGGCGCGATTCCTATCACTGGGGCAGCAACCAAGCGCGCGCGAACTACGGCAGCACCAACTGGGATCTCGTCCAGTACGATCTGGTTTCAGGTGCCGAACGCGACGAGGTCCTGGAGAGAGTGGGAGGCATCGTCCACTCCTTCCACGGAGTGAATCCGATGCAGCTCGTCTACCTCTCGAACATGGAACCCTACGGTGCGGAGCGGAGCGTCTCCGAAATCTTCCACACGTGGTTTCGCGACGGCGACGAGCGCTGGGATAGCTCGACGGGGTCGGAACTCGGGCCAGCCCCCGGATTTCTCGTGGGAGGTCCGAGCTGGCAGTACTGCCAGAACGAACGCGACCACGGTTGCTACGACACCGAGTTCAAAAATCAGCCGGTTCAGAAGGCGTACGTCGATTTCAACACGGGCTGGCGACCCCGCGCGAAGTTCGACATGTCGTGGGCGCTCACCGAGCCCGCCATCTACTACCAGGCCGCTTACGTGAAGCTGTTGTCGAAGTTCGTGGGAGATTGAGCCTCCGGCCCTGCGATTCAGCCAAGCGAGCTCGGGTTTGCTCGCGCCGCTTGCAGGGCGACCGCGTCTTCGATGGAGCGAATCACTTTGGCGGGGGAGCCCGCGGCAATGACGCCGGGGGGAATGTCCTTGGTCACGACACTCCCGGCGCCAATCACGCTGTCGCGACCGATGGTCACTCCCGGCAGGACGATGACGCGTGCCCCCAGCCACGCGTTGTCTTCGATCACGATCGGGCGAGACTCGGGCGCCTCGAGGCGGCGATCCGGCTCCAGGCGATGGAACTCGTTGTCGATGATCATCGAGTGCGGTCCGATCATCACGCGCGCGCCGATGCGGATGTGCTTCATTGCCGCAATCGATCCGCCGTAGTTGATGTAGGCCCGTTCGCCGATTTCGAGCAGTCCTTCTCGCCCCACCGCGATTTCGAGGGGGAAAGTTCGGGCTCCGAAACGCGCGCGGTCGCCCACGATGAGCCGCCCCTGGACGTTGGCGATCACCTTGCCCCAGACGCGGACGCGAGGTCCCAAAGACTCCGCGTTGCGGAACGCGTAGCGGGCTAGAAGGACCGCCTGCGCGTTCTGCGCGAGGGCCACCGGATTGAAGCTCACGCTTGCCCTCCGCCGCGGCGCGCGAGACGCAGAACCTCGTCGAACCGGTCGGGGCCGAGCGCTTCGGCAGAAGCTCGCCAATAGAGGAGGTTGGCCAGGAGACTGCACACGCGAAGAGCCACACGATCGGAGCGCTTGGCGAGCTTCGATTCGAGAAACTGGCAAAGCGTGCGCTCGAGACCGCGATACGCGAGTGGAGCTCGGATGGCTCGCAGCACGACCGCGCGCTGGGTGGAGTGCAGGCGAGCGAGGTTCCCACCGAGCACCTCGAGGAGCGCTTCTTGGCTGTCGCCTTCGAAGATCTCGACCTCGAGCCGTCCGTAGCTTTCGTGAGCATGCCGGAACGACGCGAGCGAGCGTTCCGCGTGGTGAAGCCCTTTGGCGCGCGGATTGAATCGAAACTCGAGACCGCGCTCAGCGAGTCGGCGGCCGAGCTCCACGTCTTCGCCGCGAAGAAAGCTCGAGTTGAAGAGCCCGGCATCCAGCAGATGCTGCCGGCTCACCGAGGCGTTGCCCGTCCAGAATTGCCGGAAGGTCGGCGCGTAGTCCCCTCGCTGCATGGCCGTGTACTGCTTCTCCACCTGCACCTGTTCCCAGGCGACCCACGGCTGCTCGTAGTGGGGCAGGGAGGACAAGGTGCCGAGCACGACGAGGTCCGCCGATTCGGCATCGTGGGAGGCGAGGTGCTGCTCGATCAGTTCGGGGACGGGCACCACGTCGTCATCGAGGAACAGGACGAGGTCCCCCGACGCATTCGTTACACCCGTGTTCCGTGCCACGGCAGGTCCCTGGTTCGCTTGGGAGCGAATCTGGAGGGTGAACGGAAAGTGCTGCGCTTCGAGCCATGCCACCGTGTCGTCCGACGAGCCGTCGTCCACGACGACGACCTCGAATATCTCCGGGGAAACGCTCTGCGCGCGAAGTGCTTCGAGGACGCGAGCAAGTCGATCGCGCCGATTGTAGGTTGGTGTGACGACGCTGAGTCGCGGCGAACGCATCGAGCTCGGGGCGGTACCATCAGGTGGGGAAGTGTCAAGGGGAGGCCTGTCCGCGGCGGATCCCAGCTGGAAGCTACCAGCCGATCACGAAGCGGCTTCTCTTACCCAACACACGTCTCACGACCCAGCCGGCGCTCACGCTCACTGCCAGGACCGCGGCGGTCGCGACGAGCCAGAACCAGGCCCCCGACACGTGGAACGGGTGCCCGCTCTTCCAGAGGTACGCCACGGCCAAGACCCAGGCGTGAAGGAAGTAGATGCCGAAGCTCGAGGATGCGAGGAGCGCGAGCACCGGCCACCGCCTTTCTTCGAAGCGGCGAAGGAACACGAGCAGGAGAAGGCACACGAAGAGCTTTTGAATCAGGACCCAATCGAGTCCGCCCCACATCAACGCGGACTTGTGGAAGTTGCCCACGTGCCCGACCCCGAGGGTTTGCCAGATCAGCGCGACCAACGCGGCGCCGAGGAGCCAGAGCTCTCGCCCGGTGAGGGTCTCGTACACCCAGTCGCGGTGGATCGAACAGACGATGCCCAAGAGGTAGACGGGGGTGAAATACACGACCGACTGAAGGGCGTTCAGGTTGTCGACGGAGCGGTGCACCAGCGCAGCAACGAGAAGCCACGTGAGAGTCACCACCAGGCGAACGCGCGGAGCAAGGCGGATGAACGCCACGTGCAAAGGCGACAGGGCGAACATCAACATGATGAACGCGATGTACCAGTAGGGAATGAAGAAGACCCCGGTCCACAAATACTTCAGGTACGGCACCGCGAACTGTGCAATCCAACCCGGGCCATCGGGAAGGAACATGCCGCCGAAGTGGTCCTTGCGAGACGCGACGAAGTACGCGATCGGTGCCGCGGAGAGGACCAAATAGGGAACCAGAACGTTCTTGGCCTTGGTCGTCAGGAAGCGGCGGTATTCGAAGCGCTCGTAGAAGACATGGTGAAACAGGAAGCCTGAGATGAAGACGAACAGGCAGGAACCACCGGCGATCACGTTGCGCAGGAGGCTGTCGGCGAGCGTATCGGTGCCGATGTCCGCGAGATCGAAACAGTGCCCGGCGACGATCAAGACGATCGCCAGGCCCCGGAAGTAGTTGAGTGAGTTCAAAAACATCGTCAGCCGACGCTCGTCCCCGGGTCATATCGATGCCGTGCGCGACGCCGCAACCGGCCGGCGGTTTCCCGCTCATTTCTGCCCCGTGGGCATTCGGCGCGGCGAGCGCCGATGCGACAGGGTGGGTGCGCGGCGCGGGCCGGCGCATCACCGACTACCCCACAAAAGTGGGCGACTGAGGCGCATGACGCGCTGCGCGACGGTCGTGCCATCGTACCCAAATTTGTTGAGGCCAGTCGACGCCCGTCGAGGGTACTCTCGGCTCATGGTTACTTCCGCTTTCCCCCGCTTTTCGATTGTCCTCGGCATTCTCTGTTTCGCACTGAACGGGTGCAGTGACGAGGCGGCCAAGTCTGGATCTGCCCAAACGGGTGCCGGTGGAGTTCCGGCGAATGGTGGGGCGAGCAGCTCCGGATCCGGGGGCACTTCGGGAGGTGCCACGGGCGGCGCCTCCGGCGGAGTGACGGCGAGCGGCGGGTCGTCGGCGGGCGGGCAGTCGACGGGTGGGCAGTCTGCTGGTGGGACGGGATCTGGCTCCGCCTCCGGGGGGACAGCCGCGGGGTGCGCCGGAAAGGCCTACCTCGTCTGTGAAGACTTCGACACGAGTGAGCTGGGCGGTACTCCCGATGGGTGGACGAAGCACGGTGACGAAAGCGAAGTCGCGGATGACGCTGCGTACTCTGGCGCTCAGTCGCTCAAGCTCGGAGCGATCCCCAACTGGGAGAGGCGCATCTACCACGACGCAAGCATGCTCGGCAGCGCGCACTGGGGACGTATTCGCTACCGGGTCAAGCTTCCGGTTCCCGATGCCTTCGTGCACTCCACGCTCGTCGCCCTGGTCGGTGTCGGACCGAACATCGGAGAGGCCGAGTATCGTGTGGTCGACACGGTGAAGGCGGCTTTCGACGCGCAGGGTATCGAGAACAAGCACCAGTTTCTCTACAACGTTCAGCCCAACGGGGCCGAGTTCGGACAAGGGACGACCTACGATTGGACCTTCGAGGAAGAGTGGCATTGCGCGGAATGGCACGTCGATGCCTCGGACCAGAGCTATGCTTTTTACCTCGACGGCGACGAGGTGCTGAGCTTCGCTCGTGGACCAGGCAACTACGAAGGTGCGGAAATCCCCTCGAGTTTCAGTGAGGTGCGGGTTGGCTGGATCAATTACCAGACGGCACCACCCGGGTTCACCGCTTGGATCGACGACGTCGCCCTGGACGACGACCGGATCGGCTGCTCTGAATGAAAGGGGCTTCGGCGGAGGGTCTCACCCCGGCGACCCCTGCAGTCGACGACGAACGCGTCGGGTCGCCTCGACCATGCGGGACAGCGCTGGCTCGACTTCGTTCCAACTCCTCGTCTTCAGACCGCAGTCCGGATTGACCCAGAGACGCTTTGCAGGGACGACTTCGAGGGCCTTTTCCAGGAGTTGGACCATCTCGTCGACGTCCGGGACGCGCGGCGAGTGGATGTCGTAGACGCCTGGACCGATCGCGTTCGGGTAGGCATGGCCGCGTAGCGACCCCAGAAGCTGCTCGCTCGAGCGAGCGCACTCCAGAGAAATCACGTCCGCATCCATTTTCACGATCGAGGCGAGAATGTCGCCGAAGTCCGCGTAGCACATGTGCGTGTGGATCTGCGTCGCAGGGTCAGCCTGCGCCGTCGCGAGGCGGAACGCATCGACTGCCCAATCCAGGTACGGAGCGTGCTCTTCAGGTGCGAGAGGCATTCCCTCGCGGAGCGCCGGCTCGTCGACCTGGATGAGGGAGATGCCCGCTGCCTCCAAGTCGGCGATTTCCTCGCGAATTGCGAGAGCGATTTGGTTTGCGGAATCCCGAAGCGGTTGGTCGTCCCGCACGAAGGACCACTTGAGGATCGTGACGGGCCCCGTGAGCATTCCTTTCACCGGGTGCTCCGTCGCGTTCTTCGCTCGAACGAGGGTCGGAACAGTGATGGGGCGAGTGCGCTCGACGTCGCCGAGGAGGATGGGCGGTTTGACGCACCGAGTTCCATAGGACTGCACCCAGCCCTGGTCGGTGATTACGAACCCCTCGAGATGCTCGGCAAAATACTCGACCATGTCCGTCCGCTCCGGCTCGCCGTGCACGAATACGTCGAGGCCAATCTCTTCCTGGCGGCGAATGTTGCTGGCGATTTCGCGCTCCATGAGCGCGTCGTAGTCGCGGTCGGAAAGGCGGCCTGAGCGATGTTCTACTCGGGCGCGCCGCAGCTGTTGGGTTTGGGGGAAGCTCCCAATCGTGGTGGTGGGAAGCAGTGGCAGGGAAAGCCGTTCCTGTTGGAGTGCGCTGCGTTCGGCGTAAGGCGCCGCGCGATCGAGCGGGTTTTCGAGCGCGGCGCGAACCTGGGCGCGTAGTTCGTCCTTGCGCACTCGAGGGCTCCTGGCGCGACTCAGGCGAGCTTCGTGGGAGCGTTCGAGATCCTCGACAATGGCCTCTCGGCCGTGAGCGAGCCCTCGAGCGAGGGTGCAGACTTCGGCCGTCTTCTGAACGGCGAAGGAGAGCCACGACCTCGTCTCGTCGTCGACGTGTGTCTCCTCGTCCAGATCGCGCGGGACGTGGAGCAGCGAGCACGAAGTCGCCACGATGCAGCGCTCCACACCAAGTCTGTCGACCACCGGACGCGCGATGGAAAGGCTCCGCTCGAGGTCGTTTCTCCAAACATTGCGACCATCGACGAGCCCGAGCGAAAGCTCCTGGTCGGAGCGAAGCGCGTCGAGCACCGGGCCGAGCTGTTCGGGCGCCACACACAGGTCGACGTGGATGCCCCGTACCGGCAGAGCGGCGAGGAGCTCGACACGATGCTCGAGCGAACCGAAGTACGTCGTGAGCTGAATCGGGGGACCTGCGGGCGCGAGGCGGGAGTAGGCCTCACGGAACCGGATCTCTTGCGTCTCGTCATTTTCCAAGCAGAGCGAGGGCTCGTCGAGTTGAACGGAGGTGGCTCCGGCGGCCTCGAGCTCGCGGAGGAGCTGCTCGTACGCCGTGAGGAGGTCGCCGAATCGCTCCAGGGGCGGCGGCCCCTGCGTCGAAGGATCTCGCGAGAGGCGAAAGAACGTGACAGGTCCGACCAGAACCGGGCGGGTGGTGATGCCCTCGGCCAGGGCCTCCTGGAAGGCGCGGCGGTACGGGTTGAAGCGAAGTCCGAGCTCGGTACGCGCTCCGATCTGCGGGACGAGGAAGTGGTAGTTGGTGTCGAACCACTTCGTCATCTCGAGGGCACGTGCGGTTTCCCCGGTGGGTGCCTTGCCGCGGGCGAGCAGGCAGTATTCGGTCAGCGGCGACCTCGCGCGTCCGACGGAGTCGCCGATGGTTCCCATGGCTTGAGCTAGGTCGAGTACGTGGTCGTAGAGGGAAAAGTCTCCACTGGGGATCTCGGAGATGCCGACGTTCGCTTGGAGCCGCTGTGCCTCGAGACGGAGCTCTCGGGCAGAGCGAAGGAGCTCGAGTTCGGAAACCTCACCACGGAAGTACTTTTCGACCAGCCACTTGAGGGCGCGGCCGCGACCCATTCGGGGAAACCCCAGTGTTGCTGTGCGCATTGTCATG
Source organism: Polyangiaceae bacterium (assembly GCA_050289625.1). Taxonomy (GTDB): domain Bacteria; phylum Myxococcota_A; class Polyangia; order Polyangiales; family Polyangiaceae; genus NIC37A-2. The sequence continues at coordinate 10,982 of JBNKGC010000009.1, read as the reverse complement.
CTCGAACCAGTGCGTCACATGCGCTCGAACCACAATCGAGAAATCCTCAGGTTGACTTGAGCTTCGCGCATGGGCTGCGCGCGCCAGCCCGTTTCGGCCTTCGAGTTGAAGTTTTGGGGAGCGCTGTTCATCTTGCCTGTCCGACTCCAACGAGGGTCGTGGTAGGAGCATGGATCATGTTCGAGCTCCGGCATCTCCGTGCGCTCGTCGCGATTCGTCGACGCGGTAGCTTGGCGCAGGCGGCTCGCGATCTGTACGTAACCCAGTCAGCGCTGTCGCATTCGCTGCGCGATCTCGAGGATGCGGTGGGTAGTCCGCTCGTCCACCGGAAGAGTAAGCCGTTGCGCTTCACGGCGGCGGGGATCCGGTTGCTTGCGCTTGCAGACGTGGTCCTGCCGAAGGTCGACGAAGCGGAGCAGGATCTCTTACGCAGCCAGCGAGGTCAAAACAGGCGTCTTCTGTTGTCGATGGAGTGCCACTCCTGCTTCGAGTGGCTCGTTCCGGCGCTCACCGCGTTTCGCGAGGTGGAGCCCGAAGTCGAGGTCGACGTGCGCATCGGACTCCCATTCGATCCATTTCCGGCTCTGAAAGAGCGCGTCGTCGACGTGATTTTCAGTACGGATCCGACGAGGGATCCGGACATCCATTTCTTCCCCCTCTTTCGCTACGAGAGCCGGCTCGTGGTGAGTCCCCGCCACCGCTTGGCCTCGCAGAGCCACGTTGAACCGGACGACCTCGCCGACGAGACGGTGATCACCTATCCCGTGCCCCGAGAGCGACTGGATTTCTTCGCCCGGTTTCTGCACGGCGCCGGGGTCGAGCCAGCTTGCGTGCGACACGCGGAGCTCACCATGATGATCATTCAACTCGTGGCGGGACGACAGGGGGTGGCCGCCCTCCCGAGCTTCGCCTTCGGCGCGGACGAAGAGCGTGGCCTGGTTCGCGGCATCACGCTGGGAAGGAAGGGACTGTGGTGCGATCTGTGGGCAGCCGTGCGAGCCGAAGAAGCAGAGGAGTCGCACGTCACCGCGTTCGTGGATCTTGCGCGGAAGGTCAGCTTCGCGGAGTTCGAAAGCCGAGGCCTTCGCGAAATCGAGCCACGCTGACGTAGCTTTCTCGCGGCGTTCGTCCCAGAGCTGGAGCCGTCGGCATCGCAATCATCCGACGAGATGAAGAGGCTCGGTGCTGTCGAGCTCCGTCATGAGCTGGACGAGCTGAGATTGCCGGTGTGCGCCGGTCTTCGCGTACGCACGCTTCAGATGCGTGCGTACCGTGTCCACCTTGATTTTCAGGCTTTCCGCGATTGCCGGTGGTGCGAGACCATCGGCAAGTCGATCGGCGACGAGGGCTTCGGTGCGGGTGAGCCCCCAACGCCGTTGTGCGACCAACACCCGGTTGACCCGCTTGGTTTGGTGGTCGGAGTCCCGCCGGAAGAAGGGGATCACCAGCTGCATCAGCCCGTCCATCGCCACCGTGGCGATGCGTTCGGTCATGCCTGGGATGGGCCGTGCTTCGGGGAAGCGAATCCGATAGATGCCGCCGTGGGAGTGGGTCTCACCATCGCACTCGGCGTCGGGCAGACCCAGCGGGCGCGGTAGAGCCCGCATCTGTCCGATGATGGCGCGGAAAAAGAGCGTCGACCCGACGAATTGGGACGGCAGGCTGGCCTCGAACCGCACGCTGCCGTCGGGCTGGTCTGCGTGGGCCCATTTCAGAAACGGAAACGCATGAGGATTGACCCGGCACGAAGCGTAGAAGGTGCGCCGCGGACACCCCAGGACGCGGGCGCCCAGGGCAAAAAACGGATGACACTCCATGTACATCTCCCCAATGCGCTCCTGTTCTGACGGGGACGCCGTGTCACCCGTCCGGTTGAACAGAGTGGCGACCTCGTTCCACGGCACACGGGAACCCGTGACGGCGTCCAAATCACGCAGGTGCGGCAGATCCCGTGCGTGCGTCTCGCAGTCGAAGCCGAGCAGCTCGAGGACGTTGACGGTGGCTCGGACCAGGGAAATGGGAACTTCTGACATCCAAGGCTCCGACGGGTCGGTAGCAGGTTCGGAGAAACGCGCCGAAGAGGAAAGTCTCCCGAACAATAAGGAAAGACTGGGTGAACTAGAGGGTCGGTGGTGGTCTTGGGCTTCAGTCAGGGAGGCAGCAGCACGGGTGCGAAAAGGGTGCGGAACGGCGCGCCACAGGCCAGAGCGGTAGCGAGGCAGCTCCGCGTGGGAGACAGCAGGTCCTCCGGGGACGCTTTCTACCCCATATGGGGGATGCGCCGACAGGTCCACTCCGTTAGCAAGCTGTCGTGTGCCGGGCCCTCGTCATCAGGGGGGGGGAGGGCCCGGCCACGCTGGTCTCGGAGGTCCCGCCCTTCGAGGCACACGGAGCGGAGACGTGTGGGCTGCTGTTGCTGCGTTCTCGGCCTTGGGTCCGCGGGATGGGCTTTTTGCCCCGTGCGGTGGCGTCCGGTCGCGGTCATGGGAGGGCCGCCGCTGGCCTGGTTGATGCTTTTCGCTGTGGGCCTCCGGTGTAGGGTTCCCGAGCGTTGCGCGGACCACCGGCCCGAACGAATTTGCAGTGCTCCCCAACATATTGGTTGACCTGATGTTCAGGTTCCCAATATGTTGGGCTCGCCTTCGGTGCCGGGGTGGAGGGCTTCCCTCCGTCTTTCCGGCCTTGAAAGGGAATCCGGTGCGAATCCGGAGCTGCCCCGCAGCGGTCAGGAAGAACGAAACCCGACGATACCACTGATTCTCCGATCAGGATCTGAAACGGATTCGGCCGGAGGCTCGGGAAGGGTCGGGGACTAGGTGGCCAGCCCCAGCGCTGGAGTGCTTCCGAGCCCGAAGACCTGCCGAAGGTGTCGTGGACCGGGAGACATCCGGGCCGCGGCGCAAGTCCGAGCTCTTCGCGGGAAGGGGGACGGCGACGTGCAGCGTGTTCGGCAATGCCGAAGGCGGCCCCGTGAGGTGTGCCCGAAGTTCGACTTCGAGGGGCCCGCCGAGGTGCGGGCTCGTCTTCGGGCTTCGACGTGCATCGCGACGCTCAGCCGTGTCCTCGCCCGCGTTTCGTTCGGCAATCGGGCGTTTCCTGCCCGGCCTGATGCGAGGGAATGACGAAGAGGAACGAGCATGAGCATGCACGCCGAGATCAGATGCGAAGAGCGAAACCAAACGGCTGGTGACCAAGCGGAATACGCTTCGGGGCAGAGGCCAGAAAACTGGAGGGACCGGAACGACGGGCTTGCGACCCAGATGCGCGTGCAAAAGCGCAACGGCGATCTCGAACCGGTCGACCTGAACAAGATCGTGCGCGCGGTGGGCCGCTGCTGCTCCGGTCTCGGGCGTGTGGATCCACTTCGGGTGGCAACCAAGACCATCAGCGGGCTGTATGACGGCGCGACGACGCGCGAACTCGACGACCTGTCGATTCAAACCGCGGCTTCGCTCACTGCAGAAGAACCCGAATATGCGCGTCTCGCGGCGCGCCTCCTCGCCGGAACCATCGAAAAGGAAGTCGCCGGTCGGAACGTCCACTCGTTTTCTCAAGCGATCGAGCTCGGAGAGGCTGTTGGCCTGATCGGTTCGCGTCTTGCGAGCTTCGTGTCCGAAAACTCGCGCAAACTGAACGACGCCGTCGATCCGGAAGGTGACGGGCGCTTCGAGTACTTCGGGCTGCGCACCCTGGCGGACCGCTACCTGCTGCGGGATCCCCAGACTCGGGCGCTTGTAGAGACGCCCCAATACTTCTTCCTGCGCGTCGCGTGCGCCCTGTCCGAGTCGGTTTCCGATGCCCTTGCGCTGTACGGACTGTTTTCGCGCCTCGAGTACCTGCCGAGCTCGCCGACCTTGTTCAATGCCGGCACTCGTCACGAGCAGCTCTCGAGCTGCTTTCTGCTGGACTCACCCGAGGACCACCTGGAGAACATCTATCGGCGCTACACGGACGTGGCGCTGCTTTCCAAGTTCTCGGGAGGTATCGGACTCGCGTACCACCGCGTGCGGAGCCGGGGTTCGCTCATCGAGAGCACGAATGGCCATTCAAACGGCATCGTGCCATGGCTCAAGACCCTGGATGCTTCCGTCGCCGCAGTGAACCAGGGAGGCAAGCGCAAGGGCGCTTGCTGCGTTTACCTCGAAACTTGGCATGCGGACGTCGAGGAGTTTCTCGAACTTCGGGACAACACCGGCGACGAAGCGCGTCGAACCCACAACTTGAACTTAGCCAACTGGGTGAGCGACCTCTTCATGCGGCGTGTCGAAGCAGGGGACCAGTGGTCGCTCTTCGACCCCAAAGACGTTCCGGAGCTACCAGACCTGTACGGTGAAGCTTTCGAAAACGCCTACCTCGCAGCTGAGACGGCGGGGCTCGCCCGGAAGACTCTACCAGCTCGTCAGCTCTACGCGCGGATGATGAAGACCTTGGCCCAGACGGGGAACGGATGGATGACGTTCAAGGACAAGTCCAATCGCGCCTGCAACCAGACGGCCCTGCCCGGTCGGACGGTGCATCTCTCGAATCTGTGCACCGAGATTCTCGAGGTGACGGATGCCAGCGAAACGGCCGTCTGCAACCTCGGTTCGATCAACCTGTCTCGTCATACGAAGCGTGAAACGGAGGAGTCCGGGTCGGTAGGAGTTTCGTTCGATTTCGAGAAACTGGCGCAAACCGTGCATCGCGCCATCCGACAGCTCGATCGCGTCATCGATCTCAACTTCTACCCGATCGCGAGCACGCGGACGTCGAACGCAGGTTGGCGCCCTGTCGGCCTCGGGCTGATGGGCCTTCAGGACGTGTTCTTTCAAATGAAGCTGCCCTTTGACGGCGAGAAGGCACGTGCGCTCTCGGCGCGAATCAGCGAGACCATCTACTTTCATGCGCTTTCGGCCTCCGTGGAGCTCGCGGAAGAGCACGGCTCCCATCCGCGCTTTTCCGAGACGCGTGCAGCGCGCGGAGAGTTGCAGTTCGATGCGTGGGGGGTCGAACCGAGTGCCGAGTTCGACTGGAAGGGACTACGGCAGCGAATTCGAGACAGTGGGCTTCGAAACTCGCTGCTCGTCGCGATCGCTCCGACGGCGACCATCGCATCGATCGCCGGCTGTTACGAATGCATCGAACCCCAGGTCTCGAATCTCTTCAAACGGGAGACCCTGTCGGGGGATTTCCTTCAGGTGAATCGCTATCTCGTCCGGGACCTCGAAGCCTTGGGTCTGTGGAACGAGCACACGCGCAATCGACTCAAACTGAACGAAGGCTCGGTTCAAGGGATCGATGAAATTCCCGCTGAACTTCGTGAGGTCTATCGGACGGCGTGGGAGCTGCCCATGCGAAGCCTCATCGACATGGCGGCCGACCGGGGTGCCTTCATCGACCAAGGGCAATCGCTGAACCTGTTCGCGGAAAGCCCGAACCTCGGTCGCCTTTCCTCGATGTACATGTACGCGTGGAAGAAAGGTCTCAAGACGACCTACTACCTGCGCAGCCGACCCGCCACGCGGATCGCCAAGGCCACCGTCGATTCGTCGGAAGGTGCGTTCCCGGGCCGTCCGCCGGTAAAAAAGCTCGACACGGATGTCACGACGAGCGTCGTCTGTTCCTTGGAAAACCCCGAAAGCTGCGAGGCCTGCCAATGAGCGCGACCGGAGAAATGGCGAACAGGGCCACGGGCGATCACGACTTCACGCCGATGGACGTTCCTGAGGTGGCACCGCATCGGCTCGAAACGCCCGCGTCTTCGCCGAGCGCCGCGGGTGCTTCGCATGCGCGTTCGGAAGAGCCGACGCGCCTCGCGCTGCTCGAGCCCGGGATGAATCTCACCTTACGCCCGATGCGCTACCCGCTCTTTTTCGACATGTACCGTGACGCGATCAAGAACACGTGGACGGTGGATGAAGTCGATTTCTCCACGGACACGTCCGATCTGACAAACCGGATGTGTCCCGCAGAGCGCCACCTGGTAAGGCGCCTCGTCGCTTTCTTCGCAACTGGTGATTCAATCGTTGCCAACAACTTGGTGCTCAATCTCTACAAGCACCTCAACGCGCCCGAGGCCCGCCTCTACCTCTCGAGGCAGCTCTACGAGGAAGCTCTCCACGTACAGTTTTACCTCACGCTGCTCGATACCTACCTGCCGGACCACGACGAGCGTGCCGCCGCGTTCGCCGCTGTCGACACAATCCCCAGCATACGAAAGAAGGCCGAGTTCTGCTTCAAGTGGATCGACTCGATCGAGGCTCTCGGTCGTTTGGAGACACGCCAGCATCGGAGGCAGTTCCTCTTGAATCTGATCTGCTTCGCAGCCTGTATCGAGGGCCTCTTTTTCTTCGCAGCGTTCGCGTACGTGTACTTCCTTCGAAGCCGAGGCCTCCTCCATGGACTGGCTGCGGGCACGAACTGGGTCTTTCGCGACGAAAGCGGCCACATGGCTTTCGCCTTCGAAGTCGTCGACACCGTGCGTCGCGAGGAGCCGGAGCTCTTCGACGACGAGCTCGAAGGGCAAGTTCGGGCCATGCTCTCGGAGGCGATCGACTGCGAGGTTACCTTTGCCGAAGACCTGCTCGACGGCGGCATCCCAGGCCTTTCGCTGGGTGAGATGCGCAAATACCTGGAGTACGTCGCCGATCGACGGCTTTCTCGTCTGGGTTTCGAGCCGCAACATCACGCGAAGAACCCCTTTTCCTTCATGGACCTTCAGGACGTGCAGGAGCTTGCGAATTTCTTCGAACGGCGGGTCAGCGCCTACCAGACGGGCGTCAGTGGGGCGGTCGAGTTTGGCTTGGATTTCTGACGTCGGAGTCCGCTCGTCCCTCGGCGATGAGCCTGTGGGCGTGCTGGGCGAGACCCTGGAGCGTGAACGGCTTGGGAAGAAAAGCCGTTGCTGGTTCTTCCAGGCAAGGCGCGGCGACATCGGGAACGACACCCGAGTAGATCAGGATGGGGAGGTCCGGTTCGCGATCACGCAGGTGTCGGAACGTTTCGGGGCCATCCATGCCCGGCATCACCAGGTCGAGAACGACGAAGGCAAGGCGGCTGTGCATCACTCGGTGCATGTCGAGCGCCATCGGTCCACTCCGGGCAATTTTCACGGAAAATCCCAAGTGTTCGAGGAGGCGCGCGGTCGTTTGCGCGGCGGAGGTGTCGTCATCGATGACGAGCACGGTACCGGTGCCGCGAAAGCCCTCGTCGCTGAGGCGCTCGGTGTCGGCCGTTGGCGCATCAGCGAGCGGCAGGTAGATGGCAAGCCGCGTCCCCAAGCCGGGCATCGACTCGACGGCGAGGCCCGCCTGGTGGCGCTGCACGATGCCGTGAACCGCGGCGAGACCGAGCCCTCGACCCGTCTGCTTCGTCGAATAGAAGGGATCGAACATGCGCTCGCGCGCTTCCCTGGACAGTCCTTCCCCGTCATCTTCGACGACCAGGGCAAGGTGGGGGCCAGCGCGCAAGGAATCGGCGAAAATGCACTGGGAGATGCCCGCCCGGTCGAGGTGGCAACGACTCACGGTCAGCGTGACCGTGACGTTGCGGTCGGCGCTTTCAGCGGCGTTCTGCACCAGATTCATCACCACCTGCTGGAGCTGTCGTCGGTCGGCCGAGATCCAGCCAGGCCCGTGACCGATGTCGACCACGAGGTGGCTCTTCTTGCCCACCGTGAGCTCGAGCAGGGGGCGCATGTCCTCGATTAGCTCGATGGCATCGATGCGCTCCGAGGTGATGGGACCCCTGCCCGCGTAGGCCAGGAGAAGATGCGTCAGCTCCGCGGCACGCTGCGCGACGTTGCGGATGTTGGCTGCCGCGTTCTGCACGCTAGGAGAGCTCTGACCTTCCAAGAGCAGCATGTCCGCCTCACCCAGGATGACCGTGAGCAAATTGTTGAAGTCGTGCGCCACCCCACCCGCGAGTACTCCGAGGCTTTCGAGCTTCTGGACATGAAGCATCTGCGACTGCATGCGAGCACGCTCCTCGTCGGCGCGCACCCGTTCGCTGATATCGCGCGAATTCGCCACGACACCGCGCACCGCAGGATTGTCCAGCTGGTTGCTCGCAACTGCCTCCATCCACAGCCAGCGGTCGTCCTTGGTCTTGTAGCGGTAGCGGACCGTGTGCACCGAACCGGATTCCGAAAGGACTTTGCCGAACACGTCGCGCACGCGCTGCCGATCGTCCGGATGGATCATCTCGAACGTGTCGATGTTCGCCAGCTCCTCCGGTGTAAAACCGTTGATGCGCTCGGTCGCAGGGGAGTTGTAGAGGAGGCGTCCCTCCGCATCGAGCAGCGAGATGATGTCGCACGAGTGGAGAGTGAGGCCTCGAAACAACTCTTCGTTCGAAACCATCGGATGCTGACAGTGGGCTTTCTCCGGACCGCTTTCGGTCGGCGAGGCCGCCAGCGATGCGTTTTTCGGAGTGCGCTCCGACTCGTCCATCATGAAAATTCTAACCCGGAAGGGTGAGTGGCAGCCACTGGGAGCACGGGGGGAGAGCAGTCAAGGTGAGCTGCTGTTACTGATCGGCCTTCTTGGCGAGCTTGTGTTCTTCGTCCGTCGATCCGAGCTTCCAGTAACTGCTGACGTAGGAGATGTCCTTTCGGACTTTCCGCTCGGTGAAAAAATACTCTCGAAGCGCCTTCATGGTCGAATACTCGGCCGCCGCCCAAACCGCGGCATCGCCGTCGAGCCATTCGAGAGCCCTCACTCGACGGGCGAGCGCCGAGATCGTGTAGTCGGCATTTTCGACCCAGATGACCTCGAGGTTCGACGGTACCGTGAGCTCCTGCCGGTCGCTCGACGAAAGGACCTCAATCACGGCATATCCTCGGGTAGTCGGAGGAAGGCGCTCGAGGTTGGCTCCGATCGCAGGCAGGGCGGTCATGTCACCGGCGAGGAAGACCCAATCGTTGGGGTCGTCCAGCATTTTGACGGGTCCCGGACCGGTGATCAGCACGTGGTCGCCGGGGTTTGCGGAGGTGGCCCAACGCGTGGCTGGGCCGCCATCGCCGTGGTGGACGAAATCGAGAACCAACGCGTTCTCCACGGGATCGAACGCTCGCACCGTGTAGCTGCGCTTGGCGAAGTCCTTCGCGTCGACCGTCGTCACGTCGATGCTGGACAGGTCGATCGGCGCACGCTTGGGAAGGAGGAGCTTCACGTACGACCCCTCCGCTCTCTCGGGAAAGTCCGATAGCGACTGGCCGGTGAGCGTGACACGACGCATGTTCGGCGTGAGCCACTGCTTGTCCCGGACAGTCACCTTGCGAATCGGACGCTGCGCCATGGTGCTGTCTGACCCTGGCACGAGGCCCCGAGAGATCAACCGGCGCTGCTGCCGCGTCGGGGACTACCCTTCGCGGCCGGATCGCGCCGTTAGGCCCGCGGCATACTTCACAACGCGTACCTTCTCCATCGTGACGAGGCCTTCCGGCACCATTTCGTCGAGGATCCGGGTCAGCTGCTCGGCCATTTCCTCCGTATCGACGACCTCGACGATCACCGGCAAATCTTCCGAAAGCCGGAGCAGGTGGGCCGTGTGAAGGACGCTTCGCGCGCCGAATCCACCGACGCCATGAAGGACCGTCGCTCCGGCGAAGCCGTCTTTCCGAAGGCGTTCGAGAAGCGCCACGTGGAGTGGCTGATGATGCCACTTGTCCGACTCCCCGATGAAGATTCGAACGAGAACCTGTTCCCCTTCCAGAACGCGCATGCGCCTCTCCTTTTTCGAGCCGAGCGGGAGCAGCGTCTCCCGCTGGGCAATGCCCACGATATTCGCGACGACCAGCCCTCGGGGGAACTTAGCTTCCCAAGAGCCACCGAGCTCCCATCCAGCCGAGAAAGCAGGCGAGTAGGCAACCGATGAGGGTGACCGTGACGTTGACGAGTGCTGTTGTCCAGGCGCCGTCCTGGAGATAACGCATGGTCTCGTAGCTGAACGTCGAGTAGGTGGTGAACCCGCCCATCGCGCCCGTCGTCAACGCGAGCCGGACATTCGGGGACATCGAAGCCGCCTCGATGCCCGCGAACATCAGCGCGGCCAGCAAGAACGAGCCGAGCAAGTTCACTGCCAGCGTGCCGTAGGGGAATGCCGGGCCGAGCGCTCTGAGGACCCAGCCGGAAACGAGGTAGCGGGCCCCACCACCGAACGCGCTTCCCAAGCAAACCCACAACAATCGATCCATCGCCAACTCCTCGGTGCCACGGGCGCCGCGGTGGTCCAGGAGTTGCTCCCACGGGGCCCGTCGTTTTGCCGTAGGAGTCATTGGCTGCCGCGCGGGCAGCGGTTTCTGCGGACTCCACCGCCATCCGTGTTTCGGGGGGGAGTGTCGGTCAAGGCTCGCCGCTGGGCAAGCCTTGGCCCTCCAGCTGTCGCCGCTCGTGGCGGTCGAGACTCTTGCTACCGGGTCGAAGGCGGGTTGTCCGGCGGGCAGCTAGCGCCCTACTCCAGTGGCTGAGTTTCCGTCAGCTCGGGTTCGATCACCACCTCGCCGCGTTGATCGATCGAAAGTGAAAGCTCGAAGAGCGATGTCTCACCGTCGCCGTCGAGATCGCCGGTAGCTCGCACCACCGTTCGGCGACCGTCGGGCGAGGTTTCGAACTCGTAGGCGTAGTACGTGGTGCTCGGGGGCTCGTATCCGATGGCTCGCCAGCTTGGGTGGGAAGCGTCTTCCGCGCCGAGACTGATCTTCTTCCCGTGCGGTACCTCAGGGGGGATCGACGGTCCGCTCGCGGGAAAGCGCGCAGGCCGGCCCTGGCTCGGCTGCCGCTCGACGTAGCTCGCGAGATCTTTGGCGACCCTCCCCACCTGGACGCGCGCGTCGGCCGCCTTCGACTGGGCCACGTAGCGTCTGACGCCGTGCACGGCCAAAGCGGAGAAAGCGCCAGTCAGAAGATCCGTCTCGACGGCGGCTTGGAGTCGGAGCTGACGCCCGTCGGCTTGAATCGCAATGTCGTCGAGCGCCGCCGCGTCGCATCGGGGGCGGTGGGCGC
>JBNKGC010000008.1:0-62320 GCA_050289625.1 Polyangiaceae bacterium | reverse complement strand
CCTCACCCCACAGTCCGCCGGGTCTCCGGCGCCTCCCACTCGGTCGGCGGCGGGGACGCGGCGCCTCGTCACTCCTCGGCCTGCGGCCTCGCTTGCCTCGGTTTGTTCCTGCGCAAGCCGTGTGCGACGGTTCGCCAGGTCTCCGGCGGTCGCCTTGGGGGCTCGCTCCTCGGCGGGGACACGGCGCCTCAGCACCCCTCGGCCTGCGGCCTCGCTTGCCTCGGTTTGTTCCTGGGCAGCCCCACTCGTTTCTTCAGGGCGACGCGGGAACTTTCGCGCGGGAGCTAGCCCGAAGAGGCCAGGCCGCCGAGGCGATAAACGACTCCGCCCCCGGGGAAACAGCATTCCGCTGCGCCGCGAACCAAGGCGACGCGTTCGGAGCCGAGCGTGACCTCCCGCTCAGCGTTTGAAATGGCAACCTGACCTCGCTCACAGGCCAGAACGTCCACCATGCCGTCCGGAACCCGCACATCCCAGCGCCCCCCGTTCTTGGCGACGATTCGCTCGAAGAAGACGTCGCGACCGACGCCTTCGGGCACAAGCCGGGTGACCTTCGTGTTGCGCCGCCGCTCGGTCCGGAGCTCGCTCACGTCCAGCACGCGCACCCCAGCGCCATCTTCCTCCAGAAGGCCGTCCAGGCTCACACCAAGACATTTCGCTACTCGCGAAACCACCGAGAGCGTGGGGTTGGCCGCCCCGGATTCCAGGTGGGCCAGCGTCGGGCGCGGCACCCCCGATTCGTCCGCCAAGGCCTGCTGACTCCACCCCTTTTGGGTGCGGAGACGCTTCAGATTCGTAGCGAGACGAGTCGAGATATTGTCGGACACGTCGATATCCTAACATCGACCCTCCGGGCCCTGGCGCGAAATCTCCACAGAAGTCGAGCCTTTGGACACGCTTGCGCGGCGGTAGCTGCGTCAGTGCTTGGTGACGATCCGATCCACCGAAACGACTTCATCCCAGGCGGACTCGTGTCCGTCGTAGTGGACCAGGATCTCGTCGCTCTTCACCACGCCAATCACGGTGGCCTTGTAGATCGAGCCCCGCCAACGTACTCGAACCCGATCGCCTTCCTGATAGCGACTGACGGGCTGGGCCGAGGCGGCCGCAGGCGTCCCGTCTTTCGACTTCTGCGGACCCGTTCCCGTGACCAGCTGCACTTTCTTGGGAGGGGGTGGCGGCGTGGCGGGACCCTCGATTCGACCGCGAATGCGATCGAGAGTGACGTCCTCGTCCCAGCGAGAAGCGTAGCCCTCGAAATGCACGCGATAGCGTGTGTTGCTCTTCTTCTGCTTGATGTACGCCGGGTAGTAGGCCCCCTCCTCCCACTCCACCCAAACGTAGTCCCCGACGCGATAGGGCTTGCTGCAGCCGACGAGCCACAGTGAAAACAGCGCGATCACGAGGCTCCGAACGCACGTTCGCACTTTGTTCACGCTTGGGGAGAGGCCCGCTGGGACTTCCGTCTCTCTTGCCTTCCAGCGGGTCACGGCGCTTCGTGCGGTCATGACCGTGGTTCGCCACTCACAGCGTAGTGCAGCGGGCCAGGCGAGCTGGGCGGCAACGCTGGTTCCACGGAACTCGGACTGAACCCGGCGCGACAGAGTGCGCTTTCGGGATCGGCAAACCACTTGTCGAGTTGCATCCGAGTCGAGCGGTAGGCGTACTCGAGCAACCGTCGACGCGCGTCGTAGCTGGAGGGGCTGTACATGAACAGGTGTCCTTGTTCCGGTTCCGGCTCCAGGAGGAGCAGCGGCGTCCGCTCCGCAACCCTGCCGCGCTCGAGAGCGGCGTGCACGGCGTGTTGAACTCCGATGCGCAGCGACTGATTGGACACCCAGAGGAGCCCCTTGTCGCGGACACTCGTCCTGCGGCCGTGACCCGTCGGCACGGTTTCCGGACTGACGGGAACCATCGGGTTGACCGCGATGATCACGTCGGCGCCACCGTCCAGCGCCACATCGAAATGAGACACCGGCGCCGCGCCCGGGTCGATGTAGTGGCGGTCCCCGATGCGGACGGGCGAGAAGAAGGGCGGCAACGCAGCGCTGGCGATGCAGGCCCGGGTGACCGTGACGGAATCGAACCCCGGAGCGCCGAACTGCACCTCCGCTCCCGTGTCCAGGTCGTGCGCCATCACGATCAGACGACGCGGCATTCCGTGGAAGTTATTTGGCACGCCTCGGCGCACGAAGAAGTCTTCGAGAAACCGTTCGTACGCGTCCAACGTGAGAACGCCGGCCGGCATGGAGTCCTCCAACCGCTCGAGCTCCTCCACGACGGCTGAGGCCGCCGTCGGAGGCGACGACCAGAGGCTGGCGGTCGCGTGACGCAGCGCGCCCCATGCCGTCACCAACGTGCGTCGCCACTCGCTCAAATCGAACCGAACGAGATGCCGTCGCTCGAGACTGAAATAGACGTCCGCCGGATCCAAAAAGGCGCGGTAGATGCGTTGGACCGGACGTCCACCCGCCAGCACCGCCGCCACGCTCGCGCCGCTCGACGTCCCGACGTAGAGATCGAGTTCGTGGGCAGAAAGTCCTTCGATGGCGTCTTCGAGGGCGGCGAGGGCTCCGATCTGGAACATGGCGCCCGTGGGGCCTCCTCCCGTCAGGCACAGCGCAATCTTTGGGTCAGCCGTCATCGGTTTCTCGCTTTCGGGATTCCGCTGCTTCCGCGCTTCCGGTGGACAGCCACGCCACGGTCATCAAAAGTGCCCCGGTAAACAGCCATCCCGCCACCGCGAAGAATACAGGCACCTGAACGTCTCCGTACGCCGGAATCAAGCCGGTAACGACCCCCACGATGGTCAGGGCGTTGAAGCCCACGTGCAGAGCCAAGCAGGGCAGGAGCGAGCCCGAAACGACGCGGACGAGGCCGAGCAGCCCCGCCATGAACAGGATGGGCAGCCACTGGGCGATGTCAAAGTGACTGAAAGTGAAGCCCAATCCGGTAACGATGGCGGCCCCCACCCCCGGCTTGCCAAAGCGGCGCAGCGTTCCGAAGAGGACTCCACGGAAGAACACTTCCTCGGCGACCGGAACGAGGCAGGCCACCACCAGCACCATCATCACCGCCTGAAGCGGCGTCTCGGTGCGAAACAGGAGAGCGCGACGCAGGAGTTCCTCCTCCGTCGGTTGAAACACGAGCTCCGACAGTCCGAGAAGGCTGTCGGCGGGAACCTGAGCGACGACGCCGAGAACCAAAGCGAGGGGGATGAGCGCCGGATGCGTCGGTCGGACTCCAATCGCCGGAAGCACGCTCGTTCCCGTTGCGTGAGTTCCTACGAGAAGCGCAGCGAACCCGACGTATATCGCCGCACTCACGATTCCCAGACTGACCAGGTCATCGAATATTCCCGGTTCGATGATGGAGATGGCCTGCGCACACAGGATGAGCGCCAACGCCGGCGCGACCATCCACAGAGCGGCCTGCCAGTAGCCGAACTGCGCGCCTTCCCTCACCGCTCGAGCCCCCGCAGATGCGGGGACACGCCGCGCTTCATGACCGTGTCCTGCGCCAAGGGCGGCCGTGTTTCGGGGTGATCGATGGTGAAGTGAAGACCGCGGCTCTCCTGGCGACTCGCGGCACAGGCGATGATGAGTTCGGCAACCGTTTGAATGTTTCGAAGTTCGAGTAGATCGCGTGTCACGAGGTGCTTCCAGTAGTACTCGCGAATCTCCTCTTCGAGCAGCGCGACCCGCCGCGCCGCACGACGCAGGCGACTGTCGCTGCGCACGATGCCCACGTAGTTCCACATCAGCCGTCGCACCTCATCCCAGTTTTGGGTGATGATGACGGCTTCATCGCTGGGGCACGCCGATCCGGTCTCCCACTCGGGCACTTCCGGGAAATCCCGCGCGTGCAGATCGTCTAGAGACGCAGCGATCTTCTCGGAGGCTCGCTGCCCGTACACCAACCCTTCGAGGAGAGAGTTCGAGGCCAGGCGATTGGCTCCGTGCAAACCCGTGCAAGCGGTCTCTCCGATGACCCAAAGCCCGGGCAGACTGCTGCGTCCCCAGGAGTCCGAGCTCACGCCCCCGCACATGTAATGGGCGGCCGGCACGACGGGGATCGGATCGGTCGTGATGTCGATGCCGTAGCGAAGACACGTTCCGTAGATGGTGGGAAAACGATCTTTGACGAAACTCGCCGGCTTGTGCGTGATATCGAGGAGCACGTGTTCCGAGCCGCTCCGCTTCATCTCGAAGTCGATGGCCCGCGCCACGACGTCGCGCGGCGCCAGATCCGCCAGCTTATGGTGGCGGGGCATGAAGGCTTCCCCATCGGGCAGGCGCAGGACGGCCCCTTCGCCGCGCAGAGCTTCACTGATCAAGAAGCTCTTGGCGCGAGGTTCGTAGAGCACCGTGGGGTGAAACTGAAAAAACTCCATGTTGGCGACTTCAGCGCCCGCTCGGTACGCCATCGCCACGCCATCGCCCGTCGCCACGTCGGGGTTCGACGTGTACAGATAGACCTTGCCGGCGCCACCCGTCGCGAGAATCGTGGCGCGCGCTAGGCACGTTTCGACCTTGCCGGCCTTCTCGTCGTAGACGTACGCCCCGACGCACCGGTCCGGCTTTCCGAGGCGACTGTGGGTGATGAGGTCGACACCCATGTGCCACGGGAGGACGCAAATGTTGGGTTCGTCCTCCACGGCTTGCAGCAAGGCGCGCATGATCTCCGCACCGGTAACGTCGCCAGCGTGCGCTACTCGCCTTTCGCTGTGTCCCCCCTCGCGACCGAGGTCGAGCTCGCCTGGTCGCTTGGAGGTGAACTCCGTACCGACGTCGATCAGCCACCGGAGTACGTCCGGGCCGTTCTTCACGCACAGGTCCACGGCTTCAGGACGGCACAAACCCGCGCCGGCTGTGTGCGTGTCCGCGGCATGCTTCTCGTACGAGTCTGCCGGGTGCATGACGGCGGCGACACCGCCTTGGGCCCAGCCCGTGGCCGACTCGTCTCGGCGTCGCTTCGTGACGACCGTGACTTCGCCGTGACGCGCCATTCGGAGCGCAAAAGACAGGCCAGCGATGCCGCTGCCAAGTACGAGAAAGTCGGTGCGCGTGGTCATGGGTGACAGTCGCGCTGGGTCATAGCAAACGACGAAAGACCCCGCTCTCTCCCCGACGAGCCCCGTTCTCTCCCGGATCCACCAAGCCCCCGAGCCAGCTTGGGCCCGTTGCGCGACGGGTCTTCCGAAGGTCCCCCTGGGCCGGCCCGCGGGCCGCACCGAGACAGCGATCTTCCTATGGAGTTCTCGATACTTGGCTCCTTGACGCGCCGCGACGAGGGCCTACCTTTAAAAGATCTGGCAGTGCCTGAGTGCGCATCGGTGCACGACGGCCGTCCGTGCTCTGGAGGTAACCCGTGAAGATTGTCGTCGCCGTCAAGCGCGTCGCAGATCCCGACAACGCGAACAAGATCAAGATCCCCAGCTCGGGCGACCGAGTCGATACCTCGGGCCTCGAGTGGAAGATCAATCCCTTCGACGAATACGCACTCGAAGCCGCGCTCCGCCTCACCGAAAACGGGCAGACCCCGAAGAAGCGTGAGGGCGAGGTCGTGGTGGTCACCTTGGGACCCAAGGAAACGGAAACCACGCTGCGCTCTGCGCTCGCAACGGGCGCCGACCGCGCCATCCGCATCGACGCGGACGACGACGCCCTCGACGGCAACATCGTCGCGCATGCGCTGAAGAAGGTCGTGGAAGAAGAGTCACCAGACGTGGTGCTCCTCGGTAAGCAAGCGGTCGACGGTGACACGAATCAGGTGGGGCAGCTTCTCGCCGAGCTGCTCGACTTCCCGATGGCCACGTTTGCCGCAACGATCCGCGAGGAAGAGGGCGGCAAGTTGCTCGTCGGGCGAGAAGTCGACGGTGGCGTTCTGAACCTGCGGCTCACCCCACCTTGTCTCGTAACGGTCGACCTGCGGATCGTCGCGCCGAAGAGCGTTTACTCCACGAAGACCGACCCTTCATTCAGCTACAACGAGGGTGTTCGCTTCGCGCCGCTTCCGGCAATCATGCAAGCGAAGCGCAAGCCACTCACGGTGCGGCCGCTTTCGGAACTGACGGATGCTTCGCTGACCACGAAGTACGACAAGTTCGCCCCCCCAGCCGCGCGAAGCGCCGGAATCAAGGTCAAGGACGTCGCAGAGCTGGTGGACAAGCTCGCCAACGAGGCCCGAGTTCTCTGAACGGGTCCCCCACTCAAAGCAGGAGCGAAGAGCAAATCATGCCCAACGTACTCGTCGTCGCAGAGCTGTCCGAGCAGGGAACCCTGAAGAAAGCCACCCTCGCAGCAATCACATTCGCGCAGAAGGCTCTCCCCGCCGTGGGTGGAGGCTTCGACATTCTCGTTCTCGGCAAAGCCCCCGAAGGCCCCGCCCAGGAACTCACGAACTTCGGCGCCGGTAAGATCATCACCTGCGCCGACCCCAGCTTGGAGCACTACACCGCCGAACATTTCGCCCCGACAATTGCCGACGTCGGAAAGAACTACGGCCTCGTGGTCGCGACCGCCACGAGCTTCGGCAAGGATCTCATGCCTCGAGTCGCGGCGCGTTTGGGAGCGGCCTACGCGGGCGACTGCGCGGACGTATCATCCGAGGGAGGCAGGCTCGTCTACAAGCGGCCGATGTTCGCAGGGAACGCGTTCGGATGCTGTGAACTCACCACTGCGATTCAAGTAGCGACGGCACGCCAAAGTGAATTCGACCCGGCCGAACCGAGCGGGGGCGCGTCTCCCACGGAAAGCGTCACCAAGGCAGGCGTGGGGACGGCCGCCTCGCGCGTCGAGTTCGTCTCCCTGGATGCGGTGACCTCCGAAAGGCCGGAGCTGACCGACGCCAAGGTCGTGGTCTCCGGGGGACGAGCGCTCAAGGACCAGTTTTTCGACGTCATCGAGCCTCTGGCGGATCGCTTGGGCGCTGCCATTGGAGCGAGTCGCGCTGCCGTGGACGCCGGATACGCGCCGGGTGACTTCCAGGTCGGACAGA
This sequence comes from Polyangiaceae bacterium, assembly GCA_050289625.1. GTDB lineage: Bacteria > Myxococcota_A > Polyangia > Polyangiales > Polyangiaceae > NIC37A-2. The sequence continues at coordinate 55,321 of JBNKGC010000008.1, read as the reverse complement.
CGGGGAAGATCGTCGCGCCTCAGCTCTACGTGGCAATTGGCATTTCGGGCGCGATTCAGCACATCGCGGGCATGAAAGGGTCCAAGGTGATCGTCGCCATCAACAAGGACCCCGAAGCACCGATCTTCCAGCTGGCGGACTACGGTTTGGTTGCCGACCTCTTCACGGCGGTACCGGAGTTCGTCTCGGCGCTGAAAGCGCGCGGCTGAAGCCACTTCCTGGAACAGTGTCTACCGGAGCGCCGATTCGTGCAGCACGCCGAAGCCGCGCAGGCGAAACCCGCCCCCTCGCAAGAGCTGGGGGGCGGTCTCGTTGCGCCCTGGCGGCAAACCGAGCGGTGCTCCGGAGGCTTCGAGAGACGTTTTCGAAAGGCTCCGCGAGACGTCGTCGCGACCTTGACAGAGGGCACGCTACGCACCATTCTCCGCGGCCCGACCCCACGGGGGTCGGGCCTTCGAGAGCCCTCGAAGCACCGATGATTCCGGGGCGTAGCGCAGTTTGGTAGCGCGCACCGTTCGGGACGGTGAGGTCGGCAGTTCGAATCTGCCCGCCCCGACAAGTCGGGTTCCAGGATCAAGTCTTCTGGAACCCGACTGTCTTTTGTCCACGTGTCGGTAACACCGCAAACCGACTTGGCAGGGCGGGCAGCCGTCTGCCCCAGCAGCTCGCTCCGAGCTGCATGCAGTCCAGCGAGCTGGACGGAGTGCAGCGAGGACCATGGTCCGGCTACGCCGGAACGCGCGCAGCGCGTAGTACATCGCCCGCCTCGACAACTGGGCCCAGCACGCATGCTGGGCCCGCTGTCTCTCGTCTCGTCTCGTCGCTCCACATCCCCTCGCATCTGGCCCAGTTGCCGGGGTGGCCCGCGAACAGAACTCCCTAACTCGCGGACGGCCCGCAGTTCAGCACTCGGCGAGCGCGAAGAAAAGTGCCGGCGGTCCCACGCCGCTTGGTCCATTCCCTCGGTGCAGCAACTCTCGGCCTCCGTCGCGCTCCCACGCCAACGACGGCAGCGCTTCCAAATCTGTGATCTGATCTGATTGCCAAGCCGTGGTGATTGGTTGAAACAAGACGATGCCAGACGATGCCAAAGGTGCGCGCAGCGCCCGCCAAGGTTTCGCCTGTGTGACCTTTTTGACCCGTTCAGGACCGGCCCCACGACAACACAAACTCACCCTCTTCCCCCCGACTTGGATGACCCGCGGGGCCGCGCGGATAAAATTTTCTAAGTTAATTCGGTAACTTACATGAATGACCGGATCCAGGTGTCACAAATCTAGTGACACGGTAACCGCGAAGGGTCTATTGTACTGTGACTGAAAGCGAACCAAGTCGGTTTTCGGCCATAGACGGACCGCAGGAGTTTCACGACGTGCCCATCGAAGTCCCCAACGTAAACATTCTTATTGTCGACGACGACCAGGCCATCTGTGAGTACATGCAGACGCTACTCGAGAAAGATGGCTTCAGCGTTCGCGCGGTGAGCGACCCGACCCTCGTTGAAGACGAGGTTCGTCAGGGCGCGTTTCACGTCATCATTCTCGACTTGATGATGCCGCAGCTCGACGGGATCGAGGTGCTCCGCCGCATTCGCTCGATCGACAGTGACGTGGCCGTGGTCATCTTCACGGCACATCCAAACCTCGACACGGCGGTTGCCTCGATGAAGCTCGATGCAGTGGACTACATCAAGAAGCCATTCAACGTGGACGAGTTCCGCGACGTTCTCGCTCGCGTGATGAAGAAGAAGGGTCTCGCGCGGACCCCCGAGGAGCAGCTGCACAAGATCATCGGCGACACCATTCGCGGGATGCGCAAGGAGCAGGAGCTCACTCTGAAGCAGATGAGCCGACGCACCGGGCTCAGCATCTCTCTGCTTTCACAGATCGAACGGGCCGAATCGAGCCCGTCGATCTCGAGCCTCTACAAGATCGCTGTGGCCTTGGACTCCAAGATCAACAGCCTCTTCGGCAACAACTGACCCCCTTTCCGAATCGACTCCTCCGGTCGAATTCGGTCGGTGTTTTCCTCTGAACACCCCTCGAAGAGCCGCCCGCCCCCCGGGCGGCTCTTCCCTTGTCCGCACGACGAAACGACGAGAGCCGCCCTAAGGCGGCTCTGCGGTCTTCTCGTTCGAGGGTGCCGAAGCCCAGACTTGAACTGGGGACACCGCGCTTATGAAGCGCGTGCTCTAACCGACTGAGCTACTTCGGCGAATCGTGGGGCCGGGAATATGGTGGCGACCGCCCCAGCCTGTCAAGCCCAGACGGCAGGGAGCGTCAGCTCAGGAGCTCCGCATAGCGCTCGCGGAGGAGCATGGCCGCTGCATCGACCGCCGCGTCGTCGTGGTACCCGTGCTTTTCGTTCAGAGTCCGCACGGCGCGTTCCGCCGCCTGACGCCGCTCCGCATCGAGCCCCGCCCCCGCCTCCCGGAGAAGCAGCACGATGTCCCGACAGAGGCGCGCCAGGGCCAGCTTTCGGCTGTCGAACACGGCCTCGCGCAGCTTGCGAATCTGCTCGCGAAACACCTGGTTGTTGTCGATGGGCTGGTTCGGATGATCGATCGCCCAGGCAGCGATCATGTTGATCAGCGAGTGCCGGAACTCCTGCGGGCGGTCGGACACCTGGAGCAGCTCCTCGACCTCGCCCATCAGATGCTGGTCGGGATTTTCGTAGTCCCCGGTGACGGCATTCTTGATCTGCTCGCCCTTCACCCAGTAGCTGACCTGGGTCACGTAGCGCCCGAAGAGCTCAGAGTAGCGCGTCTCCTCGACGAATCCGCTCGAAAGGCGGAACTCGTCCTCGCAGAGGTCGAGCAGTCGCTCGAGTAACGCTCGTCGAAAGCCGCTGTGGTCATGGTAGCCACCGGGTAGGCGGTCTTCCTGCAGGAACGCGTACTCGCTCGCGCGCTCGCACAACCGATCGAGCTCGTCGAGGACCGCGAAGGGCGAAAGGTATCCGTAGCGCGGGTCTTGGGCGGCATCCAGGAGCACCGTACGCATCTCGCGTGGACTCGCGCCGGTCGAACCTTCGTAGATCGGGATGGCGTCCGTCTCGTGGTAGAGGTCCGCGATCGAGGCGCGCAAGAGCTTGGCCGAGTCGTCGTCCAGACGATCGGGAGACTTTCCGTCTGCGTAGAGGTCCATCTTCTCGAGGGCAGCGAGCTCTGCGATGACCTCCCGAAGCTCCCGACGAAAGTTGTCCGGGCTGGGTTTGCGCAGGCGCGTCAGGACGGCGAACATGGCCGCCACTTCGGTCGCATGAGGCGCCACCCGCCCGTCGATTTGCGGAACGATCTGCGCGTCGTAGATGCGAACCTCGTCCCTCCAATTGAGGATGTAGGGGGCGCGGATGACCTCGAGGCGCCCCCGAAAACTCTCGAACTCGGGATGTTGGCGAAAGGCTCCAAGGTGCAGCTCGTTGGCGCTGGCGAGCATCACCGCGTTGACCTGCAGTGTCTGTGACTGCAGGGCCACCTCCCCCGTCTCTGCGGTGATCTGCAGGTACTTGAAAGCATCAATGGGGCGCTTCAGCAGATCCGAGTACTCGATCAATCCCCCCGCAGCGTCCACGAGCTCGCCGAAGGCATCGAACAGGGTCAGCGCCTGAAGCGACGAAGGCAATGCGGCGACGCTCCGGTCCGCGGTTACTTGGCGTTCCCCGGCGTCCACCGAAAGTTGAGGTCCGAGCGTGACCGCCCCCACGCGATAGCGCCTCGAGATGAAGTAGCGCTCCACCTGAACGTGGCGAAGCACCGACTCGAGCGAACCTCCGTAGCTTGCGAGAAGCGCGTCGTAGATTTGCCTACTTTTGTGACACAGGTTCCCGTGGGTCAGCCATCGCGGCGGAGCCTCGGAGAGGCCGTGTTTGGCATACACCTGCTCGAGCAGGATTCGTCGGGATTCGGCCGGGAGGAGAAAAAGGGGATGATCGCGCACCTCGATGAAGAGGCGCGCATCGATTTGGTCGTCTCCCAGGTGCGCGTAGCTGGCCGCCGGCGAAGCACTGCCCTTCGCGCCACCGAAGCCGATGGCGCCTCGCAGGGTCGTCTGTTTGGGAAAGACCCAGTGGAAGCGGTAAAGGGCCCCCTCGTCGCGGGCAGAGTAGTCCTCCAGCCCCCGCATCATGCACGAAGCCACCGTGCTCTTCGCGGAGCCGTTGGGGCCGTGGAGCAAGAGAATTCGGTTGGCCCGACCTTCGCGGACGAAGTTGGACAGAGCGCGGTAGATTCCGCCCTGTACGCACTCCTGACCCACCAGGGCGTCCCCCGGCGCACCGTCGTGAGTGAACGGTTGATCGAAAAGGCGGAACCGCGTCTCCGCACCCCAGGGACGCTCGACCGACTCCTTTCCGTAGAAGTCGAACATGTCCTTGAGGTAGCGCGAAGCGTCGCGTGAGTGCCGCGCAGGCGACCCCGCGAAGAGCTCGAGGTACTCCTGAAAAGAAAGGACCCTGCGCTCGCGAGAAAACTCGAGCTGGATACCTTCGAAGATTTCTCCCAGCTGGTCCAGAACGTGACTCGACCCCATGGGAGAAGGTTATCACTTCGCGGTCACTGCGCGGTGACCTTCGCCTCGAGATCGCGCTTCTCGATGAGGCAACGCTCCTCGGTACAGACACTGAACGACAAGAGACCACCGAGCGCATGCTCGCCGGCGGACTTCGGAGTGAAGGCGACCGACAGAACCGCCTTCTTGGCCTCCAACTTCACGGCGTCCTTGTTCTTGTGAGCGTGCACGACCGAGTTCGGAAAGGTGAGCCCGGGCGCCTCGTTGAGCTTGATCTTCAGGGGGTATTCCTGGTTGACCTTGTAGGGACCCTTCGCGAGCAAGACGACCTCCGCCTTCGCGGGCTTGCCCACCGCCACGGGACCGGGAACCGAAATGCTGAGGTCGAAGGGCTGTTCGCTGTATGAGGGCTTGCCGGCGACAGGTGCGCTCTTCGACGCTGGAGCGGCCTCGGCCTGCGATGCCGCCTGAGTCGCCTCGGCGGCGTCGGCTTTCGTGTCAGGCTCCCGACTACAGCCCAGGAGCAGCGCCCACCCGAGCCCGGCCGAAAAAAACATCGCCCCGAAGAGGGAGAGGGTTCGCGCGGTCGACCTTCCCGATGATTCAGAACCAGCCTCGTTCATTGCCGGCTCGGATACCACACGCACCCATCCTTCGGAACTCACGTCATCCATCCTGGATCCGTACGTCCGCGCGGCCAAGGAGTTTCCCGACAGTTGTTCGGGGGGCTTTCCCAGCCCCCCTCGTCGTCGCGGCAAAGCCGCGACTCCTCACCCCCAACTCCCGCCTGCGCTCCGGCACCTCCCACTTGGTCGGTGGCGGTGCTCGCGGCCTGGTCACTCCTCGGCCTTCGGCCTCGCGTGCCTTGGTTGTTCCTGCGCGCCTGCGTGGTGGGGCGGCACCGGCGGCGGCGGATGGTCGTCCCCCCGGCCGCGCGAGCACGCCGGAGGCGCGCGCAGCACGGGTCAGGGGGGACACGCTCTTCCCGCAGCGAAGCGAGGACAAGAGCGAAGGGGGGCTGACCCCAACTCCTCGGCCTGCGGCCTCGCATGCCTTGGTTTGTTCCGCAGCACTGCCGTCGTGACCGTCCCCCTCGCAAAGAACGCTGGGCTCTCATCGCGAAGCGCGGGCATCGTCCCCGTCCGTCGCGTCGACCGGAACCGCATACCGGTGCGACTCACACCACGAACAGGAGGATGCCCAAAAGCGCGAGCAGGATCACCACGCCAATGGCGACGGCGGGGACCACCCAGGCCGGCAATTTTTGGGGAACTCCTACTGCCGCCAGCTCCTCTTCCGCCGCCGCGTGAGCGCCGGCCATGGCTACCGCCATCGGATCTGCACCCGGGACGGCTTGCCCCAGAGATTCCGATTCACCGAAAAAGTCGTCCACCGCGTCCCGTGAAACCTCCGCCGGCCTGGCCTTCATCAACTCGGGAAGCTTCTCTTCGATGCTGCGCGCAAGCTCTCCTTCCGGGGTGTGGGCCCACGCTCGGTGATCGCCTTCGAGGCCGTACGCGGCCCCCACCGCGTTGGCCAGGGCGCCGACCGATTCCGTGCGGACGGCGGCGCTCTTCCTGAAGGCGCGGGAAATCACCGCATCGATCGTCGGAGGTACGGGATGCTTCTGCCCCTTCGCCACCTCGCTCGGCGGACGGGCTTCCTTGGTGAGGATTTCCAGAAGGATGGTGGGGCCATTGCTGCCCTGGAACGGAACACGGCCGGTGACGCACTCGTACGTGATCGCCGCCAGCGCCCATACGTCGGCGCGATGGTCGAGAGTATCGAGCCCCTGGGCTTGCTCGGGCGCCATGTAGAAAGGGGACCCGATGGTGGTCCCCATCACCGTCAGCTTCTTCGCTCCATCGGCCGTGTCCTTGACCGAGCCGAAGTCCAGAAGCTTCACGATGTCCCCCTCGTTGGTCTGACAGAGGAAAACATTGTCGGGCTTCAAATCTCGATGGACGAGCTTTCGAGCATGCGCTTCGTCGAGCCCCACGGCGATCTGGCTGAGCATTCTCACCAGGCGAGCAGGCGAAAGTACGCCTTCGCGCTTGAGCGTGGCTCGGAGCTCCTCGCCATAGAGAAACTCCATGACGAGCGCGTACGAACCATCCGCGGTCGGCTGGAAGTCGAGCACTTCGACGATGTGTTCGTGGGGCAGCTCACCGCTGACCGCGAACTCGCGCTTGAAGCGCTCGACCTGCACCTCGTCTCGCGCGACGTCGGGGTGCAGGATTTTTAGAGCGACGTTCCGCCGCTCGACCATGTCGAGCGCCTCGTAGACCCGCCCCATGCCGCCGTCGGCAATGACTCGGCGAACTTGGTATCGCTCGCAGATCATCTGCCCGATGCGCGCGTCGTCGTCGTCCGCAGCGATCGGGACCTGCGTCGCACTCGTCAGTTCCGAACCGTCCACCGGGCAAAAGCCGGCATCTTCGGGGTAGAGACGACCGCAGGTGGGGCAGGCTTTCACTTGATCAGCTGGCCTTCGTATCGCGCGCGGTCTCGACGTCGGCTTTGTCGTTCTCCGCCTCCGCCTGCGGCGGCTCGAAATACAGGATGCGATGGCAGCTCGGGCACTGATGCAACGACTGTCGATGCATGATCTCTTGGAAGAGCATGGGAGGCAGAGCGATGTGGCAGGCCTCGCAACAACCGTTGACGGCAGCGGCCGAGCCGCTTCCCTTCATCTTGGCGACGCGCTCGTACTTGCGTCCGAGAGCCACATCGAGCTTGGCGAGCAGGTTACTTCGCTCGGTGGCCTTCTCCTCCCTCACCTTCTCGAGCTCCGTGATCCGGACGGTCGTACTGCCCTCGGATTCGCCGAGCTCCGCGAGGAGCCCGGCGCGCTCGCCCGAGGTCACTTCCACCTCCTGCCGAGCTTCGTCCGCGAGCCCCACGAGCTTTTCAATCTCCAGATCGCGATCTCGGCGGAGCTTGTGCAGCTCTTCGATCTCACGTTGGGCGGCATTCGCCTCGCGCTCGTTTCTGCAGCGCGCTAGCTTCTCTCGTGCCTTGTCGATCTGAATGCTGATCTGTCGCAGCTCGGTCACGAGGTCGCTGCGCAGCTTCTCCATGTCCCGGATGCTCTCCTGCCCTCGACCCACCTTTTCGTCGAGCCGGCCGAGGAGTTCCCGCTTGCCTCCGAGTCGACCCTTGTGGTCGCTGAGCTCACCGTCGAGGGTCGCGAGCTCCGTGTCGAGCTTCGCGAGACCCTTGAGGACTTCGATTTGGGCTTCGATACTCACTTTAGTTTCTTGGCTCCTTGCCCGGGTTCGAGCGTGCGATCACCCGGGCGGACCGAGCCGTTCGAGCGAACTGCACCGTCGTTGCCTGGTTAGCACGATCCAGAACTCCGTGCGCGTCGTGGGCCCACCTGGGTTCGAACCAGGAACAACCCGGTTATGAGCCGGGGGCTCTGACCAATTGAGCTATAGGCCCGAGGGAAACACCCCCGATCGATTAGCAAACCCGTCGCGCGCCGTGCCGAGGCGGAGCGCCCCTTCCTGCGCCCCAAAGGAGCTCGGAGTGGTCGAACCTGCCGCTCGTGAGTCGACCTTGTCGAGCCCGAGCAGACGGAGCTGCTCGAACGAACGCGGCAGCCCGCAGCACCCGCTTTGACGGAGCTCAGAACGCGTCCCGAAGGCGAGCGTCCCGACGCTTCCCACCGATTCCCCGCGTGGCGCGACGGGCGCTCACCACTGTGGGGAAATCCGCGAGTAAGCTTCACGCCCGGAAAGCTAGTCGAACGTGGGTGGGGGAGCAACCGGACCTGCGCGCCCGGGTTGGGCCTCGCCGCAGTCAGGTGGTCCCGTCGCCGATGGCTCGCCTGGGGGCTGATTTCCCCGCCCAGCCCGCCGTACCAGGTGCCAATCCGCGCCTTTCTGACGAACGTGTCCGGTCGCGCCGGTGTGCGCGGGCACCGGTGTTGTTCATGACAGGGTGCTTTTTTCAGCACCCTGCTTCTTTCGGCACCCTGCGTCAGCGGCGATCAGTTGCGCTGATTGCCCTCCGCCGTTTTTGGCCCCAAGCAGATGAGGGCCAAATCGGCTACGGGAGGCCACTCGTCTGCAGGTGCCGCTCATGTTTTCTTCGATCATCGCAAGCGATGCTCGCTGTAAGCCACCGGGACGCCAAATCTCCCGAAAGAAAACCAGCCGGAAGATATGCCCCCGGAAGGTATGTTAGAGGGCCACCCATGCAGAGTCTCGTCGTCGTCGGAGCGACTCAGCACAACTTGCAGAACGTCAGCTGCGAGCTGCCTCGAAACAAGCTGGTCATCATCACTGGCCCCAGCGGTTCGGGAAAATCCTCGCTCGCCTTCGACACCATCTATGCCGAAGGACAGCGCCGTTACGTCGAGTCCCTCTCGGCCTACGCGCGCCAGTTCCTCGACCAACTTCCCAAGCCCGCCGTCGAGGCGATCGAAGGGCTGAGTCCCGCGATCGCCATCGAGCAAAAAGCGCTCGGCAAGAGTCCTCGCTCGACCGTGGGTACGGTCACGGAAATCGCCGACTACCTGCGGCTCTTGTTCGCGCGGGTCGGCATCCCGCACTGCCCTCTGTCGGGGCAGGTGCTGCGTGCCTACACGGTTCAAGAAATCGTCGACTCCATCGTGGACCGCGGCGATGGCGCCCGGGTGGTGTTGCTTTCGCGCGTCGTGCGCAAACAGAAGGGTGACCTCAAGCATGACCTGGAGCGCCTTCGCCGAGAGGGGTACGTCCGCGCTCGGGTCGACGGGCAGAACGTGGATCTCGGCGACGACGTGCACGTCGATCCCAAGGCGAGCCACGACCTCGACGTGGTGGTCGACCGCATCGTGATCCGTGAAGACATCAAGGGACGCCTGACGGACTCGGTCGAGCTTGCGCTCAATTTGGGCGGAGGAACCTTGCTGATCGACAGCATGGACGGCTCAGAGCCCATCGTGATGAGCGAACGGCTCGTGTCCTGGGAGCACGGCATCACCCTACCTCCTCTGGAACCGCGCCTCTTCTCGTTCAACAGTCCCCACGGCGCGTGCCCCGACTGCGGCGGGATCGGGTTGAAATCCGCGATCGACCCGCGCCGCATCGTGCCCGACGGCGGCCGCACGCTGCGCGAAGGAGCGGTCGCGGCCTTTGGCCGGCGTGGCTCCGTAGCCACCGCCACGGAAGTCCACCACGTCGTCGAAATACTCGGCGTCGATCCGGACTTGGCGTGGGACGACCTGCCGGAAAAGGCGAAGAACGCCATCCTGTACGGCGAGAAGAAGCGCAAAGGCTACCGAGGCATCCTCGAGCGCCTGGAAGAGCTGCTCGAGACCGGGCAGACCGAGGAGGGACAGGAGTTCGAGGAAGGAGCGATCGGCCCGGAAGATCTCGGCCGCTTCGCCGTCACCCAGACCTGCGAGAGCTGCGACGGGATGCGCCTCCGACGTGAGGCCCTGAGCGTCAAGATCGCCGATCGCGACATCGGGCAGCTTTGCCGGTTGCCCCTCAAGCGACTCCGGGAGTTCCTGGGCGAGCTACTCGCGGGAGACGCGCTCCTCACTCGGGACAGGACCATCGCCGAACCGCTCATTCGAGCGATCACCGAACGCCTAGGCTTCCTCATCGACGTCGGGCTCGACTACCTCACGCTCGATCGCTCCGCGCACACTCTCTCCGGCGGGGAAGGTCAACGCATCCGCCTGGCCACACAGATCGGTGCGTCTCTGGTGGGCGTCCTCTACGTCCTCGACGAGCCTAGCGTCGGTCTCCACTCCCGCGACAACAGCCGCCTTCTCGAAGCCCTGCGTCGCCTGGTCGACAAGGGCAACAGCGTCCTGGTCGTGGAGCACGATCGCGACGCGATTCTCGCAGGAGACTACATCGTCGACATGGGGCCGGGCGCAGGTGCGCTCGGAGGGCGGATCATTGCCGAGGGCACCCCAGCAGAAATCATCAAAAACCCGGAGTCGGTGACCGGCCCATACCTTTCAGGCGAAAAACGCCTGCCGATCCCCGAGAAACGCAAGCGAGCGACGAAGAAGGCTCTCCGCGTCGTCGGAGCGCGGGCGCACAACCTCAAGGACGTGAGCCTCGACGTTCCCCTCGGGCTCATCACGTCCGTGACGGGAGTCAGCGGCTCGGGCAAGAGCAGCTTGATCGTCGACACCTTGCTCAGCGCGGCCCGGGCAAAGCTGTACGGTGCCACGGGATGGGTCGGTCCATGCGACGCCATCGAGGGTCTCGAGCACATCGACAAGGTCATCAGCATCGACCAGGCTCCCATCGGTCGAACCCCGCGATCGAACCCCGCGACCTATACTGGCATCTTCACCCACTTGCGCGAACTCTACGCGACGCTCCCGGACGCGCGCGCCCGGGGCTACAAGCCGGGGCGCTTCTCCTTCAACGTCAAGGGAGGTCGCTGCGAGGCCTGCCAGGGCGATGGCGTGCTCCGCGTGGAAATGCACTTCTTGCCCGACGTGTACGTCGCCTGCGACGCGTGTGGAGGCAAACGCTACAACCGCGAGACGCTAGAAATTAGGTACCGAGGCTTGTCGATCGCAGACGCCCTCGAGCTCGAGGTCGACGACGCCTACGAACTGTTCGAAGCCATTCCGCGCATCCACGACAAATTGGCGACTCTGCGCCAGGTCGGGCTCGGCTACATCGAGCTCGGGCAACCGGCGACGACTCTTTCCGGAGGTGAGGCGCAACGAGTGAAGCTCGCGAGCGAGCTCAGCCGGAAGGCCACGGGCAACACACTGTACGTGCTCGACGAACCCACCACGGGTCTGCACTTTTCGGACATTGAGCTGCTCACGCGGGCCCTCTTCGGGCTCAGGGACGCCGGCAACTCCATCGTCTTGATCGAGCACAACCTCGACGTGGTCGCCTGCTCGGACTGGGTCATCGACATGGGGCCCGAAGGCGGCGAGCGCGGAGGAACTGTCGTGATCGAGGGGACTCCCGAAACGGTGGCCGCCTGCGAAGGCAGCCACACTGGGAAAGCCCTGCGTGAAGTCCTCGAAGCACAATCGGGTAGCACCGCGACCGGACCGAAGACCCAAAAACGTCCCCGCTCAACCCCCAAGGCGACCGCTGCCAAGAAGACGTCCGCGAAGACTCCCCGAAAGAAGGGTTCCAAACGGGCGGCCGGATCGCGCAAGTAGCCCCCCTGCAGCCCCGCGCCGCGGGGTACGAACCGGCAGAACCAGCTCGCAGTCCAGCGGTTCGTCAGGCGCGCGCGACACAAAATCGAAACACGCACAACGGGACGTCGACTTGGAAAGTCGTCGTCCCTGGTGAGGCGCTCGAGAAAGTTTTGAGCATTCGGACACGCAGCCCGACGGGCGACGCTTCCGAAAATGGACAGCTCAGCCGAAGTCGCGTTCGACGCGCTCTTGATCCTCTTTGCAGCGGATGCAGAGCGTCGTTTCCGGACGAGCTTCGAGACGCTTCACGGAGATGCTCTCCCCGCAGTCCTCACAAACGCCAAACGACCCGTCTTCGATGCGCTCGAGTGCTTTCTGGATCTTCTCCAGAAAGACCTTCTCACGCCCCCGCAGGCGAAACGTGAACGATTGGAGATACTCGCTGGAGGCGAGGTCCATCTCGTCGGGGAGATCATCCGCGTCGAGCGTCATGTCCTCCGCGAGGGTCTGCTGAGCTCGCTTGAGGATCTCCGTCCTCTTTTCCTCGAGCAGATCCTTGAACTTCTTCAGCTGGGCCTTGGTCATCTTCTGGGCCTTGGTCGTTTCTGCGCCCGCGCATGTGCTCAACAGTCGCGGGCCCGCCTCCGCGGCGGGAGTCCGAAAACATAGGTACCGGCGCCTAGTACGTCAATCCGTTCAGTGTGCGCAGAGCGCGTCGAAGACCGCGTCATCGGCGCCCTTGACGACGCCCCCTTTCGACACGCAAGCGCCCGACGGCGCTCGCTCTTCAGGCCCCAAGCGGACGGCCCGCGAAAGGTCTCCCCGATGGCGCTGATTCCCGCCCCACAATGACGCCCCACAAATGCGTTGGGCGTTGGGCGTCGTCCACTCGTCCTCCCCTCGCTTCCGAAGAACCCGACCGGCCCCACGACCGGCGGTCGCTCCTCGTTCTTTATGTTTGGGCCGCGGGCGACCGCGAGGCAAGCCGAGGATTCCCGAAAAGGCGCTTCTCGGGGCGAATCGGTTGACCCTGGCGGGGTGGCCCTCCGCAATGCTCGGCCTCCGCGATGCGCTTGCGCTGATCGAGATTGGGGTTCCTTCGAGCGTTCAGCGCCCTTCACGGTAGGCCCGGACCGCGTTGACCACCGAGTCTGCGAGTCGCTGTCGGTAGTCACCGGTATTGAGCCGCTCGGCTTCGCCTTCGTTGGAGATGAATGAGCCTTCGAAGAGCACCGCAGGCATACGCGCACCAGCGAGTACGTAGAAGCCGGCTCGTCGAACACCGTGGTCCTGAATCGATCCGTAGCGAAGGCCCAGCGACGATCGCGCGGCACGCTGCAACAGCTCGGCAAAATGCTCCGAGGCGGCCAACCGCTTCGAGTCGCTCACCCGGCTGAGCGAGTTCGCGAGCTCGGCCGCCGCCGCTTCGGTCGAGGAATTCTCGCGCGCAGCGACTCGGGCAGCCAGTGAGTCCTTGGACGCGTCCAGCACGAACGTCATCACACCGCGACGCTCGGAATTGGGAGAGGCGTTGCAGTGGATCGAAACAAATAGGTCCGCATTGAAAGCATTTGCGCGAGCGGCGCGCTCGTCCAGGGGGACGAACTCGTCCGTGTCCCGCGTAAGGAGCGTGGAGACTCCGATCTCGCGCGCGAGAAGTGGGGCGGCTCGGTGCGCGACGTCGAGCGTGACGTCTTTCTCATGAAGACCGTTCGGACCAATGGCGCCCGGATCCGATCCACCATGGCCGGGGTCGAGCACGATGCGCCTCACGGTCGGCGCTTCTGCAACGTTTTCAGGTGGGTCCCGGCTCACATCAATGACGAGGCGGAACGGATCGGGCAGGTAAAACACCCGGTGGTAAACGGGCCGCGTGAGGTCGAGCACCACTCGCGTTCCGTCGTCGTGCTTGCCCAGGCGCGCGCGACGAACGAGTCCTCCGACCTCGAGTATACGAGTGCCCTGATAGGTCGCCTTCGACACGTCGACGAAGAGGCGAGGCTCCTGTCCTCCCGATGCCTCGAGTGTCCCCACCGAGAACTTGGTCGGGTGACTGACGTGAATGACGATGCGAGCCGTTTCTTCTGCGCCGTACGGCTCGACCTGGGTGATGGTCGCTGGTTGCTCGAGGCTCTTGGCCACCACGTCGGGCACCACCACGTGTGAGCCGTGGGCCGCGTCGGGCTCGGGCTCGCTCGTGTCTTCCCCCGCTTCGTGGGCGAGGCGCGCGAGCTCCTCGTCGGACGGGCGAAACGCGGCGAGCATCGAAAGCGCCGCATCCGCCCGCTCTCGACAGGCCTGGGTCGGCTCACGCTTCTCGGAAAGATAGACATCGCGATAAGTCTGTTCGGGGTCGGCGTTGAGCTCCCCGCGAAGCACCGCCGCTCGCAAACCCGCCTGGCAAGCGTCCGTCCAGTCGCGAGTGGCCGAGGCCGAGTAGAGCTCGATCGCCTCGAGAGCATCGACGCGCTTTCGCTCGAACCTCCAAATGCGCTCACGCAACTCGCCCGCCCGCAAGAGCAACGGTCCGGCACCCGCATCCGTTTGCGCCGTTGCCTCGACCGCCAACCGATCCGCCTCCGCTACGATCTCGGCTCGGGCACCGACGACCTCGGAGACCGTCGCGAGAGGAAGCACCGCGGAGCTGGAAGTGCTCGCAGGTGCAGCTTTCGGCCCCTCTCGGTCGTCACAGGCCGCGATCGCGACGAGGAAAAAACACGACGCGCCGCAGCGCAGAGCACGCGCGCGACCCGCTCGAAACATTCTGGTCAGGCTCGAGTCCCGTGACTCTGCCGCGTGGTGAAGACGAGGGGCCGAAACGAGACGCGCGAACGCCCTAAAATTGGCGGAAGCAAGGTCGACCTCAAGCCTCATGGCTTCGCGTGGTGTAGCGCGAAACCACTGCATTGGGCGAAGATTCGCGTGGTCGTTCAACTTCAACACGAGGCGGCGCTAGCGCGTTGCCGGTAGTTGGAACGCGGTGGTAGCCTTCCGCCGCCGCATGAAGAAGGAAGAACGCTCGAGCGAACCCTCCTTGGGGCAAAAGGGGGAAACGGGGGACCAATCGGCCGGTCGGGGCTTCGACGCGGCGCAAGCGGACGAGGTCGCGCGGAAGCTCAAACCTTCCTGGGCACCACGAGCGGGGTCGCAAGCGAGTAGTCCACGGCCGGACCCTTCTCGTTCCAAGGCGAGCGAGAGCCACCCGCCACGACCCGACCCTTCACCCAACAAGGCAAGCAAGAGCGAACCTCCACGGCCGAACTCCTCACGTTCCCAAGCGAACAAGAGCGAACCTCCTCGCCCCTCAAACGCTTCACGCCAGGCGCCTGCGGGTGCTGGGGCAGGCCTCAAGCAGACGCTCTTGGGGGTCCCCACGACCCCCGTGGCGGCGGGGGACACTCCTCCCCAGAAGAAGGTCAATCCCAGGGCAACGCTCCTTGGGTTCACCACCGCGGGGCTCGTCCCAGATGACGGTAAAGCGAGCGGTACGGGCTCCTCACTTCCCTCCGCGAGCAGCGAGTCGCCTCAAACGAGGAAGGGTGTCGCACCGGTCAGCGCGGGAAAGCCGCAGCACGGTGAATCGCCGAACGCGAACTCCAGGCTCGCGGCGCAGCCCTCCACGACGACTGATCCCTCCGACGCAGCCAGCCGCGCGAAAGCCGACTCGTCCGACGGCCCTCTGGTGCCCCAGGAAGCCGTAATCGTGAGCGCGATCCGTTCCGTGGGAGTCGAGGAAGCCGTCGAAGCCGCCACTGGCCATGGCAAGGGCGAAGACGACGACGAGGCCGACGCCGAGGCCTGGGAGCGCGCAACCGAAGGAGCCGATGCGGCACCCGACACGAAGGAGGACGTGTCACAGCCGGACGAGGAGGACGCCTGGGCGCGCGCTGCGCAACGCGCCGAGGCGCGCATCCAGGAGGCCCAGAAAGCGCGCTTGGCCAGCCAGTCGAGCAACTCTCCGCAGGAAGGATCGCCGGCGGAGCAAGGCGACCGCGTCGGGACCGCTAGCTCGTCAGCCGCGCCCCCTGAAGCACCCGGCGCAGCGCCAGCGGCAGCTGCTGGAGCAATCGAAGCTGCGTCAACCGCGCCCCCTGAAGGCAGTATCCCCACACACCCGGGCCCATCCCCAGTACCCGTCGCGGACACCTCATCGCAATGCGGGGTCGCTTCGACCGACAGCGTTACTTCACCCGGGAGCGTCGCTTCGCCCGACAGCGTCCCTTCGCCGGACAGCGTCGATTCATCCGGCGGCGTCACTTCACCCCACAGCGGCGCGCCCGCAGTGGGTTTGCCCGCGAACACCGCTCCTGAAGCCCCAACCAGCGGAGCCTCCCCTTCCGCACCGAGTCCCTTCCTCGACGACGAGGAGCCGGTCTTTCCGAAACGAAAGGGCCCGCCGATGGGCGTCTGGATCGGCAGTGCACTCGGAGTCGCGGCGGTCATCGCCTTTGCCTTACTGTCGCTGGGTGGCGACAAAGCGGCTCCGGAGCCCGTTGCCTCCGAGTCCGCTGCGGCTCCAAGCGGCTCGGCGCCGAACGAAGCTCCCGGAGGCTCTCCGAAGGCTAACGAAACCCCGACGGCCGTGGATTCGACGACGAAGGACGAGCCGACGGTGATTGACCAAGCAGCAAGCGACGCGGACGACGATGCTAAGGCGGAGGAGACGGACTCGGGAGAGCAAGTCGAGAAGCCGAAATCTCAACCGCGGCCCGCCCCACGTCCCTACACCCCTCCTCCGGTGAAGAAGCCACAGCCCGCTCCCGGCAAGACTCCCTCCACCGCAAAATTTCCCTCCCCCAAGCCCGCTCCAGCACAGCCCGCGACGCCACCGAAAAAACAGTCGGGCATCGTGCGTGACAATCCTTTTTGATCATCATGCGTATCTTCCGGTCTTTTCTCTTCGCCGTTTCGCTGTGTGCCTCCACGCCACTCTACACTTCCGTGGCTCACGCACAGGACGACGCCACCATCGAAATGGCGCGCCAACGCTTCGAGGAAGGCGTCCGCTATTTCGACAAGAAGGAGTACGACAAGGCTCGGGCGGCTTTTTTGCAAGCCTACGCGCTCAAGCGACATCCCGCGGTGCTCTTGAACCTGGCGCAAAGTGAGCTCAGATCAGACCGACCCGCCGACGCCGCAACGCACTTCGACGAGTACCTCCGGGAGTATCCGGATGCGAAACCCGAGCAGCGATCCGTAGCCGAGGAAGGACTTACCGAAGCCAAACAATCCGTCGGGACGATCACTGTCACCGTCGACGTCGATGACGCGGAAGTGTTCCTGGGCGATCAGAGCCTGGGTCGCTCTCCCCTATCGCACCCGATCTACCTCGCGCCAGGCGAGCACGAGTTCATCGCCAAGAAAGGCGCGGAACAGGCCGCCGTCACGGTGAGCGCAGTCGAGAATATGGCTGGACAGGCCGAGATCGCCTTTGCGCCGCCTCCGCCGAGGCCAGCTCCGGTCGCTTCCGCAGGCGAAGGCACCACCGACCTGGCAGCTGATACCGATTCGGAATCGACTCAGAGCTTCTTCGGCTGGCTCGTCACGAGCCCCGTAGGTATCACCGGAATGGCCGTGACGGTGGCGGGGGTCGGGCTCGGTGTCACTGGAGCCATCGTTTCCGGCGACCGTTACGACTCGGCGGATGCGGCTGGGGAGGTCATCGCTGCGGAGGCAGCGAGCCGGGGTGACAGCGGCAACATCTGCCTGAAGGGCTCCTCACCAATCCCGTACTACGCGTCTGCCTGCGCCGAGCGACAAGACCGCATCGATGCGGGCGATACGTGGAAAACGGTCTCCGTCGCCAGCTTCATCACCGCTGGCGCCGCGTTCACCGCCACGGTGGTCACGTATTTGGTGACCTCTCCGAGTGACGACGAGATCGGGCGTTCCGAGAATGCGCCTCGCACCGCAACGTTGGTCCCCATGCTCGGACCCGACGTCCGGGGCGTCGGCCTCGTCGGGCAGTTCTGAATCACGCCGAGCGCCGCAAGAGAGCCCGAAAGGTGGTACGCGGCAGTCCAGCAGCCCGAGCCGCTGCACTGACCGTCCCGTATCGCTCCACGTAGGAGGCGGCGTCCTGCACGGTCAGCTTGACGCTGCGCCGAGGTCGTTCGGGAGCAGGCAGGTGCAGGTGAGCCGGCTCCAAAACCTCTCCTTCGCATTCTGCAGCAGCCCGATACAGCACGCCTTGGAGCTGCCTCACATTGCCTGGCCAGCGGTGTGCCACGAGTGCGGCAAGGGCCGCCGGTGACAGCGACTTGGCACCCACGTCCTCCGCAATTCGGTCGAGGAGCGTGCGCGCAAGCGCGGGGATGTCGCTTGCGCGACGACGAAGCGGCGGGAGCTCGACCACGAGGGTCGAGAGGCGGTGAAACAGGTCTCCTCGGAACCGGTCCTCCTCGATCCTGGCGGGCAGATTCGCCCACGTCGCGGAAACGATCCGCACCTCGACGCGAGTGGGCCTCTCGGCGCCTACCGGCCGCAGCATGCCATCCTCCACCACCCGAAGAAGCTTCGCTTGGGCCGCAGCGGACATCTCGGCCACTTCATCGAGAAAGAGAGTCCCCCGATTCGCCTGCTCGAACGCGCCAGCACGATGCGCGACCGCCCCGGTGAAGGCGCCACGTCGATGTCCGAAGAGTTCGGCATCGAGCAACGAGTCGGGGAGCGCGGCGACGTTGAGTGGAACGTACTGCCCCGATCGAGTTCCGAGCTCGTGAAGCGCCCGAGCAACCAAGTCCTTCCCCGTACCCGACTCGCCCACGATGAGCACGGGCGCGCGCAGACGTGCGTAGCGACGAATCGCCCGCTTGACTCGACGCATTGCTTCCGAGCTGCCCACGAGGCCGGGCACGGCGGAATCGGACTGCCTTGCAGAGCCTGCCGGACGAACCGTGACCGTCGTCGCCCCCACCACGAAGCTTCCCCCGAGACCCCCGAGGGTGGCATCGCGCACTTTCGCGCCACCCACGTAGAGCCCGTTCTTTGAACCGAGATCGACCACCTTCACTCCCCGCGGCATTCCGATCACCTCGCAATGCCGTGCGCTGACGGAGCGGTCCTCCAGAATGACGCCGCTCCCGGCGCTGCTGCCGAGGACGACTCGCTGCCCTTCTCGCAGCACCACACAGTGGTGGCCGTCAGCGCTTCCGATTTCCAGTCTCCAAGGACCCGGCGGAGACTCGATTTCGAGCTCGGCCGTGTCCTGGTCATCGATGTGCTCGCCCATGCTGGAGTCATCGGACACGGGCCCCGAAGCGTTGCGGAGATTTGAGCTTTTGTGGGCACAAATGACCCACACTTCGCCTTTTTCAATCCGCCGTTAAAAACCCGGCGCAGCGGTGATAACTGTCGGGCCATGCAGATTCGGAACTCCAACCGCGCCGTGTGGATCGCCAGCCTGATTCTGACGAGTCTTCCGGCGGCAGCGCAGACGGGCGAGCCCGGCGCATCGCGTCCCGCCGAGGTACCGCCCCCGGCACCAGCCGAGAGCGACAAGCCAGTTCAGACGGAGACCTCTCCAAAAACACCAACGGATGGTGCTCCTGGTGAGAGCGCGCCCGCGGCGGTCGCCCCAGCACCCGCAGAGCCGACCACACCGCCGACGGAACCGACTCCCCCAGCGGAGGAGCCGACTCCCCCAACAGCACCCTCCGCCCGGACGCCTCCCCCCACGCCGGCAAGCGCTGCCTCGGAAGAGCCCGTCGAAGGGCCTCCGCCGGGCCCACGCGACACGCTCTCCGGACACTTTCAGGGTGGTCTGACCGGCGCGTTCGCTCTGCCCTTCGGAACGGTGAGCGATGGGGTTTCAGAACGCGACCGGGTCGGAGACGGCATCGGTTTCAACCTCGATCTGGGCTACGGCGTCCACCGCAACGTAGTCCTCGGGGTCTACGGGCAGCTCCTGTCCCTCGGCGATGGCAACGACTGCTCGGACTGTCCCGCGAACGCCTACGCTGGCGGCGCGTTCGTTCGCTATCACCTCGTTCAAGGCCTCCGCTTCGATCCATGGCTTTCGTACGGCATTGGTTACCGCTTCCAGAGCACCGACCCGAGCGAGGGCGACTCCCTCGACTACTCGGGACTCGATTGGATGCGCCTTCAGTTCGGAGGTGAATGGTATGCCTGGTCGCAACTCGGCTTCGGCCCCCTCCTAGAGCTGAGCGCTGGAACCTTCTTCTCCCGTCCCGACGGAGAGGACGGTGGCGGCGTGTATTGGAACTTCTTGGCGGGTCTCCGCGTGGTGGTCGACCTGCCTGGGAAGTAACTGCCGCGCGTGTTCGGCGATCATCGCAAGCGGTCATCGCCAAAGCTGCTGACGGGTCATTCAGTCGTCCCAATGAAGAAAGGCCGCTCCCCAGGGGAGCGGCCTTTCTCGTTTGTGCTGGAAGCCTGCTCGTCTGGTGGCTCAGGAGCCCACGGCGACACCCAGCGCCTTGCGAATCCCCGAGTATTCCTCGCTCGTCGCGAAGACCAAGAGCTCCTTGAGTTTGTCTGCCGGTGACAGATCGCCCGGCAGCTGCTGCTCCTGCGTGATGATCTTCTTGGCGATGTCGAGATCCCCGCAAAGGACCAGCCCCGCACGGCAGGCCGTGAGCTCCACCGCCTGGTTCCAGCGCTTGATGTTCACCTTCGCGCCCTCGGCGATGAACTTCTTCACCACCTGACGCAGGCCTTCGAGCTGCACTGGCTGCATGAAGGCACCCAGCTGCTGTGCGGTCGCGCGGATCTGAGGCGCCATGTCCGGCGGCATCGGCTGCTGAGGAGCGGCCAACATGACGCCAGCGAAGAACATGATCGTGAGCTCAGCCTGGGTCGAGAAAAGCGCCCGAATGTAGTGCTCGCCCCGATAGGTGGCCAGGTGCTTGCCGCAGATGAAGGTGAGCTCCTGCGGCTGGAAACCGCTGAGCACCAGCTGCCCTGCCACCGATGCCGGCGGTTGAGCCGGAATGGCCGCAATGTACGCCGGCACGTCGTTGCGAACATAAAGCTCCGGAGGCTGGATGCCGAGCACCTGAGACGCCCAACCGAAGGTCTTCGCGAAGGTCACGGTCGAGGTGGCGGGATCCTGCTTGAACCTCGGATCGGGGACTTGCAGCTTCCCTTGTGCCTTCAGCTGAGCCACCTTCGCGTGAAGAGCGGCCGGCGCGATCATCTCGAAGATCTTCGAAACGTAGATGTTCTCATCCGGGTGGAAGAGACCTCTGAGCCAGTGCTCGTTGCTCAGGCGCCCGCTTACCTGGAGCATGCCCTGGGGACGGTAGTCGTTGAAGAACCGCTCTGCCTCGGGGTCGGCCTTACCCATGAAAGCCATCGCCGCGGCCAGACACCACGCCTCGTCGTATGTCTGCTTGTGCAGGTAGAGCCGATAGAGAGCCTGGTAGGGCTCGACTTGGAGCGGGTCGCTCTTCAAGATGCGGCGTTGCTCCACGATGGCGTCGTCCCAACTCTCCGTCGCTTCGTACAGCTCTGCCAGGATCTGCCTCTCGATCGTACTGGCCGGCTGGGCCGTCGCCGCCATCCGGAAGGCTTCGATGGCTTCGCCGGTCTGCCCCGTCCGGTCCCGGTAGATGAGACCGAGCTGGTGCCACAGCGTGTGCTCGAGGTCGTTCTTCCCCTTGCCCGCGATGCGGTGAAGCATCTTCCGGTACGACCGCTCCAGCTGCTTCCAGTTTCGCTCGCCGGTGAGGATCTTGTTGATGCGCTCGAATGCCTCCAGAAACTCCGGATGTAGATCCAGCGCCTCGTTGAAGAGCTCGACCGCCCGATCCCGATCTTCGAGCTTGTCGCGATAGATCTGCGCCTGCGTGAAGACGTAGCGGGCGCACCGCTCCGGCCTCTCCTCGAGCTCCTTGATGGAGTCGAGGGTGTCGACCATCTTCTGCCACTCCTCGGCGGCCTGGTAGCTCTGCAGGATCTTGTGCAGAAGCACGTGATCCTGCGGCATCAGCTCCAGCGCCTCTTCGTAGGCATCAATCGCCTTGTGAGGATTCTTCTCCCGCTCGGACCACAGATCGCCGATCTCGAGCAGGATGGCGAAGCGCTCTTCGCCGTCGAAAATGGAATCCAGGATCTGCCGCTTGTACTCGGCGACCTGCTTCCAGTCGTTCGACTTGGCGTACGTCTCCACCAAGAGCTCGAGAGTCGGTCGATGCTCTCCGTTCAGAGCCAACGCCTTTTCGAAGTTGTTGACCGCCTGCCTCTCCTGGCCCTGCGCCAGCTTGATGGCACCGAGTCGGTAGTAAACGAACGTTCGCTGTTCGACGTCTTCCTCTCCCAGTGACGTGAGCACCTTTTGGTAGTTCGTGAGGGCGGTGGGCCAGTCCTGGAGCTCGAACGCCGCGTCGGCCACACCGCGGATGGTCTCCTGATCGGTGAGGTCGAGCTGGTGCGCAGCCTGGTACGCCTTGAGTGACTTCTCGTGGTCGCCCGTCTTGCTGTAGACCCTGCCGAGCAACTTGTTCAGCATCTGCTGCTCACCGCGGTCGCGGTTCTTCGCTCGACGAACCAGCATCTCGGCCAGCGGCGCCGCATCGGCCCAACGCTCATTTTCACCGTACTCGGTGACGAGCGGCAGGGCTGCGTCCTCGCACTCCTCGTCGAGCTCGATGGCTTGCTCGTACGCCTGGATTGCGGTGTCGTGTTCTCCGAGCATCTCGTCGCGAAGCTTGCCAAGTTCCACCAGGAGCTTGGCGCGCTGACGGGGCGCTTCGGTATGCGTCTGCTCCTGCTCCAGGAGTCGAGCCGCCGCGTCCCAGTCCGCTTCGTCGACCGCAATCGTCCGGAGGGCGGCCAGGGTCGGCAGGTGCGCCGGATCGAGATCGAGAGCAAGTTCGAACTTCTCCCGAGCCCCGAAGCGATCACCGAGCTTCTCCTCCATGGCTCGACCGATCCGGTAGTACATATCCACCTGGCGAGCGCCATCCGTGGTGAGCTCGGCAACTCGAGTCATCGACTCGATCGCCTGCGCCGCGTCGCCCTGCTTTTCGTAGAGCTTGCTCAGCGCTTCGAGCGCCTCGACGTTCGTGTCGTCCGCGTCGACGATGTTGCGGAACGCATCGATCGCCCGATCGACGTCGCCGACCTCGTCTCGGTAAGCCTGAGCGATGTGCCCGAACAGCTCGATCTTCGTGTCGCGGTCGGCAGCTTCGTCGATGTGACGCTCGTACGTGCCGATCAGATCGTGCCACTGCTTGAGCCGACGGTAGCAACGCTCCAACGCCACGTAGGCTCGCCCCTCGCTCGGGGCGATTTCGAGAGCCTGCTCCAGACGCGCTGCCGCGACGTCTGCCTTGAGGAATTGCTCCTCTTGGATCGAAGCAAGCTTGAGGAGCAGCTCCACTCGATCGCGTTCGGTTTCGACCACATCGAGCTGGAGCTCCAAGACCTCGACGAGATGCGTCCAGTCCTGGAGCGCCTCGTCAACGCGCTCGAGACCGCGGAGTGCGGGCAGGTTGCCCCCGTCCACCTCGAGCACCTGTCGGTAGATCTCGCCCGCCTTCTGGGTATCGGCGAGCTCCTTCTCCAGAAGCTCACCCAAGCGGAGCTTCTCCCGAACCAGTTCCTCTTCGTTCTCTAAGGAAGCGACCTTCTTGGTCAGTACTTCCACCAACTCAGGCGTCTGCCGCTTGTCTTCGTAGATGCGTTCGAGAGCAGCGAGAGCGTCGACGTAGCCGGGATCCACCTCCAGTGAGCGCTTGTAGTACGGGATCGCTTGGTCGACCTGATCCAGGTTGCGGTAAAGCACCTCGCCCAAGTCGAACAGGATCGCCTTGCGGTCCTCGTTGGAGACGGCCACGTCCAGAGCCTTGTTGAGCATCTGACCGACCTTGGCGTAGTTCCCCGCCAGCCGTTCGATGGCCGCCATCTGGCGCATGACCCGCGTGTTCTGCGGATCGATCTCCAGCACCTTCTGGTAGTAGGGCATCGCGTACTCGGAGTGCCCGAGGTCCTCGCCGTACCACTTGCCGAGGCGCAAACTGAGGCGGATGACGCTCTTGGTGTCCCCCTCCTCCTGGAGCCACGCGTTGGCGCTGTTGATGAGCTCACCCCAGCGACCCGTCGCCTGCGCCATCCGTTCGAGGTAGCGGGACGTCGTGTCGTCCGAGTAGTCCTCGCTGAATGCATTCACGAGGGCTTCGAACGCCTGGTCCCTGTCATCCAAACGCTCCTCGAAAACGCGAGCGATGCGGCGAAGCAAGTCGCTCCGCACCTTCACTTCCTCCACGTGCTCGAGGCGATTCAAGTAGAGCTCGATGAGAGGCTCCCAGCGCTCCGCCCCTGTGTGGAGCTTCTCGAGCTCCTTGAAAGCCTGCTCGTGCAGTGGCTCGGCTTCGAGCACCTTATCGTACGCATCGACGGACTTGTCGTAGTCCTGGAGCGGCTTCTTCCAGAGCGCCGTGACTTCGAGAAGCTCGCGTACCTTTTCTTCGACGTCCGTGAACGCGTCGGCTCGCTGCATCTTCACGCCGACGACTTCTTCCCACCGCTCTTCCGCCGTGTAGATCTTCTCGAGCTCGTCGAGAGCCTCGAAGTCCGTCGGGTCGACGTCCAAGAGCTTAGTCCAGGCTTCCGATGCCTCGTACGGTTGCTCGAGCACCGTGCCGTAGGTCTTGCCGAGTTCGCGATACGCAGCGACCAATTCGCTGCCCTCGAGCAATCCGGCACCTTGGTCGACCAGGGCGTGGAGTGCCGTCACGAGCTCCTGGGAGTCGCCACGACGTCGCCAGATGTTGGCGATTGCGCGGAGCGCTTCGACGTTCGAGTACTCGATGTCGAGAACGCGCTGCCAGGTTTCGAGGGCCTCTTCGTCGCGATTGAGTTGCTCGTCGAAGAGTCGAGCCCGCGTCGAAAGCACATGAATGCGATCGTCATCGGTATCGGCGATGTCGAAATGCCGCTCGAGCACGTCCGTTAGCTCGGACCACTGGCCCTGCTTCTCGTACAGATGCGCGAGGGCACGAAGTGCCTCGGGATCCTCGCCTCGTAGATCGAGCACCCGCTTCCAGCCTTCGATCGCCCCATCGACGTTGCCCAGGTGATCCGCAGCCAGATGTGCGATCTTCGCCCGAATGTCGGCCTCGGCCGACTCGCCGGCAGCTGTCTCGAGCTCACGCTGGAAGACCCCGTTGAGCTCCGTCCACTGCTCGGTGCGCCCGTAGATGCGCTCGAGGGCAGCAATGGCCTCTTCGTTGTCGGGTTGCAGATCGTCGAACACGACGCGGTAGGCTCGAACCGCATCGTCGAGACGCTCGCGATTGAACTCGGGAGCGACCGCTTCCAGGGCAACAGCCTCAGGAATCGCCTCCTGGACGGTTTCTAAGTCCTCGGCGGGTTCCTCGAAGCCTTCAGGCTCCTCGGAGGGAATCAGATCGTCCAGGGACACGCCGTCCAAAGCAGCAGCTGCTTCGACGGGTTCGTCCTCCGGCTCGAGCTCGTGCTCCCCCTCCACTGCCGGGGGCTCCATCGCGAGGTGGTCCTCGTAAGTGTGACCGAGGCGCAGGTACAGGTCGATCTTCTCGAAGTCCTCGGGCGCCAGCGCAGCGCGCTGCTCGAGAATACCGGCCAGGTCCGCCCACTGCTCGAGAGCAGTGTAGATTCGATCCAAGTTCTCGAGAGCCCCCGCATCGGAGGGAGCCACGGTGAGAACGTAGCGGTAGGTTTCCTCCGCCTTGTCGATGTCTTGGAGCTCCTCCTCGAACACGCGCGCCAGGCGCTTGCCGATCACGGAGGTCACCTCGGACGAAATGCCTTCGAGACCCAGAACGTCTGCGTAGGCGTTGGCCAGATCCTCCCAGCCCTCGTCGATTTGAACGGCGAGCCGCTCGAGCTCCTCACCCGTCTGCTCGCGCAGGGGATTTTCCTTCAGCGCGCGGACCTGAATTTCGAATGCGCGTCCCGCATCGAGCAGACGTTCCTCGGCATCCTCGGCCATGCGCTGGAACATCGTCGCCCGCTCGTCCGGATCCTCGAGCTGACGAAGCTGACCTTCGCGCACGTCCAGCAGCTTCTCCCACTCGCCGGTCGACTGATACAAGGGTTCCAGGATCTCGCCGATCTGGATCTGCTCCACACCGTCGGCGAACAGGCCTTCCAGAGCGAAAAGCGCGTCCTGGTGCTCGGGAGCAGCGTTCAGGACGTCACGATAGGCATCGATCGCAGCAGACAGATTCGAGAGCTGCTGCTGCTGCAACTGACCGAGTCGGAACTTGAGCTCGAGGATCTCCTCGGGGGAATCACCAATCTCCGCTTCCTTGGCGAGAACCTCTGCCAAGTCTTGCCAGCTGCCCATTTGTGAAAACAGCCGGTCGAGCGCCGTCAGGGCACCCTGATTCTCTGGTTCGACCTCGAGCACTTTGCGATAGCGCCCGACTGCCTCCTCCAAGTTCTCGAGTTGAACCTCGTAGACTTGAGCCACGCGGAGGCCCATTTCGACGACCCGCTCGGGCTCGTCTTCGAGCTTCGCGAGCTCCGCGTCGTACAGCTGAGCCACCCGAGGCCATGCCTCTACGAGCATGGCCAATCGCTCGAGAGCGCCGAGGGATTCCTCGTTCTGACTGTCCGCAGAAACGGCGCGCGCATAGGTCTCGAACGCTCGCTCGGGCGCACCCAAGCTGTCTTCATAAAGCGACGCAACGCGGTGCAGCAGGTCGACCGATGCGTACGGGTCTCGAGCAAAGCGCACCTGCACTTCGAGCACGCTGATGAGCTTGTCCCACTCACCCGACGCGTCGTAGATCTGCTCGAGCACACCGGCGGCAGCGAGCGGCGCCTTGCCACCGGATTTGATGCGCTCGAGAGCGGCGAGCGTCGGCTCGTGATCCGGCTGAATGCCGAGAATGTCGCGATAGAGTTCCACCGCACGCTCGACGTCCTCGAGGTGCTGCTCGTACAGCGCCGCGATGCGGTACTGATAGCTGACCGCCTCCTCGGGCTCCGCGGTGAGCTCAGCCTCGTGAGTGAGAACGCTGAGCAACTCCTGCCAGTTTTCGGCAGTCTGATACAGAACGTCGAGACGACCGAGCGCAGTCAGGTCGTCCGGATCGAGCTCCAACACCCGCTGGTAGCTGTCGATGGCATTGTCGACGTCGCTGAGCTCTCGCTCGTAGACCGCACCGACTTCGTAGAGGATCTGCTTCTTCTCTTCGGGGTCGAGAACGAGGTCGACTTTCTTCGAGTAAACCCCCAAGAGGTCCGTCCACCTCGAGAGGGACAAGAACAGTCCGATCAGTGCGTCCACGCTCCGGACGTCCTCCGGGTCGAAGACCAGCACCTTCTCATAGACCGCGATGGCGGCCTCGCTCCTCTGGAGCATCTCTTCTTCGATCGTCGCGGCCTGATAGAGCGCGGCCTTCTGGTCCTCGATGTCCTCGAGGATTTCAGCCTTCCGCTGGAGGATCAGCGACATGTCCGCGTACCGCTCGGACGCATGGAACAAGTTCTGGAGGGCCTCCGCCGCGGGCAGATTGATCGGATCGATCTGAAGGACCTTCCGATAAATCTCGACGGCCCGTTCGGTGTTTCCGACATCGAGCTCCAGAACTCGCGCCGCTGCCATGTAAAGCTGACTTCCGAGCTCGGCGTCCTCCTGCTCCTCGGCAAGCCCCTCGAACACGATGGCCAGGTCACCGAAACGTGCGGTGGCCCGGGCCAGGCGGTCCAGTGCGTCGCGCGTGGTCTCGTTCGCAGGCTCAACGGCAAGGGCCCGCGCCATGGTGTCGAAGGCGGAGCCGGTATCGCCGGCGGCGTCCTCGTAGAGCTCCGAAATCTGGTGCAGGAGCTCCACCTTCCGGCTCGGATCATCGGCGCGACGGACTTGGACCTCGTGAACCCCGATGAGCTTCCGGTAGTCTCCGGAGCTCCGGTACAAAGGCTCGAGAATCTCGGCGATGAGCAGTTCGTGAGCATCTTGCTCACCGAGGCGCTCCAACGCACCCAGCGCCGAGGCGTTGGCCGGATCACGTTCGAGGACCTGACGGTACCCCTCGATGGCCTCCTCGACCTGACCCATCTGCTGCTCGCGAAGCTCGGCCAGCCGCAGCATCAGATCGATCTGCTGCTCCTCGGTTTCTGCCAAACCGAGCTGGGTCTCCAAGTTCTCCGCCAGCTCGTCCCAATTCGCCTGGCGCGACAGGAGCCCGTCGAGAGCCGCCAGAGCGAGCTGGCTGGTGGGATCGATAGCGAGGATCTCCCGGTAGGCAGCCACCGCTTCGGCCGGCTGCTCCAGTTTTTCTTCGTAGACCTCCGCCATCTGCGCGTAGAGGGACTCCGTTTCGCTCGGATCCGCAGCCAACTCGATTCGGCGTCGGTACACCTGCACCAGGGCGGCCCAACGCTCGTTGGCCCGGTAGAGGGCGTCCATGCTCTGCAGGGCGTCCGCGCTTTGCGGATCGATCTCGAGCACCCTTTCGTACGCGGAGGCGGCGGAGTCGACCGACCCCAAGCGCTCCTGAATCGCAGCAAGGCGCGTCCAGTACTCACGCCCGAGTTCCGGATCCTCGATACCTTCAGCCACGTCGCGGTAAATTGCGATCAAGCGCTCGCTCTGACCCGCGTGCTCGGCCAGATCTTCGAGCTCGAGGCGAGAGTCGACGCTGGCCGGGTCCGCCTTGACCGCGAGCGCGAGCGCCTCGATGGCTTGGTCTGCAGAGCCAAGCTGATTACTCGCGGTGGCCGCCATCTTCCGCAAGAGTTCGACTTTGCGCTCGGTCTGCTCGCTCGCGTCTGCGAGGATCTGCAGGGTTCCGACCAGCTTCTCCCAGTCTTGGCGCTGTTCGTAGATGCCCTCGAGAATCTGGGCTGCATCACCGCGCAAGGCTTCGTCTTCGAGAAGCCCCTCGAGCGCCCCACGCGCGCCGGCGTGGTCCGCGTCGAGGAAGAGGAGCTCCCGGTAGTTCTCGAGCGCCGCTGCCGGCTCTTCGAGGTGCTTTTGCTGCGTTTCCGCGAGGCGGAACTTCTGATCCACCAAAAGCTCTTCGGTGGCCTCCAGCTCGATCCGCTTCCTCAGGACCTCCGCGTAGTCCTCCCAAGCCTTGGTCTGTAGGTACAGCCGGTCCAGCGCCTCGAGCGCCTTTGCGTCGGCGACGTCCTCCGCAAGGACTGCATTATAAGTCTCGATGGCCTCGGCCGGCTCGCCTAGCTGCTCTTCCTGGAGCTCGGCAATGCCGTAGAGGGTCAGCTTTCGCTCTTCCGGATCGACCAGAAGCTCGCGCTTCTGGTTGTAGACCTCGAGCAACTCGCGCCACCCCTCGGTCTTCCTGTAGAGGGTCTCGAGCGCTGACAACGCCAGCGTGTTCTCCGGTTGCTCGGCGTAAACGGCTCGATACTCGGAGAGCGCTTCCTCGACCTTGTCCAGCTCGTCAACGAACACTCGGCCCAGCCTGAGGCGAAGCGCATTCGAGACCTCGGGATCCGACTCGGCGCTGTCGATCGCCGCGCGATATGCCGCGACGACCTCTTCCCAGCCTCCGGTGGACGACGCTGCGCGCTCCATGTCCGCCTGGCTTTGCTCATCCGAGGGGGCAATGGAGAACGCAGCGAGATAGCTCTCGAACGCCGTCTTCTTGTCCCGGAGCTTCTCCTCGTAGAGGGACGCCGCCTGGCGCAAGAGCTCGAGGCGCTCGTCGGCATCCTCGAGGTGGTCCAGCTTGACTTCGATGGCCTTGACGAGCCCCTTCGGATTGTTCGCCTGCTCGTAGATAGGAATCAAACGCTCGGCGGCCTCCAGGTTCGTCGCATCGACGTTCAAGACCTTTTCGAGCGCCCGCGCAGCGCGGTCGGGCTTCCCCTTCTGGGTCACCCACAGCTCGGCGACCTTCATGAGCATGCTGATGCGTTGTTCGTCGGACGCCGCCCGACTTTCGTTGCTCTCGAGCACCCGGATGAACTCGTCCCACTTCCCGCTGTCGGCGTAGAACTCCTCGAGATCGTCCCAGCGCCCCAGCGCCACGTAACGCTTCTTGAGCTGCTCCTGCGCCCGCCTGTCGTCGGGGTTCAGGGTAAGGAGCAGGCGGTAGGCCTCCGCTGCTCGCTCTTCGTCCTTCAGACGGTCACCTGTAATCTGACCGAGCTTGGTGAGGATTTGAATCTTCTCGCCATCGTCGAAGGTGACCTCGACGAGCTTCTCGAGAACGTCCGCGAGCTTTTCGTAATCCCGCGCGCGTTCGTAGAGTTGGGAGAGAGATGACAGCGCGTCCTTGTCCTCCGGATCATTTTCGAGGACCACGTCCCAGAGGCCCACGCACACCTCGGGCTTCTTCACGCGCTCCGTCGCGAGCTGAGCGATCTCCCGGAAGGCCTCGGTCCGCGCGGGCCCGGGCTCGAGAGCCTCAGCCATCGTCTGCTTCAACGAGATGAGCTTTTCCCAGTCTCGACGCTTCTCGTACATCGCCTCGAGGTACTGGATTGCTCCTGCGTCACCGGGTTCGACCTCGAGCAGCTTTTCGTAGGTCTTCACGGCTTCGGCGTGATTGCCGAACTTCTCGGCGAACATCTCGGCCGCCTGCCGGTAGTACTCCGCTCGCTCCTCGGGGTCTCCGAGCTCATCTCCGAGCGCGACCAGTGTCCTCACGTACTCCTGGGGCCGCTTCTCGACCTCAGCGAGCTTCTCCTTCAGCTCGGCGACCTTGGCCTCGTCGACCTCCCGAGTCTCGACACCAGCGCCTTCGCTGGCTTCCTGAACAGGCTCTACAGCTTCACCCTCGGTGGGTTCGTCAGAAGCCGCTTCGGCCTCCGCGCTCGTCTCCTCGGCCCGTTCCCCGTTTTGCTCGTGCTGGTCCATGTCCTCGGTCTCGGAATTTCCTACGCCGGTGTTGCCGGCAGACATCTCGTCCATGCTGGATGTGTCTCGAACGGTAGGCACCTCTGGTTGGGCCTCGTTCGGGGGGGCCTGCCTGAGCTGCTCCCCAATCTGCGCTTCAAACGCGTTCAGCACCGGATGTTCAGGGGCGATGGCGCTCAATCGCTCGAAGAACTTCCGCGCTTTGATCAAATCCCCCTGCTCGCGCCAGGCGACTGCACCTGCGCTCGCCAACAAATAGTATGCTGACTCGTCCCGACCGGCACGATCGCTGATTTCGCTAGCCAAAGCGATTACGCGATCCCAGTCCCCCGCCACGACACCGTACTGCTCCCTCAGGAACGTGAATGCTGGCTCGTTCGCCGGGTCGAGCCGCAACGCCTCCTCGAGGAACGACGCCGCCACTTCCGCATCGTGGTGGCGCATGGCCCAACGGGTACCGAACTCGAATGCCGCCTCCGCCTTCTCCGCTGCGTCGAGACCCCGAAGAACCTGCTTCTGCGTCTCCAAGATGAGCTCCGTGCGCTCGGCATCGACCAGAAGCCCCTCGTAGAGCGCGGCAGCCGCCACGTCCGACGGATCGGCCTGATACGCCTGAGCGAGGATGTTCTCGAGCTCTCCCTGGGCGAACCGACGCGCGATGCGTGCCGCTCTCAAGAAGGCCGCGGCGCGCTCCGGACCGGTCGACAGCTCGTGGCCCGCCCGCAGAAGCGCCCCGATGCGGTCTTGCCAATCATCCTCGCCAACCTGAGTATCCTCTAACAACTCGCCAACAGATCCGCCGGCCTGTAGCGACTTGGCATAAGCTTCAGCAGCACCACTGAAGTCGCCCAGATCGGACAACACGTCGCCGAGGTCTTTGAGCAGACGCGCCATCTGCTCCTCGCTCGGCCCCGCCTTGATCTCGAGCGCCAAGAGCTTCTGAACCATGTTCAGTTTGCCCAAAGACCAGTAGATGCGACGCGCCTCCGCGAGAGACTCCACAAGCGATGGGTTCAGCTTGAACGCATCTTGAAAATGCTTGAGGGCAGCAACGCCCTGCAGGAACTGATCCCGCAAGAGGCGCCCAACCCGCAGGTGGAGCGCTGCCTTCTCCTCTGGATCTTGCACCCCGGCGATCGCCTGCTCGAGCGCGTCCAGAACCCCCCGCCAGTCGTGCTGACGTTCCAACTGGTTGAAGCGAGCCTCTAGTTCCATCGATTCCTCGACCCAAACGCGGGACCCTCATCCCGACTGCCTGATTCAAACAAGGACCAGCACCAAAAAATATCGGGACGCGAGGCAGATCCCCACGTCCCGCGCCATATCTTTCAGCTGAGAGAATCCTTCGCCCAATTCAGCTTCCCAGCTGCTGGATGAACGCGTTCGCCTGTGCGCACTGGTCCTTGAACTTTTTCGCGGCGTTTCCGCGACAGGCGCGCTTCGTGAACGAGTCGAGGAGCTGCTTGGCCTTCTCCTTCTGCGGAGGGTCCATGCTGGCGTAGGTGCTTCCGAGGTGGAACTTCGCTTCGGGATGAGTCTCTCCGCCGATCTGATAGGCCTTCTCGACCGCGGCCAGCATCGCCGGCTTGTCACCGTTGAACTGCGCCACGTTGAAGGTCAAAAGGTAGAGATTGTAGAGGTTGTCGCGGTGTTCCTCGGTAGGCTCGACCAGCTTCGTACCCTCTTCGAGCACCTTCTGAGCCGGCTCGTAAAGCTTGAGCGCCTGGTAGAGCTCGGCCAGTGTGACGTAGAAATACGGAACGCTCGGATCGTGCTCGACCGCCTTGGTGAAATTGGCCAGGGCTTCCTGCTCGTTGTCGGTCCACCACTCGGCCTCACCAAGCAGCTGGTAGCACCACGCTCGGTTCGGATCCTTCTCGATGCACTTCTTCAGAGGCTCCTTCGCAGCTTCCCACTGGTCGGGGTTGCCGGCCTCGGCGAGCTTCGTGAGGGCGAGTCCGCGCTTCTCGTAGTAGTTGGCGAACTCCGGAGCGACCTGGACGGCTTGAGCCAAGGTGGCCGCCATCTTGTCCCAGTCTTCCTTCGTCTCGTAGGCCTTTGCCAACTTCCAGATGATGAGATGATTGGAAGGATCGAGCTGCTTGGCCTGCTCGTACTTCTGGATCGCGCCCTCGACGTTCACCTTGACGGCCTGGTCGCCTTCGTTCGCGAGATTGATCGCTTCGATGTGATCGCGGCTGCAGCCGGTGCTCGCCATACCCAAAGCGACACCCAAAGCCAGTGCCGCACGCTTCATGCTCTTGCTCAGCATCATTTTCCGTGTCGCCTTCCGTGTTGACTTTCCGATGCCCGACTCGACCCCACCACCGAGAGACCACTCTCGAACGGCTCACTGGAACCTCACTTGGGCGTTCCTTCGGGACCCACCCAACCAGCTCCATTCACTTCGCCGGCGCCGATAGAAAACCTCTGCGTTCGTCCTGAAGAACGGTGCCGAAATCTCGGCCTTTTCGTTGGTTTGGGGGCCGCGTTCAACAAGCCACGGACCCGAAGTTCGCGCAGGAGCATAGGCGGACGCGACCAACGAAGTAAAGGCACATCGGAATGCCATCTTGCCTCGCTACGCACTTCGTTCGACAGCTCAGTCCAACTGATTTCAGCCCGTTCCAAAGATCGATGGCGAGCATGAAATGTAGGATTCGCACACCCACAATTCGTTAGGAGGTCGTGGTGCCCCCAAACATCCTTCACGATCTCCCCGAAACGAACTCACGGTGCCCACGAGGTACTCACTCGTTGCCACTGCGGCCCCTTCCGACGACGAAGCTCCCCCGCGCTAGTCACTCGACCACCGGGCCGGACCACTGACTCGATCGAGCCATCCGCTCACCTCCAGCCCGCTTACTGGCGAGGCGAAATCCCCCCACAAGTCGCAGCAAGCGAGCTAACTCGCATCCACGCTGGGCCACAAAATCAAACGCGCCCCGGGGAAGCCCGAGGCGCGTTCGAAGGAATGCCGGCGCTGCCACCTGGGGCGGCAGCGCGCGTCATCAACCGGGGCTGAACATGATGGGGTACACGACCGTAACGATGCCGCCTTCGGGCTGCGGGAAGCTTAGCCCATAGAAGGCCGAGATCGTGCAGCTAACGACCGCGCTATCCGGCAGATCGGACCCGCCATTGCCCACGTTCGACACCGAACCGTCCCGCCCAATCACGAAGCGAACGCCGACGCGTCCTTCGAGGTTTGGGTTCCGCGCCAGGCCCTGTTCGTAGCACATGCGGAAGCGACCGAAGTTCTGACGAACGATACGACGAACGACTTCCGGCGGCAGACGACCGTTGACGGTCGTCGCACCCATGCGGACCTTCGGTGCCTTCGTCTTGTGGGAGCCACCGAGTCGACCGTGGCCAGCGCCAAAGCCCTGACCGGTGCCGGTGCCCGCGCCGTGACCGAGCGTACCGATGTTTCCAAGGCCGATACCTTCACCACGACCACCGCCGCCTTCGCCGATACCGGACAGGCCCAGACCACCAGATCCGAACGCGTCGCCGATTTCGTCACCCCACATGTTGCCGCGAGCGCTCACGTCATCCATGCCGAGAGAGGTGTCGCGACCCCACGGGGCCGTCGGCGCATTCGGGTCACCCGACGCCCCGGCGTTGAGGAGCCCGATCATGCCGAAGTCTCGCGCTTCGCGCAGGGCTGCCTGGCGAGCGAGATGGGGATCCGGGTTGTCCTTGGGTCCCTGGACCGCATAGCGCTTGTTCGTCGCCTTGCTGGTCTCCTTACCCATCGAGCCTTCTTCGCCCTTGGCTCGACTACCCGTGCCGCCTTCCTTGTTGTCGGAATCCTCTTGAACGACCTCGGCTTCCTTCTCTTCCTGCTCACGCTCGGCAGAGGAATTCAGGTACTGCTGAATCAACAGAAGCCGGTCCTTGTCGATCTCCCCTTCGTCGGTGAGACCAAGCGGAGGAACGAAAAACGCCAGCGCCGCGAACAGACCGCCAAACGACAGGAACGAAAGGCCGAAGTACATCGCCACGGTCCAATCGAACCCGGCTCCTAGGCCCTTCTTCACGGGCTTACCCGCATTGACAGCCGCCACCTGGAACACGAAGCCGTTCAGCTCGACCTTGGCCCGCGCGCCGTTCGGCAGCGGAAGCTGCTGTGCGCCGCTGAGCTCGGAGCACGGCTGAGCCTGAGCCCGAGCCTGGTCCACCGTCATCTTGGGCTGGCCCGCGATTTCGATGGTTCCGGTTGCTCCCTGAGGAAGGACCACGGCCACCGACCCGACGTCACCCACGACCACCGGCATCCGCGTCGTTCCGAGCTTCTCGCTCGGCACGAAGAAGTCGCAGCTGAAGTTCTTGCCCTGCTCCTCGCCCACGTAAAAATTCCGCGGCGGGGACAGGTGGGAAACGTGAAGAACGTTGGTCCCCCAGAGGACCATCACCTCGACGGCAGGCATGTGGGTCTCGACCTCGTCCGAAGGGACGTCGGGACCGCTCTTCACCATCGAGTAGGTGTAGGTGCCGGGAGGGGCATCGTCCGGAACACCATGCGTTGCCGCGGAGGCGAAAGGATTCGAGGCACCCGCAGCCGCAAAGGGATTCGACGCAGCTCCCCCGAACGGGTTTGCGGCCGGAGCCGCCGCGGCAAAGGGGTTGGTCCCCGCGGGCCCCGCCGGTGCGGCAGCGGCAGCCGCAGCGCTCGCTGCAAACGGATTCGACGAAACCGCAGCCGGCGGAACCGCAGGCATCGCTGCGGTAGGCTGCGCTTGAACGCCAGCCGCATCCGCGCTCTCCAGCACGATCGTCGTGGCGCCCACCTGGATCTGATCGCCAACGTGAAGCTTGCACTTGTTGACGTTCGTTCCGTTCACCTGGGTGCCCGGCTCGTTGCCCAGATCGATGAGCGTAATGTCATCGGGGCCAGCAACTTCGATCACCGCATGCATCCGGGACGCAAGCTCGTCGTCCACCCGGAGGTGGCTCTTCGGATCTTTGCCTACCTTGACGATGTCCTGTGTCACCGTCTCGCGACGCAGAAGACCGTCGCCCTGATACAGCGCGAATGTGAGAACCGCTTTTGCCATGCTTTCGTAAACCTCGATGCGCCCGCTTCGGCTAACCCAGGTGGGTATCGAAGCCCGGCGTCGAAAAAAGAATCAAAAGGTCGTCGACTCCTCGAGAGCGCTCAGAGGTTCTCGACCGACTTCAGCATCTCCGGCACGAACGAAGTGCGGGGACGGATGAGGGTGGTACGCGTCGCTGACTTGCGAACACGAATCGTGGAGTCGTTGGGCCCGAACCCGCCCGCGCTCAGCGGGTCATCGTCGAATTCGTAACCGTATCCGTCGCCGCCACCGCCCCCGGACTCTTTGACGTCCTGGGCAAAGGCCGCCGGCGCCGCCATGACGACCACGAATCCCACCAAACCTGCGACGATGCTTACCTTGCCGGAACGCTTCATTTTCAGCCTCGCTAAAACTTTTCTCTAATTTACAGTATCAGTGTACCTGGACTCGCCCGCTGCCGTCAACGGCCTCGGAACACGTTCTGGTGGTCAGGAAACGCGGTACAGTCGCACCATTTCGGTGGCGCGATTCGAAACCAAATTGACCTCGAATCCAGAGAGGGGTCGACCTAGCTCGTCCATTGACCCCACAACGGACAGTTTCGCGTTTCCAAAGTTCCCCAAAACGAAAAAAACTTCTTCGCGGCCACTCCTCGGGACAAATCCCTCAGCACAAAGCGCTTCGAGGGACGGGTGGTTACCCGTCCCTCGAACCCGGGATTCCTTATTTCTTCGCAGGCGCCGTCGCGTCGGGCTTTTCCTCTTTGCCCTTCTCGTCGGCCGACTTTTTTTCCGCTTCGGCCGCCTTCTTCTCTTCTTCGGCCGCCTTCTTCGCCGCTTCTTCCTCAGCCTTGCGGCGGGCCTCGTCTTCCTTGGCCGCCTTCTCGAGCTCGATGCCCTCCTCCATGAACTGGATCGTGTCCTTGATGTCCTGGACGCGACCCTCGGAGCGCTTCACAGCTTCGGCGTATTCCGAGTCTCCGCCGGCCTTGCCGATGAACGACTCGTACTGCTTGATCGCCTTGGCGAACTCCTTGATCTTGCCGGCATCGTCGGCGATGCGCTTGGCGCGGAATTCCTGGAAGAGAATTGCCTCGTTGTAGTAAGCCTCGGGGCGCTGCGGGTCGAGCTTCTTCGCTGCATCAAGCGCCTTCTGGGCCTCGCCCACGAACTTGTCGTAGTTCGAGTCGTTGATCTGCCCGCGCAGAGCGAGAGCAAGCCCCAGCTGCGCCTCGTAGGTGTCCGGACGTAGCTTGAGGGCGTCGCGGTACGCCTTCTCAGCTTCGGCAAACCCGCGGAACGACAGGTTGACCGCTGCGTAGTTCATGTGAGCCTCGAAGAACTTCGGGTCCAGCTTGCGAGCCGTACCGAAAGCCTTCACGGCTCCGTTGTAGTTCTGCAGCTCGACGAGGATGAGACCCGTCGTGTTGTGCAGCGGCGCGTACTTCGGATTCTTGTGCTGAGCCTGAGACGCCACCAGGGCTGCAAGATCCAGCTGCTGCGAATTGACCTTGCCCTTGCGGACAGTCGAAACCACGAGGCCCTTCTTCTTCGGGCCGCCTGACTTCGCGCGAGCCTGCTCGAGGTAGTAGAGCGCGAGCTGATTCGACGCCGGCATGTAGGCGTCGTTGAGCGCCAGCGCACGTTGGAGGTTCAACTGGGCACAAGCCAGGTCGTTCTCACAACCCGGACCGCTCGCACTCGAGCCACGCTGCATCTGCAGCGCTGCGAGGCTGACGAGCGCTTCGTAGTTCTGGAACTTGGCGTCACGAATGATCTGGTCGAGCTCGGTGATCGCCGAGTCGACGTCTCCGCTCTCTTTCAGCTTGTAAAGCGCCAGCTGCGCCCTGGCGCGGTGAAATTCCGGCTCCGCCGCCAAAGCCGCCTGGAACTGCTCTTTGGCCGCCACGTCGTCACCGCAGCGCTGATGCGCAAGACCAGCGTTGTAGAGGGCTTCGGGCAACTTGTTGCCGCCGGCCGACTCCTGCTCCTCCGACGCGTCGATGAACTTGCCGGCGACCTGCTTGCACTCAGCCTCCGTCCAGCTTCCCGCCTTGTCCGATGCCTGGAACCCATCGATGGCCTGCGAGAATCCTCGCGCAGCCTCCTTGGAAACCATGTTTCCCGACCGGTCCTTCTTGCCGCTCGGGTTCTCGACCTGACCACCGGCCTTGCCGGCCCCACCGCAAGCCACGGCCGAAAAGAGGAGGCCGACCGCTGCCAATCCTTGGAACGTTTTCATCATCTATCTCCGTTCTTCCGTCAGCGTTCGGGGCCCGACGAATGTCGGGCCCCTCGCCTCGCGGCTCACTTCTTGTCAGCCGCCTCCTTGGCTTCCTTGGCAGCCTTGATGTCTTCCTCGGTCATCGTCGGCTCCTGCGTGAGCGGCTCACCGCCAATTCGAAGCGGGTAGGCCTGCTCCTGCAGGGGATCGTTCACGCGGTTGGGAGCATCGCGGAACTCGTCGATGAGGTGGAAGTCGTTCTTGTAGTTCTCCGCCAGCCACTCCTCGCAGTTGCGGCTGTATTGGTCGAAGTACTGGTACTTCACGGAGTAGCCCAGGCACACCTCGTAGGCTCCGCGTGCCTGCTGCTTGAAGGGCTCCGAAGCATCGTCGAGAGCACCGTAGTAAGCCGTGCGGATTTCGTAGTCCTTCTCCCATTCCTTCGGAATCGGCGCGGACCGGAAGTCCTTCACGAACTTGCCCCACATCTCACCCACGCGGGCACCGGCGGCGATGACCCAGCGTGGCGGAGGAACGGGCTGGAGGTCGACGACCTTCTTGTACTCCTTGGCGACGTCGACGATGAGCGCCTTCTTCTTGGTGTACCAGTCCTTGACCTTGGTCCCGATGTGCTTGGAGATGCCCTCCTTGTCCTTGCGCCCCTTGTAAACGGGGAACTCCAGCTTATCGACCTTCTCCTTTTCCTTCTCGGCGAAGTGGAAGAGGGCTTCACCCACGGACTCGAGTGCACGACCGAGCTCGCGGTTTCCTCCACCAGCTTCCTTGATGGCCGCCTCGCCCTTCTTCGGGTCGCTCCAGAGCGAAACGACCGTGCGGTATTCACGATCCGCCGCGGGACCAGTCTTCATTCTCTCGTAGGCTCGGCCATACAGAGCGTGCGCTTGGAGACGAACGTCGAGGGACGCGCTGCGGTCGATCAAACGAATCGACTTTCCGAGCGACTGCCTGACGTCGTCCCACGCGCCCTTGTCGCCGTAGTGCGCAGCGATGGCGAACCCGATCTGGGCAGCCTCGGCCGGCTTTCGAGCGCCGTACTTGCGCTGGAAAATGGCCGCGTCCTCCAGCGCCTGGCTCTCCTGGCCTAGGCCGAGGCGCAGGACCACGGCGTCCGACAGAGCCTTGTCAGCGTCCTCACCCTTGTAGGCCGTCTCCTCAGCGTAGCGTTCGTAGAACGTAGCCGCCTTGTCGTACACGGCGATGGCCTGGTAGTTGCCGCCGATCTCGTAGATCGCCTTTTTGGCCAGGTCGGTGTCCTGCATCCCGTACTTGTCGTTCAGCAGAATCAAGCGCGCCTGAATCGACTTCGCGAGCAGGCGACCCGCCTGATAGGCCCGGGCCATGTTGTAGACGATTTCGTGCGCCTTCTCGCACTGCTTGGGCTTTTCGCCCTGGCTCATCGGCTTTTCGCAGTAGCCACGCCACAGGTCGAGGTAGGCGTCGCCGCCAGCCTTGTAGTTCTCGAGGGCGTCCTTGTAGTTGCCCTTGTCGGCCTGGGAATCCGCGAGCTCGACCTTCTTCTGAGCACCGAGACGCTTCACGTCGAATTCGATGCGCGTCAGAAGCTCGCACTGTTCCTTGTTGTCCTCGAAGTCACTGCCCTTGCAATAGTTCTCGAGGAAGATCGGAACGTCGTTCGCCATGTCGTCGAAGCAGCTCGGTCGCGGTGGATCTGCCTTCGCGCCGAGAACGTTCACGGCCTCGAGGTAGAGCTGCGCGGCGAAGATGCCTGCGTCGTTGTCCGAGTGATTGATGGCGATGTCGCGGAAACCGAGAGCGGCTTCCTCCCAGTGCTGCGCCTCAAAGTAGGTACGAGCACGAGCGAACTTGACGTCGATGTACTGCTCGGCAGCCTCGGCGTCGCCCTTGGGCGGCTTGATGTAGCAGATGTAGCGATTGAAGGCGGTCACCATGCCCTTCTGCATTTCGGTGAACTCCTTCGGCTTGAACTTCTCCCACTCGCCCTTGTCGGCCTGACGATCCTCTTCGGACGCGCCCTTCGGGCCGAGGCCCTTACCCTTGCGGTCGGCGTCGCCCTTGTACATCTGGTCGTACATCTTCTGGTAGCAAAGCACCGAAGCGTACGCGGCCTCCGCTGCGTCGGGTCCCGTGGGGTTCTCCTCGACGACCGCGTCGAACGCCGGACCGCAATCCTCCCACCGCTTGCGGAAGTAAAGGAGGTCGGCCATGGCGTACTTGACCTTGTAGATGGTCGGCCAATCGTCCTTGACGATGCGCGGAAACTCGAAGTTCTCGAAGTCCTTGGCATCGAAGTTGTCGACGACCTTCTTGTAGACCTCCGCGGCCAAGTCCATCGTCTTTTCGTCGTTGGTGCCGCGAACGCCACCCGTACCGACGGCTTCGAGATGCCAGCTCATGGCGGTCTCGGAGAGCAGCTCGGCGGTCTTGTTGTCGCACTCGGCCTTCGCCTTCTTGGGAGCCTTCATGTTGGCGAAGGTCTTCCGCACCTCGACCTGTCGATCGAGCTCACGACGAATGGCTTCCTTGTCGCCGGACTTCGATGCCTGGACCGCTTCGGTGATCTGGCCCTGGTATCCGCACCAGTGCTCGCCCTTGTCGCGACCCATCAAGTCCTTGTAGAGCTCGATGCCCTCGGGGTAGTGACCGGTGTCGAGGTAGGCGTAACCGAGGTCACGGAGCATCTCGAGGGTGTTCTCCTCGGTCTTGCCCTCAGCCAGCGGCTTGAAATACTGGTACGCGCGCTGCGGCCCCTGACCCGCTGCGTACACCGGGATGATGTCTCGGCGAGCGGACTTGGCGAGCTGCTTGGCGTTCGGCAGGTCCTTGTACGTGTTGCCGTACTCGATGACCTTTTTGAACTCCTCCATGGCCTTCTTGTAAAAGCCCTGGTTCCAGTACACGTAGCCCAGCTTGTACCGAGCATACCCGTAGAGCTTGTTGTTCGGAGGCGGATGCTTCAGCACCTCGAGGTAGGCAGCCTCGGCCAGGGCCCACTTCGACGGATCAGCAGTTGCTTCCTGGAAGAAGAGCTCACCGAACGCGAGATAGGCGTTCGGTACGTAGGGCGACTTCGGCGCCTTGTCGATCAGTTCGAAGTACGTCTTGCGCGCGCTCTTCAGGTCACCCGCCTGCTCGTACTCGTAGGCGAGGTAGTACAGGACCTCGTCGATCTTCGAGTAGCTCGAGTAGTACTTCGCCATCCGCTTGTAGTACTTGATGGCGTTCTTGCGAGCGGCCTTCTCGAGCTTCTTCGCCTTGGTGATGTCCTGGCGAAGCTTCGTCGTCGACTGCTTCTTCCGCTTCGCCTCGCTGATGGCGATGTCGGCGGTGATCTTGTCGCGAATGGCAGCCTGCTCGAGCTCCGCATAGGCCTCTGCCAGACGCAGGGTCAGCTGGGGCTTGTCGGGGCTCTTCTTCGGCGTGGACTCGTAGAGGCTGGCGAGGTTCGTGATCTCGGCCATCAGAAGCGCGCGGGCGCGCTTCTTCATCTTGCCCTTACGCGCGTCGCGCTCGGCCAGCTTGTCCAGAAGCGAGAGGTCGCCGGGCTTGGCGTCCCGCTGCGGCCTCTTCTTCGGCGGTGGAGGCTTGCTCTTGAAGGACGTGCCGCGGCGCTTCTTGCCTTCGAACTTGGCCGGTCCGCCGGGACACTCGGAGATGTTCTTCTGCGCCTGGGGAGAGATGCACTCGGCGCTCATCTTCTGCGCATCCGCAGCCAGCGCCGAGCTGGTGGAAAGAAATAGACCACAAATGGTCGCTACTAGGACAGTCGCGTACTTGGTGTGCATATCGTTCACCTCCCGCAGGCTGACTGGACTTCTTGACGGTAGAAGCCGAGCTCGTCGCGCCAGTACTCGCCGTCGAAGGGCCAGATGAAGTGTTCGTCGTCCGGATTGACGACACCGAAGATTCTCGACTCAGCCGCGCTGACCTGGTTGTCCTTGATGGCTGCGTCGAGGAGATTGCGTTGTGCTGCCGTGATGTCGATGAGGATCTTCTTTCCGTTGCGGATGTGCTCATCCATCTCGTCCACGTAACGCTGGTAGCGCGACTGAGCGAGTTTGCCCGCTTGCTTGACGGCGAGCGTTCGAGCGAGCGTGAGAGACTCTTCCACCTGAGTGCCGAGGCTCGAGCTACGGAAGGCCGGAGGCGACTGCTTGAAGCGCTTGTGCTCCTCCTCCAGAACGCGAACGTAGTCGATGTTCCGGAGCAGCTGCCGGTCGCTGAGCGCGCTCTCGACGATGGGCTGCACCTTGGCGTCGATGCTGGCGTTCCCTTCGCGGACCTGGAGCAGGAACTTGTAGAAGTCCTCGCCGGAGTTCTCGCCCTGGTACTTCTTGAGCACTCGCTCGAGCTCGTCCTTCACTGGGAGCGTCTTCTGCTCGAAACGGGCCACGACGCGAATCGCGTTTTCGTAGTCGCAGTTCGTGAAGTAGACGACCGCCTTGAGGATGTCCGCCTCCGGATAGAATGCCGTGGGGAAGTACGGTGAGTGGAGCGTGTGGATGTTGCCCATGGCTCGCGTGTACTGGCCCGCCATGAAGTACGCCCACGCCTCTTCGAAGTGAGCGTCCAGCCAGTACTCGCTGTTCTCCTCGACCTCGTTCCAGTACTTGACCGCGGCGCTCAGCTTCTTGGCATCGATGCTGGGTGCGTTGGTCTCGGGATCCAAGCGAATGGATGCCGAGTAGAACGTACGAGCCATCGAGAGCTTCGCGAGATCGCGCAGACGCTCTTCGTCCTCGACGCCTTCGACACCTTCGTCGATGGCCTTCTCGACGCGCTGAAACGCCTTCACGGCGGGAACCGACTTGCGCAACTGCACGTAGCTGACGCCCGTGAAGAACTGCGACTTGACGTAGAACGAGCTGCGTCGATCGACACGCTGGAAGAGCCGGACGGCCTCCTGGAACTCTTTCTGGCGGTACTTGTACCGACCCAGCATGTTGTTCAGCTGCCAGTAGAGCTCGCGCTGCTGCTTGTTGTCGAAGCGAGCGAGGTGCTGGTCCGAGTACTTTCCGACACGCGCAATGATGTCCGCGGGCTCGGGCAGCTGGGTCGCGAGCTTGGCGAGCCAGAGCAAAGTCTCGTTGAACTTGAGGTGGTTCGGTTGCTCCGCGATCACGCTGAAGATGGCGAAGCTTGCCTGGTAGAACTTCAGGCGATACAGGGAAATGGCGAGGTAGTACTCGGCCAACTGCCGGTTACCCGGGTCGTCACCGGTTTCCCCTGCGACGACGCGGAACATGCCCTGAGCTGCCTCGGGCCAACGCTCTTGGTCGAACGCCTTCTTCGCCTTGGCGGCCTCTTCGGTCATTTGGCCTGCGACGACAGGTGGCGCTTCTGCCGCCGGGGCCGCACCCGCCCCTTCATCGAGGTCGATGACATCGCCGCCGCCCCCTCCTCCCGCTTTCTCTTCTTCGTCGAGGTCGATGACCTGAGCAGCGGCCGAGGGTGGCGACACCATGCCACTGCCGAAGACGGCGGCGGCCAGAACGCTGACTGCGACAATGCGCTTTCGAAACATGTGTCCTCGTTGATGAGCGTTGGGTTCAGCGCGATCGGATGAATCGACACCACGCCACGCGAATCGTGCCGAAAATGTCGAGCCGCTGGCAGTCGTACCATTTCGACCCCAGCGGATGATTCAAGAAAAAAACCGAATGAGAACGGGCAGATACCCGAATACAGTGGGCGGCGATGTTAGATGGGGCTGCAATTTGTTGTCAAGCGTCCTTCACGCCTCTCGCACCAGGGATTTTCTGCGGATCCGACGGTGTGCGAACATTGTGTTGTGCTCACAAATCACTGTGGGTTGAAGTACGGGATTATCGCACTTCAGGAGTGCCCACGGTCTTCGCGACGTCGCGGTTCGAGTAGGGCGTTTCGAGTAGGTTGCTGGCTCCGGTCAGCTGGCCGAAGCATTCAGTCGATTCCGGTGCGTCCCTGCCGGGATTCAAAAATCTTCGCATCACCCTGAGCCGGTCATCCGGTGTGGGGGTCCGAACTTGGCGAAGTAGAACGGCCTACCTGACGCTCACGTTCAAACCTTTCACCGCAACCCGAACTG
The DNA here is from genome assembly GCA_050289625.1 of Polyangiaceae bacterium. Taxonomy (GTDB): domain Bacteria; phylum Myxococcota_A; class Polyangia; order Polyangiales; family Polyangiaceae; genus NIC37A-2. Next base: position 11,574 of record JBNKGC010000008.1, on the reverse strand, counting down.
TGGGATTTTCAAAGGCTTGTTTGAGGTCGCCCAGAACTCCTTAGCCGTTGACGACGTTTACCCCAGTCGACTAGTTTACCGCCCGCGGAACGGCGCCGGATTTCGCTTTGTCGAAATGCGGAACATCCAACGGCTCCTACCTGAAACCAGGCAATTTGCCCGCAGCGTCCCGACGGGCCGCGCGCCGCTCCACCAAGGCAGAGGATTAATATGCGTCATTACCTGTTGCTAACGGCTTCCCTCGGCTTGTTCGGCCTCGCCTGTGACCCCGGAGGCGTCGGGGACCCGTGCACCCCAGAGGACGAGTACCAGATCGCGTTCAGCGGCTTCTCCGTGGAGCAGGTGAACGTCGAGAGCCGATCGTTTCAATGTGAGACGCGTGTCTGCCTCGTGAACCACTTCCAGGGCCGCGTGAGCTGCCCCTACGGTCAGTCGGAACCCGACGCCGCTTCCTGCCAGACCCAAACGAACTGCCTTCCGGGAAGCCCGGAGTACGGGCGCACCTGCCGTATCCCCACCTTCAAGGGGGAATCGGTCGACGAGCGTATCGCCGTGGCGGTGGAGCCACAGTTGGTCCGGCGCCAGGCCGACGACGCGGTGTACTGCTCGTGCCGCTGCGACGGACCCGACGCCAACGCTCGCTACTGCGAGTGCCCCAGTGGTTTTTCGTGCACCAAGCTCGTGGAAGACATCGGGCTCGGCAAAGGGCAGCTCGCCGGTTCGTACTGCGTGAAGAACGGCACCGAATACGATCCGAAGAAGTCCCGCGGATCCAATTGCAGTGCCGTCACCGGCGAGTGCGGTAACGACGGCAATAATCCATGACCTGATCGACCGCACGAAGCGGTTTGGCGGGGCGCGGCTCTTGTAGCCGGGCCCCGTTTCTCATTTTTCCCGCCTCGCCGACGCGTGCGCGCGCCGGCGGCTATGCTTGCCGGGGAAGGAATGGGCCGAGACACGACAAACGACGCGGAGGACGGTGAGTCGGGCGCCGCAGCGCAACGCCGAACCACCGGCGAACGCGCCGAGCAGCTCGTCGTCGAATTTCTTCGACGCCGCGGGGTGGCCATCGTGGCGACCAACCTTCGCCTCGGATCTCTGGAGATCGACATCGTAGCTCGTGAAGGTCCTGTGGTGCTCGTCGTAGAAGTGAGGACGCGAAGCGAGCGAAGCTGGACCACCGCCTTCGGCAGCATCGGAGCAAGAAAACAGAAACACCTGCGCCGCGCTGGTGAACGCCTGTGGCGCGAACGATACCGCCACGACGCTACCGTCGACCGTCTGCGCTACGACGTCGCTGCGGTCCGCTGGGCTTCCGAAGGCCCGGTGATCGAATACGTGCGGGGCGCCTTCTGAGGAAGCACCTCACGCGATGGACGCGAGTAGATCGGCGCGGAGCTTCTTCAGGGAAGCGAGCTGCTCCGGTTCCACACGCCCCTCGAGTCCTTCGAGCGCGCTGTCGATCAGGGCCAGCTGTTCTTCGGTCCGCCCGCGCAGACTGTCGATCATGTCCCGCAAAGCTTGGAAGAAGTCGACGAGCTCATCGCCCTTGCGCAGGCTCCCCGGGGTCGCGAAGTTCCCTGCGGCGATGTCGGCGAGGTGACGCTTCATCTTGAAGAGGGGCCCCGCAACCTTGTGGGTGACCACGATGCCCGCGGCCCCGAGCGCCAACACCAAGAGAGCCAAGACACCCACCAGGGTGAACAGCATCGTCCGCTGGAACCTCTCGAGGCGCGCCGCGTCCGTGGCCAGAGCTTGACGCTGCCGTTCGAGGCCTGCTTGCTGCGCCGCCAACCGGTCGTCTTGCGCCTTGGCATCGCCCTCGAACGCCGCCAGGAGATCCGGGTTGTCCTGGTAGATCGGGTCCTTGACGATGTTCATCTGCACGACCGCGCTCACCTTGCGCGACTCGGAGACGACTTCCTTTCCGAGAGTGACGATTTCCTCCCCCCGAGCGACGTTCTGACGGCTCTGGTCGACGACGGCTTCGCTGGTGCGCCACAGCACGACGCCGAGAGACGCGCTCAGAAGAAAGGCGATCGCGACGAGGTACCCAGCGTATTTGAGTTGGAACCCGCGATCGAGCAGGAAATTTCTGACCTTGCGCTGTCGTCGTCCGCCAGCTGGCATCGTTGCTTCACCCATGATGAAAGCTCCAGGGAGTCATGATGAGACCACCGCAAGCGGTGATCCCCGTAGCTGCATGCGTGGCGGCCGCCTCGAGGCGCAAACCGCGGCTCTCGAACCAGAGAGCCCAAGCACAGCCTGACACGATCGTACGGCGCTGCGGACGAGAGCTGCAAGAAACCTCCGTCATGACCCCAGACGATGCGCGGTCTGCGCGAACTTCTGCATGGCACTCTCCGCGGCGAGGGCGATCAGCTCCTTTTCCGCTTCCGGATCCGGCTCGGACACACCCTGCTGCGTCAGTTTGACGGAGAACTGACCCAAGACGGCCTTGTCTGGATAGGTCAGCATCGCGACGGAGATTTTCACCGTGAGGTTTCCGTCGCTGTAGCGCTTCTGCACTTTGGGGGCGAGGTAGAAGGCCTTCACGCCTTCGTACTTCGCCAACACTTTTCTTGCTTCGGCCGCGGTCTCCGCCTTGGGAGCGACGGCGTAGCCATCCAGTTCCCCGGCCTGCTTCGCCATGGCGGAGCGGACCGCGCCGGCCACTTCGGGCTTCTTCGAGGCCGGCCCGAGCGCGATGTAGTACTTGGTCGAGCCGTCGATCACCGGTCCGGCTTCCTCGGCGCCACCGCCCGCCAATTGGTCGAGAGCGCGGCGAATCGATGCTTTGACCTTCGCGTCCTTCTCCGCCTCCAGACGCCGCTCGAGGCAAGCCTTGCCCCCCAGGTTCAGCCGAGCGATGCCTGATGCCGCGGCGATGCGCACGGTGCGATTCGTGTCGCCGAGACCGTGACACAGCGGCACGAGAGCTCGCTTGTCGTGTGACGCACCGAGGGACAGCGCTGCCTGAGTTCGCACGCGAAAGTCCTCGCTCGTGCGGAGCAGAGCAATCTGCTTGTCCACATCCGACTTGGCCCAGGCTCCAGTGGAAAAGAGCAGCGCGCCGGCGAGGAGGAGACGTGGGAAGAGTCGGTGCATTCTCGGAGACGATACCACGGTGGGAGGGAAGATTCGGAGGGACCGTATTTACTTCGTCAGTCCGCGGGCCAATCTTCCCGGCGCGAGAGGAGAATGCAATGCCTGTCGTTTCAATGTGAGAGATAGGCGAAGCCATCAACCCACCCTCTGAAACGTTGTACGACAGGAGGCTCCGACTACCCGGTGATCCCACGCCGGCGCTCGATCGACCGACTGCGTTGGGCCGCTGCGGCAACGTCGCCCGCCCATCGCGCGATTAAGCCCGTGCCGCGCGACCGTTGGCGGAGGGTGAGAATGGCAGGCGATGGTGTAGAGTCTCGGTAGCTCGCTCCGCGCCGCCCCGGTCCCCATCGGTCGACGCTCCGTGCCCCATCCCGAACGCACCGGTGTTCTCGAAGACTTCGCCCCTCGTCGCCCCCCCAGGTGATCGCGATCATCCAGGGATCTCTCGCCCGAAACCCGATCGGCCGAGGACAACCGCTCATCGGAACGGACTCGTGACGCCTCGACTCCCCCGCTCGTTCCGGCGTCGAGCCAAGTGTAACAATTCCCCGCACCGGGTGCTTGTGCTCCTGATGCTCTGGGGGCTATCCGCGATTCTGGTAACCAGCCCGCTCCTCGCCGAATCGCGCCAGCCTCTTCGGGTTCTGGGTTCAGCAACGATTCGAGCGACCACCCTGCCTGGGCATGCGGGTCCCCGCGTCGAGGGCCGTCTGGCCGACGATGGCGACCGCCCCGTGAGCGGCGCCCGGATCGACGTCGATCTCACCCGGGTCGGGGCCGCTCTTCCTCCGCGCAACATCATCCCTTGTCCGAGCTACCCGGCGCCACCCGCGACCAGCGACGACGAGCTCGCGGTCGCGACCGACGCGGAAGGCAGGTTTTGCTTCGAGCTACCGGATACGCCCGGTTCCGGCAGCATCGGCCTGGGGTACACCGACCCCGAGCATCTCCTCGGCAGCGCCTCTCTCTCCGTCGCAGCGACTCCCGAACGCCAGGCAATCGAGCTCCGTTTCGTCCAAGCGCCCCACGTCTTGAGCCTGAACACTCCGACGCACGCCGTCGAGGTATCGACCCGTCTTCGGTTTCCCGGTCCGTCCCGCGAGTCCCTCGTCGAAGCGGAGTTGATCGTGGAGCTCGGCCTGGAGGCACCGCATCGAGAGTTGGTCCCCCTGGCGACGAGCCGCACCCACGTCGGGGAACGCGCTCGGTTCGAACTTTCGAGCGACGCGCTCGGAGCGCCGGGGGCGGCTCTGCTCGTCGCGCGTATCAAGCGGCCCGAAGGTCTCGCCGGCGAGGAGGCCCGCAAGCGCATCACGAAGACCGCATTCGTCGAGCTCTCGCCGGTCGGAGACAGGCATGCCGGCGACGCGCAGGACGGCATCGAGGTCGAGGTTCTCGCCCGCACCGTGACCGGAGAGGTCGATGGTGGCAGCGTGGAGGCTCGACTCGACGGAAATCCCATCAGCACCGCCTCTGTCGCAAACGGACGCGCTCGCCTGCTCGTCCGACTACCGGGCCGCACTCCGTCCGGGTCTACACCCGAGCCGGTATCCATCGAACTCGTGTACGTCAGCAGTGCTCCCTGGTGGCTCCCCGGGCCCCCCGCCCATACCGTGGTTGAGCTGCGTCCGGCGAGCGTGTGGCGACAGCTCCCCTGGTTCGTGGCGGCCGCCGGAATCCTCGCGTGGATCGCCGTCTTGTGGACTCGCCCCGCCGAACGCAAGCGCGCCCGGTCGGCGGAGCCGCCAAGGCCTCCCGGTCGCGAAGAACTCGCGGTCGATGAGAGCGACGCCCGGGGCTACGCGGGAACCGTGCGAGATGCACACACGGGCGAGGCGCTCTCCGGGGCGGAGCTCACCATCCTCGCCCCCGGTCTCGAGGGTGAGGTCGTCCTGGAGCAAGTGACCACGGATCGGAGCGGAGCCTTCACGGCCGACTGGACCCGTGACACCCCCGACGCCACTCGTCTCCGCGTCGCAGCAGCGGGTTATTCGACGCTCGATCGCCCACTTCCAGCGCGCGGCACTCTGACCGTCCACCTCGTCGCGCGGCGACGCGCGCTTCTGACACGCCTAATCGCGTGGGCCGAGAGGCGCGGAAAGCCGTGGTACACCGGGCGGCCTCCGACGCCGCGGCAGGTCGCACTCACCGCTGACCTTCGTGGAGAAGAGCTCACCGCCGACTGGGCGCGTTCCGTGGAGGAGGCGGTCTACGGACCTTCCGACCCCAAGGAGGAAACCGAACGTCAACTGGAAGGGCGAGAGCCCCGGTAGGACGAGAGCCCCGGTAAGGGCGAGAGCCCCCGGTAAGGCGAGGCGCGCCGAAATAGCCGAAACTCGAGGCCTCCTTTTCGTGAGCGCCCATTGACGCACTCGATGTGCGGTTTCTATAGTCCGCGAGCTCACGTTCACGTCGAGCGCTGGGGTCCGCGAAGCGATGGAAATAGCTCTCGTTCTTATTGTGGCGATCGTCCTCGTCGTCGCCTTCCTCGTTCTAAAGAAACGTGGCGGCCCCGAAGGACCCACCGTCGAGGAACCGCCGGCTGAGCAAAGGCCTCTCGTGCAAGAGAAGCCGGCGACGCCACCCCCCTCCCCCGTCGCACCGAAAGCTGAACCAGCTGAGCGAGTGTCGGAAGTCACGAGCCCGCGACCGCCCGGAGCCGAGGCGGCGGTCTCTTCGCAGCCGTCGGTGGAGTCGCTCCCGGTCGAAGCCCCGATCGAGGAAGAAGAAGCTCCCGTCGTCGATGTGCAGAGCATGCGACGAGGCCTCGCGAAATCGCGCGGTGCTGAAGGCTTCTTCGGACGCCTCCGCTCGCTCTTCCAAGGGGAACGCGAGCTGGACGAGGAGGTCGCCGGTGATATCGAGGAGGTCTTGCTGACGTCCGACGTCGGTGTCTCCACGACCGAATCGATCCTCGACCGCATCAAGGACGGGCTCGCCAAAGGTGACCTCGACGACGACGTGAAGGTCTGGAATGCGCTACGCGGCGAAGCTCGGCGCATCCTCCATGTCGAGGGTCGGGCCGGCGGAATCACCGTGCGGGCCAGGCCGACGGTGGTTTTGCTCGTCGGAGTGAACGGCGCCGGAAAGACGACCACCATCGGAAAGCTCGCCACGAAGCTCACGGCGCAGGGCAAGCAGGTGCTGCTCGCGGCTGGAGACACATTTCGCGCTGCGGCCGTTCAACAGCTCAAGGTCTGGGGCCAGCGCGTCGGCTGTGAAGTCGTTGCCGGCAAGGACGGCGCCGACCCCAGCAGCGTGATCTTCGATGCAATCCGCAAGGCCGAGGAGCTCGGTGTGGACGTCGTCCTGGCCGACACGGCGGGTCGCTTGCACACGAAGACCAACCTGATGAACGAGATGCAGAAGATCGCCAAGAGCGCCGGGAAGGCGCTCGCTGGTGCGCCGCACGAGACGTTGCTCGTGATCGACGCCACCAACGGTCAGAACGCTCTCGCGCAAGCCAAGGAGTTTGCGGAAGCCTTGGACCTCTCGGGCATCGTCCTCACGAAGCTCGACGGCACCGCCAAAGGCGGAATGATTCTAGGGATCTGTGACACCCTTCGTGTTCCGGTTCGTTATGTGGGGCTGGGAGAGCGCGCGGATGACCTCCACGAATTCTCCCCGGAAGCGTTTGTGGAAGCATTGTTAGGACCGGACGGCGAGGGTGCTGCCGCCTAGATTGGAAAGTTTTGGTTGTTGATCGGCGGAAATTCCGCGTGATATAGTCCCGCGGCGTTTGGGGTTGGCCATTTTTTTCAATAGTTACACGGGGTTGCAGTTCGCCCCACGGTGACCCACACCCGTATTTCTCGAGCGGTTCGTCCCGTTCGCCGGCTGACCTTCAGGAAGATTAAGAGGCATCGATGAAGAACTCTCGCATCGCGCTCCTTGCAGCAGCTGCATTGTGGGCACTCCCCACGACGAGCTGGGCGCAAGACGACGACGAGGAAGCTGTCGACGAGTCCGCTGAGGAAGCCGGCGCCGAAGGCGAAGGCGAGGAAGCCGAAGGCGAAGGCGAGGAAGCCGACGCCGGCGACGAATTCGAAGATGAGGAGGAAGGCGAAGGCGAGGACATCTGCGCCATCGATCCGGCCGCCTGCCCGACCCTCAACATGGCGGACGAAGCGAAGAAGCCGCTGAACGAAAAGATCCTCGCGGTGCAGCAGCGCTTCATCATCAAGAAGGGCCGCTTCGAACTTCAGCCGTACTGGGGTATCACGCTCAACGATCAGTTCGTCAGTCACCCCGGACCCGGCCTGGCCCTCAACTACTACATCACTGAGGTCCTCGCGATCGGCTTGAACGGGAACTACTACGGGGCGTTCAACGTCGACTCCGACTTCAACGCCCAGGTTCGTCGCGCGGCGCGCGTCGCGGTTCCGCTGACCGAGTACGACTGGGCCGCAGCGCTGAACTTCACGTACGTGCCCGCAAACGGAAAGTTCGCCGGCTTCGGCGACTTCATCTTTCACTACGACGCCTACATCGTGGGCGGCGTGGGTGCGATCAGCACGCGACCCATTCCGGTCATCGACCCCGACAACCGCAACTTCGAGTTCGAACCCAAAGTGTCGGTGAACGCCGGCATCGGTTTGAAGATCTTCACCAGCCGCTGGTTGGCCTTGGGAGCAGAGATCAGGGACTACATCTTCATCGACAAGCTCGAGAATCTCGAAGAAGACACGGCCGATCCGACCAATCAGGACACCTGGCTGGGTGACTCTTCCCTCACGAACAACGTCCAGGCGCAGCTCTTTGCGTCTATCTTCATCCCGTTCTCGTTCGAGTACCGCCTCCCCAAGGCCGGTGCCGACTCAACGGCAGCGAAATGACAGGCGAAGGGCGAGGACAGACTACGATGAGCATCAAGACCGCATCGAAGATGAAAGGCCGCCTCGCGGCGGCGCTCGCTGCCGGCTTCGCGTTCTTAGGCTTGGCTGAGAGTGCGCAGGCTCAGGAGATTCAGGTGAGTGGTCCGCTGGCGGGAGCACCGGCCGTGCGGAAGCTGCGCCTCTACCGAAAGGGTCGCTTCGAGGTTGCGCCGAACGTCACCTTTACGCTGCTCGACGAATATCAGCGGCACATCCTGTTCGGAGCACGGCTGAACTACAACATCACCGACTGGCTGGCGATCGGCGCTTGGGGTGCCCACGGCTCGCTAAAGCTCCCCACCGCGCTTTCGGACAACATCCAGGAGGTGAACGAGGAGCGAAAGACCACCTGCGCCCAGCAGGGGCAGAACCTCGACTGCCGCCTCACGGCGGCCAACGTCGGTCAGGACTTTCGCGACCAGCTGGCGGGCATCGACTACGTCATCTCGCCACAGCTGACGGCAGTCCCCTTCCGCGGCAAGTTGGGTCTCTTCAGCAGTATCTACGTCGACACCGACCTGTACTTCTTCGGCGGCCCTGCCTTCATCGGATTGCAGGATAGAGGAGACTGTAGCACAGGGTCGTGCGACAGCCCGGAGTCGTTCGAGCTGGCGAACCGCACCACGATCGCGCCGACGTTTGGGCTGGGACTCACCTTCTACATCAACAAGTGGTCGGCCATTGGCGCCGAGTATCGCGGTCTTCCGTTCGCCTGGAACCCAGGTGGTTTCGATACGGCTGGCCGGGGCAAAGACGATGCCTTCCCGGATGGAGCCATCAGCGACGCGGATCTCCAGTACCAGTATCACCAGATGATCACGGTGAGCTTCAACATGTACGTCCCGTTCGAGTACAAGGTCAGCGAGTAACGTCCGCTGCGTCGGCTCGAACGACGAAAAGCGCCTCCGCCTCGTGCGGGGGCGTTTTTCGTTGTTTCGAGCGAGAGAGACTTACGTCCCCCTTGGCGAGCAACGGGCGGGACCTCAGGGCTCGTCACGCTGGCAGGTTCGGAAACGACGCGTCCCGCGTAACGAGCACCTCGATGGCATCCTGCGGTAGGGCCGGTTTGAGATAGCCGACCGCGTAGCAAGCCGGATCTCGAGAGACCGGCCGCTGCTACGGCCCCCACCGGCGCCGTTCACACGTTGGAGCGGATCTTTCGCCCGTCCAACTTGAACTCCTGGGGGAGTTCTCGCTCGCACTTGCCGAGGAGTGCGTCCGGTAGCTCCCAGCCGCGCTCCGCCAAGCCTGCAGCGATGCGGTTCCGCACCCGGAGCGACTCTTCCCCGCCGAGCGCAGCTGCCAGGCTGTCGACGCTGCGCACGTCACCGACCGAAAAGACGGTGGTCACGGCCGCGAATCGCACAGCCTCGTTGACGTCGTCCAAGAAGGGCTCCACGGCGATACGCACGTCCTCACAGGGGTACTCGCCAAGTGCCTGGACGAGTTGGAGCTTGGGCTGGGGATCTCGCATGTAGTCCGTGTCGAACTGATCCAGAAGCGTAAGAAGTTCCTCAATCAACTCATCGCCGCTCAGGATTTGCCGGAGTGCCTTGAGCGGCCAGGTCAGACTCTCCGCTCGGGCACAGTGGCGACGAATCGGCTCGAGAGCCCCCTTTCCGGCGGCCACGATCCCACTCACGGCGAGATTCTTCTCTTCCTGGTCGGTGATCGAGGGATCAAGATTCCATGAAAACCGCGTGAGCAGAACAGCCGCGGCTTCGGGGCTGGCATCCTGGGCCAGTCGCTCGAGCGCATCCTGGCGGTCCAGGTTCTGCGACAGCTTGTTCCCAATCATCTTGCCGAGGCGGGCGAGCTCACGTTCACGCTTGCTGCTCGCGCCCGACTCGCTCTTCTTGAAGAAGTCGAACAATCCCATGTCTCGTCACCGTAAGGTCGAGCGCCTTATAGCTCGGATCGCGGTGGCGTACAGGTCCGCTCCGCAGTTGATTTCCCCATCCAGGGGGGCCGAAAAAAGTCAGCCTGTCGCGTCGACCAAAGGCACTGCCACCAGGACCACACCGGCCCCCTTCAGTTCAGCTCGATATCGAACCGGACGCCCGTACTTGACGAGCATTTCCTGCTCGCTGCGCACGATCCGGGTGCGGAAGGCGTCCTGAGTGATGTGATCCACCGGATCGCCGAGCTTGCGCTTGGCAGCGATGTAGTCGCCGTAGAGGTTCGCATAGTACTCGTCGGCGGAAAGAGCTGCCAGGACGCGGGCCACCTGCACATCGACCTCGGGCTCCGGAGCGGACACCGACGTCTCATCGACCGCCAACGCCTCGTTGAAATCGCTTCCAGAGGGTGCGGTCGACGGACGACCGTGCTCGTCGGTGTTGTCTTCGGGAACACCGAGGAGGGTGTTCAGCAATGCGTTGATGCGGGATGCCAGTCCGCCCAGCTCATCATGAGCCAGCTCGATTCGGAGGTCCTGATGCCCATTCATGATCAGGAGGAGCCCCTCCTCCATGTCGGCTACGGGGCGCGAGATGTAGTTGCCCAACATGACGCCCCCGACTGCGACCAGGAACAAACCGAGTCCTGCCACGGCGAACACTGGCCAGAGCAACGAACGGATGCTGTCCACCCGCGACGCAGGCACCGAACCAACGATGGCCGCCGAGCTGTCCCCGTACCCTCCCAGCCGAATCGCTCCGTACCAACGCCCATCGATGACTTGGGGGACCTGAGTCAGGTTGCTGGAGCTGACCGCCTGAATGGCACCCTTTTGCACCGCCGCGTTCTTGGTGCCGCTCACCCCGTTCCCGGTCGCGGCCACCGTCGAGGCCGCACCGTCGTGGGTTCGAACGAACGCCAGGGACTGCCCGCTCGTGAGCTCGCTCGTGCGTTCCAGTCGTCCGTCGTTCAGAGGCGTGCCGACGACCAGCGCACCGAGCACGTCGCCGTCGTCGCCTCGGAGGGGAGCGTAGCTCACCAACATCTGCTCCTGACGTTCAGGGTTGATCCAAACGTCGCTGGCGGTGGACCCCGCCTTCAGTGCGTCCTTGAGCGAGGGGTAGGCATCCCCAACACGATCACCTCGCATCAGCTGGGAGCCGTTTCTCCCAAGCCCGACACCGCTCTCGTCGACGAACAGAACCATTGATGGAGCCATGTTCGAGAAGGCCGGCACGGCGACGATTTGATCCCGAAGACGGTTGGCTTCAGCCGTCGCAGCCTCGCTGCGCGCATTCGCCGTGCCCCCGGCAAACACTCCCTTCAGCCTGGGTTCCTCGACCTTTCGATCGAGCCACCGCTCCATGCGAAGGGCATCGAGCGACAGTTGCGACTCTGCAGCCTGCAGAGCGCGATTGAGCTCGCGCTTCTGCTCGGCGCGGTTGGCGACGACGTTTTCCAGCGACGTCTTCAGCAGGAAGTACGTCAGCACCGCCAGAACCAAAACGATGCCGCCATTGACGAAGATGATCTTCCACCGCATGAACGCTCCCTGTCCCGAAACCGAAGGCTGCGGATGACTGCGCGCCAGCCTATCATTCGCTGCACATGGCGGACAACGGCAGCGATTCGACCCACCCTGCATCGCCCTCAGGCCGCGAGCCTTCAGGTCGCCAGCCTTCGCGCCGCA